>NZ_CP100350.1:329500-659000 GCF_024204685.1 Gilvimarinus sp. DA14
CATCGCTGCCTATGCCCATAATGGAAAGCGTGTAGGGGGTTTCGGCCAGCAAATCGGCAATGGTGCGTTGCGCGCTGGAGGCAACCCCATCGGTCAGTAAAAGCAGGCGGCCGCGATCAAAACCGGCATCTTGCAGCAGGGCGATAGCGCGTTCTACGCCCGCTTCGGGGCGACTGCCGGGCACTGGCATCATGCCCGGCGACAGCACGGGCAAGAGCGACTGAATGGTTTCGGTGTCTTCGCTAAGCGGTGTCACGACATGGGCGTCATCGGCGTACACCAGCATGGCCGTTTCCCCCTGGTCGCGCCGCTGCAGCAAGTCGGCAATTTTTAACCGGGCCCTCACTAGGCGGCTGGGTTTGATGTCGTCGCCAATCATTGAGGGCGATAAATCCAGCAAAATCACTAACGCATCTGACTGACGGTGTACCTGGCTTGGGGCGCGCTCCCAGGTGGGGCCGGCAAGGGCGAGGCAGGCTAGTATCCAGGCTAAACTGAGCACCACCAGGTAAAAGCGCGATTGTTTTTTCTGCTTGCCGTCGCTCAGCGCCGCCAGTAGCTCTGGCGCAATCAGAGACTGCCAACCGCCCAATCGGGTGCGCGAAAACCACAATAAAATGGCAATCAGCAACAGTGGCACTAACGCCAGCAGGGCCCAGGGGCGAATAAAGTGAAAGTCGGCAAGCGTCACGACAGTCCTCCATTGGCCTTGGTGCGGCCGAGGTGAATGCGGCTGGCGGCCAGTAGTGCTGAGAGCAACAGCGCCACACCCAGGGGCCAGTAAAACAGCCGATTCATCGGACGCACGGTGCGTTCGTCCAGTTCGATGGGTTCGAGGGCATCCAGTTGTTTGTGCACTGCGGCCAGTTCTTCGGTAGATTCGGCGCGGAAAAATGCACCGCCGGTCAGCTCGGCAATTTGCTGCAGGGTGCGTACGTCTAAATCTGCCGAGGCGCTGCGGCTGAAGAAGCCCCCGGTCGAGCGATTGGAGCCGAAGCCAATGGTATACACCTTAACGCCCATGTCGGCGGCAATGCGCGCAGCTTCCAATGGCTCGGTGTTACCGGCGGTGTTAGCGCCATCGCTGAGCAGAATAATACGGCGGCTGCCCTCGGGGCGTTCGCGTAAGCGTTTAATGGCAAGGCCTAGAGCGTCGCCAATGGCGGTGGCCCCCCCGGCAAAGCCTATTTGCGCCTCTTGCAAAAGCTGGTTAACGGTTTGGGTGTCGTAGGTTAACGGCGCCTGCACATAGGCCTGATCACCAAATAAAATAAGGCCCAGGCGGTCGCCCTTGCGTCTTTGCACAAAATCTCCCACCACGGCTTTCACCGCGACCAAGCGGTTAATGGGTTCGCCGTTTTGAAACTGCATGGCGACAATGCCCGGCGGCAACATATCGCGAATTTCCATACTCTTGGAAATATCCACCGCGAGCATCATATCGCGACCGCTGTAGGGTTGTGACTGCGCCTCACCAATCCAGCGTGGGTCCGCCGCTGCGGTCACCAGCAAGCTCCAAATAAGCCACAGGGTGAGGCCTTTACCCAGGCGTTTGCGTTTTATCTCTCCGCTGCCCGCCAGCGCTGCCGCGCTTTGGTAAAACGGCACTTGAATAGCGGGGGCCGAATCGGTTTTGGGCTTTACCCAGCGCATAAGTAAGGGGGCAGGCAACAGCACTAGCAACCAGAGCAAGCCAAACTCAAACATGCTTGCCCCTCCGTATTAGCGCTGATTTTTTCTGGTGATGTTTAATCCAGCTGGCGGCATAAGCGCGCAAAGCGGCTTGGTCGAGACTTGGGTTGGCCTGGTAAGCGGCGTCTGCCAAGGGCCGGGCATTTTCAGCGTTGAGTTTGGGCGCACTTGTGCGTAAAAAAGCCAGCCACTTTTCCCCGTGCAAGGTGGCGCAGGCATTTTCGCCATAGGCGCTGATGGCGGTGCGTTTGAGCAGCGTGTTGAGCTGCAAAGCAAAGGTCTGATTGTCCTCATCGGCTGGAAGCTTATGCAACTCTAGCAGTGCTGTGCGGCGATACTGATTGCGCCGGTAGCGCTGCATTAACAGCACAATAACTGTTGCCAGCAGGATTAACGCAAGCGCAATAATGACCCACCACAAAGGCGCCAGCGGCCACCAGCCGATGGCCTCGGGCGTGTGAATATCTTTTAATTGCGCCATAGGATCGGAGGCGTTCATGAGCTCCTCCTGGCACCATAGCGCTGTCGCAACAGCTCGCGGTAGTCGTCTGCAGTCGAAGCGCTGATTATTTCCAGCCCCAGTCGCTTGGCGCGCTCTTCCAACGCCTGCTGCTGCGTTTGCGCCTGTTGCGCGTAGGCTCTTTGGAACTGTCTGTCATGCGCGGGCAACTGGGCTTTTGCCTTGCCGTCGGTAATGTTCAAAGCCGCCGCGGAGCGCAATTGATGCTCTAGCGGATCGGTAATTTGAATCAAGGTAATGTCCAAGTGGCGTGCGAGATGAAACAACTGCTTTTCCGCTTCATCGTTCAAGTCGTGCAGGTCGCTCAATACAAATAAGGCGGCGCCCGGGGTAGCAATGCGCCTGGTGTCTTTTAACATTTGCGCCAAATCGAGCTTTGCGCTAGCGGCCACTGGAGAGTTGAGCTGGACATTAAAGCTGTGCAGCAGTTGCAGGGTTTGCAGAACAGTGTGCTTGCTGCGCTTGGGGCGAATATCGCGAAACTGGTTATCGCCAAAAATTACCGCGCCAATGCGGTCGCCACTGTTAAGTGCGGCCCAGCTCAGTTGGGCGCCAATGTGGCAGGCGAGGGTGCTTTTAAAGCAGTTCACACTGCCAAAAAACATGGGCGCGCGCTGGTCGCATAAAATGTACACCGGCCGTTCGCGCTCTTCACTGTAAAGCTTGGTGTGAGGTACCTGGGTGCGGGCCGTGACGCGCCAGTCGATGGAGCGAATATCATCTCCGGCCTGGTACAGACGAACTTCTTCAAAGTCTACGCCACGGCCGCGAAAGCGGGTGCGAAAGCGTCCGCTTTGCACACTCTGCACGGTTTTACGGGCAAATAAATTTAGCTCGCGGGCGCTAAAACGCTCGCGCAGCAGGGCCTGTAAATCGCAATAGGGCCCCTGGGCCAGATTGTCTGACGCTGCTTGGCTCATTAGGCGATGGCTACGGATTTTAGCAGTAGGTCAATGACTTGGTCGCGGGTGGTGCCGTCAGCTTCGGCTTCAAAGCTTAAAATTATTCGGTGGCGCAGGCAGTCGTGTAGCACGGCGGCGACATCGTCCGGGCTAACAAAGTCTTTGCCCGCCAGCCAGGCGTGGGCTCGGGCGCAGCGCTCCAAAGCGATGGTGCCACGGGGGCTGGCGCCGTATTCGAGCAAACCGGCCAATTGTTCGCTGTACTGGCCAGGGCGGCGGGTGGCGTTAATCAGCTGCACGATATATTCCTCTACCGCTTCGCTCATATGCAGCTTGAGGATTTCCTGGCGCGCCCGCATGACCGTTTCTTGGCTCAGCGGCGCCGGTGCTGATTGCGCTTCGTGGCTGGCTTCGGCGCGTACCAGTGAGAGAATTTTGCGCTCCGCTTCAACACTTGGGTAGTCGACATTTACGTGGAGCAGAAAACGGTCCAGCTGCGCTTCCGGCAGTGGATAGGTGCCTTCTTGTTCAATAGGGTTTTGCGTCGCCATCACCATAAACAGCGGTGGCAGAGGGTAGGTTTTGTTGCCGACGCTCACTTGGCGCTCAGCCATAGCTTCAAGCAGCGCCGATTGTACCTTGGCAGGGGCGCGGTTAATTTCATCGGCCAGCACTAGGTTGTGGAAAATCGGGCCGGCCTGAAACTCAAACGAGCCCTGCTCCGGGCGATAAATGTCGGTGCCGGTCACATCGGCCGGTAATAAGTCGGGGGTAAACTGAATACGGTTGTAGTCGCCTTCAATGGCATCGGCCAGGGTTTTAATAGCTTTGGTTTTGGCAAGCCCAGGAGCGCCTTCGACCAGCAGGTGGCCGTCGGCTAAAAGCGCGATTAACAGGCGCTGTACCAGGTGCTCTTGACCGATGATCTGGCTGCTAAGCCAATCCGTAAGCGTTGCAAGCTGCTGTTGCATGTTCATACCCTTTTGTAATGCTGGTGTTTTATTGGCGCTGTATGACATTGCCATGTGGAGGCAGTTCCGCAAATTTCAACTCCGGGGCGTCTATACTGGTGGCGACACCCGCTGCGGCGCCAAAGTAAGTCTTTGCCGACGGTTGCAAATTAAAAGTTAACCTATAGGTTTGCGCTAGGGCCTGTTAACACTAATTAGATGCAGCCTGTTGCGACTAAAAATTTGCCAAGCAAGGCGCGAGGAGAGTGGTTTGGTTATTCCAAATGAACGACGAGCAACGCAGAGTGGCGGATTTTTAGCCGCAACCCGAAGGGCTGGAGCCAGTTTTGCCCCCAGCGTTGTTGCCGATCGCTTATTTGGGGTTACCAAACTACGCTCACGGCGCCTAGCTGGAGACAAAACTGGCTTCCAGCAGGCGCATCTAATTAGTGTTAACAGGCCCTAGCGAGATCAATTTAGGGAGAATGTGAATGGGACATGCACAAGAATCGTCAATCGATATCGACACACTCGCCGAGGCCGTCGGTGAGCAAGCCCAGCCCAGTGAACGCGACGCGTGTACAGAATTTGTACGATTGTTTTTTCATCATTATCGTCCGGCCGATATGGCCATCGATTCATTGGATCATTTGCAGGCGTGCCTCAGTTACTTGTGGCAGCTGGCAAGAGTCGCGAGCGACACATCCGCCGTAGAAGTATTTAACCCCAGTGCGGATGACACAGGCTGGAGCAGTCCTTACACCCTGGTGGTCATTCGCCAGACCGATATGCCTTTTCTGGTCGATTCCGTGCGTATCGAGCTGGCCAGCCGCAATATTCCCATTTACAGCATAAACAGCACCCCCTACTGCGCGCAGTGGGAGGGCGAGGTCATTACCCAGGTCAGTGCGGTTGCCTCGCAAGAGGTGCCAGCCCAGGCTCTAATTTATCTGGAAGTGGGGGCGATCAGTGCTCATGGTTTTCTGCAGGAGTTGCGCGACGCCTTTACCGAAGTGCTGGGCCAGGTGACCCAGGTAGTCAGTAGCTTTAGCCCGCTGCGCCAGCAAATGTTAACGACAGCCGATCAACTTGACGTGGTAAAAGACCAGGCGGGCGTTCAGGATGTGGCGCAAACTCAAGAGTTTTTACGCTGGCTGGCGAGAGATCACTTTACTTTTTTAGCCTACACAGAATTCGATTTGACTGAGCGCGACGGTCGCCAGGTGTTGGTGGAAAATCGCGAGGCGCGTCTGGGCTTATTCGATGATGCCAGTAAGGTCAAATTTAAAGCGTTGGACGACGCCCACCCAGGGGTAGAGCGCTTCTATTTATCGCCTGCGGCCATTGCCTTTTCCAAGTCGCCACAGCGCTCGCGGGTACATCGCAATGCTTATCCTGATTACGTGGTGGTGAAGCGTTACAACGATCGCGGTGAGGTGTGCGGCGAAGCGCGTTTTTTAGGTCTGTACACATCCAGTGTTTACAATATTTCACCGCGTCGGATTCCCCTGCTGGACAAAAAAATTGCTCATATTTACGAGCGTATGCAGCTTAATGAGTGGAGCCACGAGGGTAAGGCGTTGGAGCAAGTGGTGGAAACTTTCCCCCGCGACGAGTTGTTCCAGGCCAGCACCGCCGAACTTTTCGATACCCTGCAAGGGGTGCTTTCTATCAGCGAGCGGTACCAGGTGCGCTTATTTACCCGACGCGATCGCTTCGGCAAGTTTGTGACTTGTTTGCTGTATGTGCCCCGAGAGCTATTTTCCACCCGGTTGCGCGAACAAATTCAGCAGTTTATTGCCGAGCGCGTGGGTGCCAGCGATCAAGAATTTACCACCTTTTTTTCCGAATCGGTATTGGCTCGGGTTCATTTGGTGTTTCGCATCGCTAAGAATCAGGCGCTCGAGTTTGATCCGCAGTCGCTCGAACAAGAGGTGGCCGAGCTTGCGAGATCCTGGAGTGATAAGTTGTTCGCGGGTTTGCGTGAGACTTACAACGAAGAGCAGGCGCGCAAGCTGGTGTCGCGCTATCGCAATAGTTTTGGCCCCGGTTATCAAGAGGCCTACAGCGCTTTGGATGCCCGACGCGATATAGAGTTGCTCGATCAGCTTGAGCAAGGCCAGACTCAGGCTTTGGATATGTTCGCCGATGCCGATATGCTGCGCTGCAAGCTTTTTGTGCGTGAGCAGGCGGTGGCGCTGTCTGACATTATTCCGGTGTTGGAAAATTTCGGTTTTTGTGTGCTGTCAGAGCACCCATACAAAATTTTTGATAAAAACGGCGATTGTCTTTGGCTGCACGATTTTTACTTGCAACCCCAGGGGCAAAAGGCGAGCGATATTGCTGAGCGTGCTGAAATTTTTAAACAGGCGCTGTGGGCGGTGCGCGACGGCAAGGCAGCCAATGACAGCTTTAATAAACTGGTGCTGGCCGCCGAATTGGATTGGCAGCAGGTAAATTTGCTGCGGGTTTACGCCGCGTATATGCGCCAAACCCAGTTTTACTATGATACTGAAACTATTGCCAAGGCGCTGATCAGTCAGGCGCAGTTGACCCGTCGTCTATGTGAATTATTCAGCCTCAAGTTTGACCCACAGAGCAAGCGGAATGAAACCAAGCAAGAAACTTTGCTGGAGGAGATATATCGCCAGCTAGAAGAGGTTCCCGATCTGGGCGAAGACCGAGTGATTCGCCAGTATCTGGCACTGATTAACGCCAGCCTGCGCTGCAACTATTACCAAGACAAGGAGCGCGATTTTTTAGCGATTAAATTCGCCGCTCGCGAAATCCCGGATATCCCCGAGCCGCGACCGATGTTTGAAATATTTGTATTCTCACCGCGTTTTGAAGGCGTGCATTTGCGCGGTAGTAAAGTGGCACGCGGCGGTTTGCGTTGGTCCGACCGATTGCAGGATTACCGCACTGAAGTGCTGGGCTTGGTCAAAGCGCAACAGGTAAAAAATGCGGTGATTGTGCCGAGCGGAGCTAAAGGTGGATTTGTCTGTAAGCAAGCCGAGGGGCTGGACCGCGATCAGCGTCAGCAAGAGGGCATTGCCTGTTATCGCCAATTTATTACCGCCTTGCTGGACTTGAGCGATAACTTAAAAGACGGTGAGATTGTGGCGCCGGAAAATGTTGTGCGCCACGATGAAGACGATCCGTACCTGGTGGTAGCGGCCGATAAAGGCACGGCCAGTTTTTCTGATATCGCCAATGAAGTGGCCAACCAGGCAGATTTTTGGTTGGGTGATGCCTTCGCTTCTGGCGGCAGTAATGGCTACGACCACAAGGCCATGGGCATTACTGCAAAGGGCGCATGGGTCAGTGTGCAGCGCCACTTCAAAGAGCGCGGTTTAAATGTTCAGCAAGACGCATTTACCGTCATTGGTATTGGCGATATGGCCGGCGATGTGTTCGGTAATGGCATGTTGTTGTCAGAGACTTTGCAGCTCACGGCGGCGTTTAATCATTTGCATATTTTTATTGACCCCAACCCGGATGCAAAGGCCAGTTTTGCTGAACGCCAGCGGCTGTTTGAAATGCCCCGCAGTCAGTGGACGGACTATGACGACGCTCTGATCAGCGAAGGCGGCGGGGTATTTGAGCGCTCCGCAAAATCTATTGCTATCACGCCGCAAATGCAAGAGCGGTTTGCCATCAAGGCCGATAAACTGACCCCCAACGAGCTGTTGCATGCTCTGCTTCAGGCGCCAGTAGATTTGATTTGGAACGGCGGTATTGGCACGTATGTTAAGGCAGAGTCCGAATCTCACAGCGATGTCGGTGATAAGGCCAATGACAGCGTGCGTGTTAATGGTAAACAGCTGAACTGTAAAGTGTTCGGCGAAGGCGGAAACCTGGGGATGACTCAGGCCGGTAGAATCGAATTCTGTCGCAGCGGCGGCGCGTGTAATACAGACTTTATTGATAACTCAGCCGGGGTGGATTGCTCAGATCACGAAGTAAACATCAAAATCGCCCTGGCAGAGCTGGTAAAAGCCGGTGAGCTCGACTTTGCCGAGCGCAATCAGCTGCTTGAGCAAATGACCGATGCGGTGGCTCGGGATGTGTTAAACAATAATTACCGGCAGACACAGGCGATCAGTCTGGTGCAGCGCGATGCTTTGTCACGCACCTCGGAGTTGCGCCGTTTTATCAATCAGCTGGAAGACACTGGCCGTCTCAATCGCGCTCTAGAGAACCTGCCCTCAGACGAGGCTCTGTTAGAGCGCCAGGCAGCGGGTGAAGGCTTAACCCGGCCAGAGCTTGCGGTTTTGCTTTCTTACGCCAAGGTGGGGTTAAAAGAAGATTTGGCGGTAGAGGATATCAGCGAGGATCCTGTTATTGCTCCGCTGTGTGTTGAATTTTTTCCTGAGCGGTTGCAACGGAATTACCCTGAACTGCTGCAAAAGCATCAGCTGCGCAAGGAAATTATCGCGACTGCTCTGGCCAATGAAATTGTCGATTTTCAAGGGCCGACATTTGTTCAACGCATGCAGGATGCCGCTGGTGTTAGCGCCGTGACCGTGGCGCGCGCTTATGTGGTGGCGCGCGACAGTCTCGCGCTTACGGACTTGTGGCAGGGCATTGAAGCGCTGGATTATCAAGTCGAAGCCCAAGTCCAGCTCGAGCTTATGAAGCAGTTGATGCAGCGCATGCGTCACGCCTGCCGTTGGTTTTTACGCAACCGGCGGGGCGATTATCAAGTGGCCGAGCAAGTGGATACTTTCGCCCAACCGCTAAAGACCCTTAGCGATTATTTGCCGCCTCTGCTTAATGACGCCGCCCGTGCAAACCGCGCCCAGCAGCTTGAAAAAATTACACACAAAGGTGTCCCCGCTGAACTTGCGGAAGCAGTCGTGTCCCCGGGTTATCTTTATTCTGGCCTGGGTATTGTTGATGTGGCCGAGAGTTTGCAAATGGACTTAGAAGCGGTCGCCCAATTGTACTTGGCGCTGATTGATAAGCTTCGCCTGGATGGCTTCGCCCGCCAACTGACCGAGGCGCGGGTGGATAATTACTGGCAAGCGATGGCCCGAGAGTCTTATATGGACGATTTAGAGTCTCAGGTGCGCAGCTTAACCGCCACTTTGGCAAAACGCCTGAGCCATTGTTCTATCGACGAGCTGCTAGAGCAATGGCAGAGCGATCATCAGCTCTTGCTCAGTCGATGGAATACCATGGTGACTCACGCTCAGGCGAACACGAGTACAGATTATGCAATGTTTGCGGTGGCGCTGCGCGAGCTACTGGATTTGGCGCAGGTGACTAAGCACAAACCCGAATAGACGACGTTTAACGACAAAGGTGATGTTAATGGATATTGCACTGCAAGACTCCCGGTTATTCCGCCAAGCCTGTTATAGCAACGGCGAGTGGGTGAGCGATGGCAATGCCGGGAGTATCGAAGTGGTTAACCCGGCTACCGACGAAGTGATTGGTCGTGTCCCCTCGCTGGATGAAGGGCAGGTGAGCGCTTCAATCGCAGCGGCGGCCGAGGGCTTTGCCAGCTGGCGAAAAATGTCTGTTGCCGATCGCTCCGCCTGCCTGCGACGTTGGTTTGAGTTAATGCACGAGCACAAGGAGGATCTGGCTCGCATTATGACGTTGGAGCAGGGCAAGCCCATCAGCGAGTCGCTCGGAGAGATTGACTATGCTGCCTCCTATATTGAGTGGTTTACCGAAGAAGCTAAGCGTGGTTACGGCGAAGTTATTCCTGCGGTAAAAGCCAATCAGCGTATTGTCGTGCGCCCGGAGCCTGTGGGTGTAAGCGTGGCCATCACCCCTTGGAATTTTCCGGCGGCCATGATTACTCGCAAAGCCGCCGCTGCGCTGGCGGCGGGTTGTTCTATGTTGGTTAAACCTTCAAGCCTAACACCCTTTAGTGCCTTGGCATTGGCAGAGCTGGGTGAGCGCGCCGGTCTGCCCGCGGGGGTATTCAGTGTGTTAACTGGCTCTTCCTCGGTCATTGGCGAGGTATTTACCCAGTCGACCACAGTGAAAAAGCTGAGCTTTACTGGCTCGACCGAAGTCGGGCGCAAACTGATGGCCATGTGCGCTGATAATCTGCACAAACTCTCATTGGAGCTGGGCGGTAATGCGCCGTTTGTGGTGTTCGATGACGCAGACCTGGACTTGGCGGTTAAAGGTGCGCTGGCGGCTAAGTTTCGCAATACCGGGCAAACCTGTATTTGCCCCAATCGTTTTTTAGTTCAGGCGGGGGTGCATGATGCCTTTGTGGACAAGCTGAGCGCGGCGTTAAGCGAATTCAAGGTTGGCGACGGTTTTGCTGAAGACGTCAAGCAAACTTCGCTTATCAACGCCGATGCAGTAAAAAAGGTCCAGCGTCACTATGATGACGCCCTTGAGCATGGCGCCAAGGTAGTCTTGGGTGAGCGCCCGGGTGCGCTGGCAAATAATCGGGTCGCTCCCATTGTGTTGACAGGCTTAACGGCCGATATGCAGATCTGGCAGGAGGAGACCTTCGGCCCTCTGGCGCCGGTAATGAAGTTTGACTCTGAGCAAGAGGGCATAGACGCGGCCAATGACACACCCTTTGGCTTGGCAGCCTACTTTTACGCCAGCAATAACGACCGAGTATGGCGGGTTAGTGAAGCTTTGCAGGCCGGTATGGTAGGCGCTAATGAAGGGGGCATATCCAACGCGATGGCACCCTTTGGCGGGATTGATCAATCCGGTTTTGGTCGTGAAGGTGGCCGTCAGGGTATGGCAGAATATCAGCAGTTGAAATATGTGTGCTTCGGCGAGTCGGGGCCCACGATGTGAGGAATCTGTATTGCCCCAGGTGGTTGTCAGCTTGTCCATTAGCCCCGAGCAGCTGCAACGCTGGTATGCGGGCAATGTCCGCGATGTACTGGCCTACGCCCGCGATGGACGCAAGGTGCGCTTTCCGGTATCGGTGTTGCGACCTCATGTGACCCATCGGGGGGTGCAGGGGCATTATGCGATTGTCTTTGATGCCTCCAACCGCTTTCAAAAGCTGGTTAAAATTGGCTAAAAGTGGGCTTTTTCAGTATGCTTGCGGCCCATTTCATTCCTGCATAGCCCCGAGAGGATTCCATGTACTCCGCCATTCGTAAATTGCTCTTTTGCATGAACCCCGAAGTCTCCCACGAGTTCAGTTTGGATGCCTTAGGCGCCTCCGAACGCCTGGGTTTGAGTGGGCTAGTGGGCAAGAAGATAGCCGACGACCCGGTGGAGGTGATGGGGCTGTGCTTTCCCAATCCGGTGGGTCTGGCGGCTGGTCTGGACAAAAATGGCGATTATTTTAACGCTCTGGGTAAGCTCGGCTTTGGCTTTGTCGAAATAGGCACGGTTACTCCACTGCCGCAGCCGGGTAATGCTAAACCTCGGTTGTTCCGCCTGACAGAGCAGGGGGCCATCATCAACCGCATGGGGTTCAACAATAAGGGTGTTGAGCATTTGGTCGCCCAAGTTAAAAACCGCCGCTATCAGGGGATTTTGGGGATTAATATCGGCAAAAACGCCAAAACGCCGGTGGAAAATGCATTAAGCGATTACAAGATTTGCCTGCGTAAGGTATATCCCTACGCCGACTATATCACCGTAAATGTTTCTTCACCCAACACTCCAGGGTTGCGCAGCCTGCAGTTTGGCGACAGCCTGAAGGATTTGCTGGGCGGCATTAAGCGCGAGCAGTTGAAGCTTGCCGATGCCCAGGAGCGCTATGTGCCTATCGCGGTAAAAATCGCTCCAGATATGGACGACGAAGCCATTGAATCTGTGGCCAATACTCTGCTCGATTTGGAGTTAGATGCGGTTATTGCCACCAATACCACCATTGGCCGCGAGGGCGTGGAGTCTAACCCACTGCACGAAGAGGCCGGTGGCTTGAGTGGCAAGCCGGTGCGCGACAAAAGCACCAGAGTGATCGCCAAGCTTGCCGAAGTGCTGCAGGGGCGCTTGCCCATTATTGGGGTGGGGGGCATTGACTCTGGTGAGGCGGCGGTAGAAAAGCTGCGTGCCGGAGCCAGTTTGGTTCAGGTTTACTCCGGGTTTATCTATGAAGGGCCTGAACTGGTAGAAGAGTGTGCAAAGGAGATTGCCAAGTATCGCAAAGAGCAAAGCCCGAGTATGGAAAGCCAAGGCGCGCAGGCGGAAAAACCGGCAGCGAGTCACACCGAGGATAAGTCCGAAGGTTAATTCATGCCGTAAAAAAGCCCGCTTAAGCGGGCTGAGTCTGCTGGTGGCAGACGTTCGGTGGCAATACTTAACAGACTGTCAGATTGTGTAGCATTCGTATTAGGGCATACCTCCGTAGGAAAGATTGCTGAGCTTTTGCACTTGCGCCATGCGATTGAAGCCGTCCCATTGATCGGTGCGCGCTTCGCGCCAGCCACTCATCCATTGCTGTCGGGCCATTCCAGACACGTGGGGGCAGAGACTTCGGGATCTCCCGTCAATGCCGGCCTGGTAGCCTTTACCGAAAGCTCGTTCAATATGATCACGTTTTTGGCGTTTCATGCTTAGCAATACCTCTGGTTAGTCATTAAGATGACGGCGTGCCGGAGATGCCGGAACCGATCCGTCGTTGGTCAATTGCGTAAAGCCGATTGCCTCCCTCTGTTTAGGTTAGCGACTCAGTGGCGACTTTTTTCAGGCCGAACAAGTCCGCGGTGCGCTTTAATATGTAAAGCGACCGGATGGCCCAAGAGGCCGTCACTGATGTTGGATTGCCCGCTTAAGAAGCCGAGATAAATTCGGCGATTTGAAGTTTTCTGTAGCGGGACGTTCAGTACATCAAAATGCGGACGGCTTGTGAACGAATTTATTCTTATAGGCAGTCTGTCTTATAGATCAGTTGAGTCTTAAAAATGTCATCTATTTTTGTTAGCGGCCTCTGCGATAATAAAGGTCCGATATATCGATCAACCCTACAGGCCAAGGCTAAACAATGACGAATGCCGACACTCATACACAATATTTCGCTACATGCCCTAAGGGGCTGGAAAGTTTGCTGCTGGAGGAGCTGCAAGCGCTGGGCGGCGAAGATTGCCGGGCCACGGTGGCAGGGGTTTATTTTAGCGGTACACTGGGCGCCGCCTACCGTGCCTGCCTTTGGTCGCGTTTGGCCAATAAGGTGTTGTTGCCCCTGACGTCTGGAAGTGTGCGCAATGCCGACGAGCTGTACGAGTTGGTTAAAACCTTACCCTGGCAGGAACACTTGAGCACTGAGGGTACCTTGTTGGTAGATTTCAGCGGCCAGGGCAGTGGTATCCGCAACACCCAGTTTGGCGCAGTTAAGGTTAAGGATGCGATTGTCGACTGCCTGCGTGAACAGACGGGTATGCGCCCTTCGGTGGCCAAGGTAAATCCGGATGTGCGGATCAATGTGCGCCTAAATCGCGGCCGTGCCAATATCAGCTTGGACTTATCCGGTGACAGTTTGCACCGGCGCGGTTATCGTCAGCAGCAGGGTGAAGCCCCACTGAAAGAAAATTTGGCGGCCGCTATTTTAATTCGCGCCGGCTGGTGTGCCCAGCCAGAAACCGCGCTGCTTGACCCTATGTGTGGCTCGGGCACCTTCTTGATTGAAGCGGCACTTATGGCGGCTGATATCGCCCCCGGCCTTTACCGCAGTGAGTTTGCTTTTGAACGCTGGCGCCAACATCAGCCGCTGGTGTGGGCCGAGCTGATTAAAGAGGCGCGTGAGCGGCGTCTGCAGGGGCTGGCGCGAGACGACTTACCAGAGGTGCGCGGCTATGATGCCAACCTAAAAGTAATTCGCGCCGCCGAGCAAAATATTACCCGCGCCGGACTGGACGACTGGTTGCGGGTATCGCGCAAAGAGCTACGCGAATTTAAACGCCCCACTCACACATCCCTGCAGACGGGTTTAATTGTGTGTAACCCTCCCTATGGTGAGCGTTTGGGTGAACTGGAGTCGATGAAGATTCTCTATGCGCATATGGGTGAGCGTTTTCGCGATGAGTTTACCGGCTGGCGCGCCGCTGTCTTTACTGGCAACCCCGAGCTCGGCAAGCAAATGGGGTTGCGCGCTCATAAAAAATACAAGCTGTTTAACGGCACTATCCCTAGTGAGCTTTTGCTGTTTGATATTGCCAACGAGCAGTTTGTCAGCGCACCGCCGCCAGCTGACTCTCAAGATACGCAAGTTCCGCAAATTAGCCCCGACGCTCTCACTGACGGCGCGCAAGGACTGGTTAACCGCTTGCAGAAAAATCAGAAAAAGCTGAAGAGTTTTCTCAAACGCAGCGGCGCGACTTGCTACCGTCTGTACGATGCAGATATACCCGAATACGCCTGCGCCATCGATGTATACCAAGGAGTGGGTGTGCCTGGCGGTGGACAGAAATTACAGGTGCATGTGCAGGAGTATCAGCCACCGCGCTCGGTGGATGAAGACAAGGCGGCCGAGCGCTTTGCTGAAATCCAGGCGGCTGTGCCTGTGGCGTTAAACGTTGCCCCCGAGAATGTCAGCTATAAACAGCGACGTCGCAATAAAGGCACCAGTCAGTATGAAAAACTGGCGGATCAGGCCGCAGGCGAGCTGCTGCAAGTTCAAGAAGGGCAGGCGCGGTTGCTGGTGAACCTGTGGCAGTATTTAGACAGCGGAGTGTTTTTGGATCATCGTCCACTGCGTTTAAAAATTGCCCAACAAGTCAAAGGCAAGCGCTTTTTAAACCTGTTTTGTTATACCGCTGCCGCCAGTGTGCAGGCCGCAGTGGGCGGTGCGCGTTTTACCCTCAGTGTGGATATGTCGCAAACCTATTTAAATTGGGCGCGAAAAAATCTTGCTCTGAACGGTTTGTCTGAATCGAAAAACCGGCTAGAGCAAGCGGACTGTTTGCAGTGGTTGCAACAGCCACATACCCAGAAGTTCGATATGATTATGTTGGACCCACCGAGTTTTTCCAACTCTAAGCGCATGGCTGATGTATTAGACGTTCAGCGCGATCATGTGTTTTTGCTGCAAAAAGCCATGGCGTTGCTGGAAACCGATGGGGTGCTTTATTTTTCCAATAATTTGCGCAGTTTTAAGTTGGATGAACAAGCTCTTGAGGCATTCGATATCAAGAACATCACCCGAGAAACCATCCCGGAGGACTTTGTACGCAATCAAAAAATTCATCACTGCTGGGAAGTGCGCCATAGGCGCTAAGGCTAATGTTCAAGCGTATGCTAAACAGCGTCTGGCGTCACAATCCGATCACCCGGATTGTCTACGCCAAGGCAGAAAAAGAAATAAAATTAATTGCTCTGTCTTTAGTGTTAGTGTTGGTGTGCGCTCTGCCGTTAATGCTTAACAACCTGTTTCAGCTGGTAGAGCCAACGCCAAAATTTTTGGTGTACTTGTTTGCTGGTGGCGCCTTGCTGGCCCACGTTGGGTTTTTAGTGGGCCTGAGCGCTATGATCTGCAAAAACTATTTTCGTTAGCTGCGGCGGCTAGGCTTACTCTTCGCCCAAAAAACCACCAGATTGATGGGCCCAGAGTTGAGCGTACAAGCCGCCTTTGGCGATCAGTTCACTGTGGCTGCCTTGTTCCACAATACGTCCCTTGTCCAGGACCACTAGTCTGTCCAGTGCGGCAATAGTAGACAGCCGGTGGGCGATAGCGATCACGGTTTTATTTTCCATCAGTGCGGTTAGGTTGTGTTGTATTACCGATTCTACCTCTGAGTCCAACGCCGAGGTGGCCTCGTCAAGAATCAGAATAGGCGTGTCTTTTAACAGCACCCGCGCAATGGCAATACGCTGGCGCTGACCGCCGGATAGCTTCACGCCACGCTCACCCACATGGGCATCGTAACCTGTGCGTCCCTGCGCATCTTCCAGCCCCAGAATAAAATCGTGGGCTTGGGCTTTTTTAGCCGCGCGAATCATATCGTCTTCGCTGGCGTCCGGGCGACCATAGAGCAAGTTGTCGCGAATGGATCGGTGCAGTAGTGATGTGTCCTGCGTCACCATCCCGATATGTTGACGCAGGCTGCGCTGAGTGACGGCGTTAATATTTTGCCCATCAATGCTTAGGCTACCGTCTTGAACATCGTAAAAACGCAAGAGTAAATTCACCAGGGTGGACTTCCCAGCGCCAGAACGCCCCACCAGGCCGATCTTTTCCCCGGCTTGGATATGCAGGTTAAAATCTTCCATCACATTGGCGCTATTGCCGTAGTGAAAATTTACCTGCTCAAAGCGAATGTCTCCAGCATCGACTTTAAGCTCGGGGGCATTTTCGCTATCGGTGACACTGAGTGGTTTGGATAGCGTGTTGGCGCCATCCTGGGCGGTACCGATATTTTCGAACAGGGCAGAAATCTCCCACATGATCCACTGCGACATGCCGTTAATGCGCAACACCATCGCCAGGGCAGCGGCAATGGCGCCGGTGGTGATGGCGCTGTCGGCCCACAAGCTGATGCCCAGGGCTCCCAGAGAGAAAATTAATACTGAGTTAAGCGTCCACACACAGGTGCTCAGTACGGTCACCATGCGCATTTGCGGGTGTACCGTTTGCAGAAACTGATTCATCCCCTCGCGGGCGTAACTCGACTCGCGACCGGCATGAGAAAACAGCTTTACGGTATGAATGTTGGTGTAGGTATCAACGATGCGGCCGGTCATTTCCGCGCGAGCGTCCGCCTGCTTGCTAGAGATACGTTTTAAACGCGGCAGAAAGTAAGCCAGAATGCTGATGTAGCCCACTAGCCATAACACCATGGGGATCGCGAGTCTGATATCCAGCGCCGCCATTAGGAAGATCATGCTGCCAAAATACACACTGATGTATACCGCCACATCCAGCAGTTTCATTACGGTTTCGCGCACCGCCAAGGACGTTTGCATCAGCCGTGTTGCCAGCCGGCCCGAAAATTCATCCTGGAAAAAATGCACACTCTGTTGGATGAGATAGCGGTGCGCTTTCCAGCGTATGGCCATGGGAAAGTTGCCCAGCATGGTCTGATGAATCAGCGTGGCATGGATAAAAATAATTACCGGCAGGCCAATAAGTAAAGTCAAACCAATTAAGGTAAGCGGCGTGCCGTAATCGCGCCACAGGTTTTCCGGGTTGGTGTTGTTAAGCCAGTCCACCAGGTTACCCATGGCGCCGAACAGCGAAATCTCAATAATCGCAATCAGTGCCGAAAGACTCGCCATCATAAGTAGGTAGCGTTTGGCCCCGCGAGTATAGTGCCAGCAAAACGCGAACAGACCTTTGGGGGGCTGGCTTACCGGATCGTCGGGAAAGGGTTTGAGTAATCGTTCGAAAAAAGAAAACAAAAGGGCACCTCTGTCAATTGCTTGCGGTCTCTGGCTTTCAGGAATTTTCTCTAGCAAGGCGCGCGATGCAGACGGGCTGGTTGCCCCGTCGAAGCAGTGCAACGCAGCTGGAGGGGATTCCTGAAAGCCCCTCCGGGCGCAGCCTGTGCGGCACCACAGCGGCGTTTCTTTGCTTGTGAAGGCAACCAGCCTTCATCTGCGCAAAGGGCCTTGCTTGTGGCACCGCGCAGGTTGCGCAGAGACCACAATCAATTGATAGCGGTGCCCTAAGACTTTAACTTATCGTTAAGGGCGGATATGCTTGGCGCTGATTGTAACAGGCTGTCAGTAAACTTGTGTTATTGTCGGCCGCCGGGTTAGAAAGAAAACGATGAAAAAGTGGTTTTTGGTTTACGGCGCGGGCACCTTGGGTGCGTTTATCGCTGCAATTGCGCTGTGGTTAGCGGGGCGTTACGGCTTGACCTCGGCACTGGATGTTCGCATAGCCCCTGGGTTGTCAGCCCACTGGCTGTACCCGCGTTTAGTGTGGGGCGGTCTGTGGGGTTTTTTATTGCTGTTGCCTGCATTTGGTAGCCGCTGGATTTTCAAGGCCCTGGTGTTGGCGCTGGTGCCCACGCTGGTGCAATTGTTCGTGATTTACCCTTACACCACAGGTTATGGTGTGGCTGGCTTATCGCTGGGCCTGCTGACCCCGCTGGTGATTTACTTGTATTTTGCCGTATGGGCACTGGTGGCCTCTATTACCTTGCGCCTGGCATAAAACGCAGTCTTGCCTTTAGGAGAAATAGTATGCAGATGTTTTGGAAAAACCGTTTAATGAACCAGGTTATGGTGCTACTGGCAGCGCTGCTGGTGAGCGTGTCGGTACAGGCGGATGACGCCGAAGATTTAGACCGCTGGCTGGAAACCACGCAAGAGTTTATGCCGATGAAAGATGTATTCGAAGCTATTGGCGAAAACTCGACCATTGCGAATCAATACAGCGAAGAAGAGTTTCTGGCCCTGAGCGTAGACAAGCAAGATGAAGTGCTCGACGATATGCTCAAAGAGCAGGGCGTTTACGATAAAATGTATAAAGTGTTAAACGAAAAAGATTGGGATAGCGCCGGTGAATACGTGCGCACCAGCGCTCGCTATGGTAAAGCCATTGCGTATCAGATGCGTGAAATGCTGACCGCCAGTATGCCCGAAGAACAAAGACAAATGATGCAGGAAATGTCCGGTGAAATTGAGGCAAACCCAGCTGATGTGAAACTGGTAAAAGATAATTGGGGCAAGATCACCACTTTTATGTCGAAGCACATAGAGCAGGGTAATTTGCCCCCGGCTACTCGCTAATGTTCGCTTGCCCCCTATAATCGCTTGAGAATAATGGGCCTATATGGCCCATTTTTTTAGCCTGCCAACCGACCATTGCGGTAATCATCAATGGCCTGTTCAATCTCATCGCTGGTGTTCATCACAAAGGGCCCGTACTGGGCTATGGGCTCGCCGATCGGTTTGCCGCCAATCAGTAACAATCGCACTGGCTCTTTGGCTTCCAGCTGCACACTCGATCCCGGGCTCAGCAACCCTGCCTGACTGGTGCCCAGGCCGCGCCTGTCGTCACCTACGAGTAGTTCGCCCTCATAGGGGTAAATAAACACATGATGCTGTTCAGGCAAGCTGAACTCAATGGTGCTGGCGGCGGGCAAATGTATATCCCAGTAGAGCGCTTCAGTGGAAGTTCCATTAATAGCGCCGCGGGTCGTCGTGCCATCGTCTGCAGTAAATTCGCCGGCAATTACCTTGACTCGACCACCACTTGTTAAAAGATGCTCGGGAATATCATTTGCTGCAATATCCCGGTAGGCGGCGGGTTTCATTTTTTCGGCTGCGGGTAGATTGATCCACAGCTGAAAACCGCGCATGCGACCCTCTAGTTGTTGCGGCATTTCGGAGTGAATAATACCCCGGCCAGCGGTCATCCACTGTACGTCTCCGGCGCGCAAGTCGCCGCGATTGCCCATATGGTCTTCGTGCAGCATGTGGCCGTCGAGCATATAAGTGACGGTTTCGAACCCGCGATGCGGATGCGACGGAAAACCCGCAAGGTAGTCGGCGGCCTCGTCTGAATTGAATTCGTCCAGCATCAATATCGGGTCCAGCCGCGCGCCCGGTGATTGTCCCAGGCTGCGCTTGATCTTCACCCCAGCGCCATCGCTGGTCGCAAGGGCGGGTATGATTTGCTGTAACTGTCGGCTCATGGTGGCCTCCTGTATTCAGTGAGCTGTGCCTTTTGGGGGCGATATTTGCTCTGGGCGACTGTTACGCCGCCACGGTATCTTCAATTTCGTTTACGGCCTTATTCAGTGCATCGGTTTTACCATCTTCGCCCATTGCCAGGCCTTCAGCGTAGATAAACCGGGTGTCTTGCAGGCCTAAAAATGCCAAGAAAGTTTTCATATAGCCGGTTTGTGAGTCGGCTTGCGTGCCCTGGTAGATGCCGCCGCGGGCCGCGAGAATGTATACGGGAATATTGGGCAGCAAGCCTTCGGGGCCGTTCTCGCTGTAGCGGAAGGTCACACCGGAGCGGGCAATATGGTCAAAGTACGCTTTCAAGGTTGAGGGAATGCCAAAGTTGTACATGGGCAGGCCGATGGATATCAGGTCGGCCGCTTTAATTTCCTCAATCAGCTCGTCAGAGTAGGCGACGATCTTTTGCTCGGAAGCGCTGCGCTTTTCCGCCGGGCTTAAAAAGGCGTTAAAGCGTTCGCCGTCCAGATGCGGTACCGGGTTGGCCGCCAGATCGCGAACAATCACTTTGCCTTGTGGATTTTGCGCCTGCCAGCGGGCGACAAACTCGTTGCTCAGGTAGTTGGATTGGCCATTGTCACCGTTCAAGCTGGTCTTGATTTGCAGCAGAGTTTTCATAAAAGGCTCCTTTGTTGTATTCGGGTCGTCATGTTGATGCTTTGATGTTATTTAAATATTTATCGTGTAGATGATAAATAGCGATTTTTGGGGTAGATTAATCGAAATGTTCGATTTAATGAGGCGGGTATGGCTAAGGATAAGGATAAGGATACAAAAGTAACCCTGGAGCAGTGGCGCGCACTGATAGCGGTGATAGAGCAGGGTGGCTATGCCCGCGCGGCAGAAGCTCTGTGTAAAAGCCAGTCCACGGTTTCCTACGCCATCAGTCAGTTAGAGCAAGCGCTGAATGTGGCTCTGTTCAAAATCGAGGGGCGTCGCGCGCATCCTACCGCCGCCGGCGAAAGCCTGTATCGCCGCGCCAAGCATCTGCTGGCAGAGGCCGAAGCCCTCGAAAGCGCCGCTGAGCGTATGAGCCAGAAAATTGAACCGGTGGTGCGCCTCGCGGCGGACTTGTTGATTCCCGGTGATCAGGTGCTCGACAGCTTGGCAGACTTTGCCCGCGATTACCCCGCCACCCGAGTGGATGTCCTGGAGTCGGTGTTAAGTGGCACGGAAGACGCGTTAGTACAAAAACAGGTGGATTTGGCCATCACCGGGCGAATGCCGGCGGGTTTTATGGGCGATCACGTTGCGGATATCTCATTAATAGGAGTGGCAGCGCCGGATCATCCACTGCATAAAATGAAGCGGCGTATTACCCAGGAGGATCTGCGCCATCACCGCCAATTGGTCGTGCGGGACTCGGGTATCCACCGCCGCTACAGCGCGGGTTGGCAGGAGGCTGAGCAGCGCTGGACCCTGGCCCACATCACCACTTCGCTAACCGCAGTGCGCCGGGGTTTGGGGTACGCCTGGTTACCCTGTGGCTATATTCAAAAAGACTTGGATACAGGGGCACTAAAGCGTCTGCCCATGGTGCAGGGCGGGGAACGTAAGGTTTCAGTGTACTTGGTGTACGCCGAGCCAGATATGGCGGGCCCGGCGACTCGGGCCTTGGCCGCGGCGCTGCAGAACAGGCTTAAAGGGCCTAAATAACAGGCCCTAAAACGCTTTGCTCATAGCCAGATGCAAAATGCCCAGAATCCAGACTATTGCCAAAGCTGCAGCAACCCAGCGCGTGGACTTGGCGCTGGCTTTGATGGCGACAACGCCACTTAAAATATAAGCCACTACCAATAATAGCTTCACCGTGAGCCAGTTAATTGGCCAGAGCGGATAACCTACGACCAATATAAGTCCAATACCGCTGGCCAGCAGGCAGGTGTCAATAATGTGAGGCGCAATTTTGAAGAATTTGGCGCGAATAAAACCGGCGCCAGCCTCGCGAGCCAAAAAGCGAACAAAGAAAAGTCCAATTGAGAGTACAACCAATAATAAATGGGTGTGTTTCAGGGCCATGTAGCTCATAGGTTTAACAGTCTCACCAGTTGCGTTTGTTGTTTTTTGTCCAGTAGCAAGTTCGCCGGGTTGTGTTTATTGTGCTCGGCTAATCAGGTTTGCAAGATAAAAATTCACCCTCTATGCAGAGCACGGGCAGGCGATAGAGTACCTTGATCTGCTCCCGGGTCAAAGTATTCGCTCGTATTAAACGACAGTTGCTAGCGGGCCTCATTTCCATGTTGCGGAATGTGAGGTGATTGCATCAGCAATTACTCCTGCCGTATTTATCGGATAAATCGACGCGCAAATATTAATAATTTTCCAATTACTGCAACTGTCTGCTGCGTATATGCGTCACAATGGCATCCTAATCTTAAGGACTTAGTGCGCAGGAGAGCCCATGAAAAAATTTATCTTACCGGTTGCCATCACTCTTGTGGGCGTGGCGACTATCTCTGTGTTGGTACTGGCCAAGCCCAAGCCGGTGCCTCAGCCCCCCGCAGAGGACGCCTCGCTGATTCAGATAAAAGTGGCACCATTGGCGCCAACGCAAGCCAGCCTGAATGTCACCGTGCCGGGAACGGTCAGTCCCAAACGCGAAATCACTCTGGTAGCTCAGGTTTCGGGTCAGGTGGTAAACGTGCAGCCGGGCTTTGTCGATGGCGGTTTTTTTACCGCCGATGAAGCCTTGCTGCAAATCGATGACCGCGACTATAAAGCGGCTGTCATTGCGGCCGAGGCGCAGCTTGCACAAGCGCAGCAGCGCCTTGCTGAAGAGCAGGGCCTGGCGCGTCAGGCTAAGCGTGAATGGCACGATTTGGGTGACGCCAGCGCCAACGAGCTGTTTATGCGCCAGCCGCAGTTAGCGGCGGCTCGCGCCCAGGTCGCTGCGGCTGAAGCTGACCTGGACATGGCCCGGCTAAATCTTGCCAGAACTCACATTCGCGTTCCCTACGACGGCCGCGTAGAGCAGACTCTGGTGAATTTGGGGCAGTATGTCAGTGCCGGCACCGAGCTTGCGCGAGTCTATGACGCGTCTGTGGTCGAGGTGCGCATTCCGCTCACCGAGGAGCAGGCGGCTCTGGTGGATTTACCTTTTGCCAAACCTCACCAGTTAGCAGAACAGCCCGAAGTCACCATAAACGCGACCGTTGCCGGTCACAGTTTGCAGTGGCGCGGCGCATTGACGCGCACTCAGGCGGTGGTTGACGAACACACGCGGATGTTTACGGCCGTGGTTGAGGTGGCCGAGCCCTTTGCCCAAAGCGTGCCCTTGCTGCCCGGCTTGTTTGTCGAAGCTGAGATTCAGGGGCGTGCCTTAGACGGAGTGAGCCGATTACCCCGCGCCGCACTTTACCAGCGTACCCAGCTGCTCACGCTTAATGGCGACAATGAAATTACCGTAAGCCCCGTTAAAATTCTGCACAAGACGCAAGAGCATGTTTGGCTGCGCACTGATTTACCTGCCGCTACTTTGGTGAGTCTGGAAAAGCAGAGCCTGACACCTGCTGGCACTGTCGTCGAACCGCTACAGGAGTCGACCGTTGCCGAGCCCGAGCAGCCCATCGATCTCGCCGTTCATCACTCGGGGGATAAACCATGAACGCCATAGTGAAATGGTTTGTCGATAATCCCATTGCCGCTAACTTACTGATGTTGGCGATGTTGTTGGGCGGAATTGTCAGTTTTTCGGCAGTAGAAAAAGAGGCGTTCCCTCGTTACGAGGGCAATATGATTAATATTGCCATGCCCTATCCGGGCGCAGCACCGGCTGAAGTAGAGCAGCAGATTGTGGTGCGTATTGAAGAGGCGATCGCCGATCTACCCGGTATCTATCAGATTACTTCCGAGTCTCGCGAGGGGATCGGCCGGGTGGCGGTTCAAGTTATCGAAGGTCATGACCTGCGTGCGCTTCTCAATGATATCAAAGGCAGAGTGGATGCCATCAATACCTTTCCGCCCTCGGCAGAGAGGCCTGTGGTTAATCAGTTGGTGTTTCGTGAAACGCTGATGTGGGTCGCCCTCTTTGGTGATGCCGACAGGCGGCAGTTGAAAGATTGGGCCTATCAAATCCGCGATGAAATGTCCCTGTTAGAGGGCGTATCCGAGGTTCAGATTAATGGCGTTAAACGCGATGAGCTGAGCATTGAAATTTCAGAGCAGACCATGCGCCGCTACAATCTCAATTTTGCCGAGCTGTCACAGGCGATTCGAGGCGGCTCGGTCAATTTGCCGGCAGGGGTGATTCGCAGTAAAGACGGCGATGTGCAAATTCAAACCCGCGCACAGGCATTTACGGCCAATGACTTCGCTCGCATTGTGGTGCGCAGTGGACGCGATGGCAGCCGTTTACTGTTAGGGGATATCGCCGACATTGAAGATGGCTTTAGCGAGGAAAATGTTGAGTTCTTTATGAACGGTAAGCCCGGCGTCAATCTCGAAGTCAAGATGAGTGACGACCCGCTGCTAATCGAAGGGACAAAAAATGCGCGCGCCTATGTCGAGGCGTTTAATGAGAAGTTGCCAGCGGGGGTGGAGTTAAAAATTAACTTCGAGGCCAAAGACCTGTATGACAGCCGCTTTAACTTGTTGGCAGATAATGCTATCAGCGGCTTGCTGTTGGTGTTTTTGATTTTGATGTTGTTCCTGCGGCCTTTGCTCGCCTTTTGGGTGGTTGCGGGTATTGCCACGACATTCGCCGGTTCAATTTGGCTGCTGCCGTATCTTGATGTCTCCATCAATATGCTGTCGATGTTCGCCTTTTTGATGGTGTTGGGCATAGTGGTGGATGACGCGATTATTGTGGGCGAGAGTGTTTACCGCCATCAGCAGCGCGGTGAGCGCGGCAAGCTGGCGGCCATTACCGGTACCCGCACGGTATTACTGCCGGTCCTCTTGGCGGTCAGTAGCACCATTATCTTTTTTATCCCTATGATTGATGTGCCTTCGGATATTGTGGTGTTTACTCGCTCAATATTCTGGGTGGTGTTTTTGTGTTTAAGTTTTTCTTTGGTTGAATCGTTACTGATTTTACCGTCTCACCTGTCACACATGCGCCCGGAAAGTCCCAGTCGATTTAAGCCGCTGCGCTGGCTTGGTCAGTTGCGCCACAAGTTTTCCAGCGGTATGGAGAGTTTTGCACAGACTCGGTATCAACCCGCTTTGCGGGGAATGTTAGCGCGTCGCGGTAGCACCTTTCTGGGGTTCTTTTTTGCCTTTGCGATTACCCTGGCGATTGTTATTTCGGGTTGGGTAACCATGAGTTTCTTTCCTCAGGTGCCCAACCCTATGGTGCATGTGCGGGTGAGCTTTTCTGAGGGCGCGCCTTTCTCGCAAACGCAGAAGGTTGCGCAATTTATTCGCGACCGAGTCGATGAGCTGGCCTCTGATGAACAGCTGTTAGCACAAAATAATGATCAGCCCTTTATTCGTGAAGTTAACCGCACCTTAAATGCCACCGAAGCCACTATTTTTGTCGGCCTGACGCCGGACGAAGAGCGCAAGCTTAGTGTGCAGCAAGTGGCCGATGCACTGCAGGAATACATCGGCCCCTTACCCGAGGCGAAAAGCTACTCGCTTAGCGCCACTATGGCTGGCGGTGGCCCGGATATAACTCTGAATATGAGTATGCTGGAAAACCGCCGCGACATTCAGCAGAGCGCTATTGCTGATGTGAGCAGTGCGCTCAGCCGTTACCCCGGCGTATTTAACGTGCGCAATAATCTCGATACCGAACGCACAGAAGTAGAGGTGGCACTCAAGCCCTATGCCGAGGCTCTTGGCATCACCCTAGGCGATGTTGCAAACCAGGTCCGTCAGGGTTTTTACGGTGTGGAGATTCAGCGAATTCCGCGCAGTAAAGAAGATGTGCGAGTGATGCTGCGTTACGCGGCAGAGCAACGACGCACTCTGGATACCCTGGATCAGATCCGTATTCGCACTGACGATGGCCGAGAGCTGCCCATCAGCGCGGTCGCGGATATTACCCTGGTGCCCGGCACCAGCACTATTCGCCGGGTGGACCGCAAGCGCAATGTCACTATTACCGCCGAGGTGGAAGAGGGCACGGATGCCGCTGCCATTACTCGAGAGCTGTTGGATAGTAACCTCGATGCATGGCAGCAGAGCTATCTTGGCTTTAACTTATCACTCGATGGCGCGCTGCGTTCGCAGGCGCAATTTGGCGACAACTTTGGCACCAACTTTATCAAAGTGTTTGTCGTGGTTTTGGCGCTTTTTGCCATTGCCTTCCGCTCATTTTTTCAGCCCCTGCTGGTGATGCTCGCGGTGCCTTTTGGTTTTGTCGGCGCGGTGCTGGGGCATTTGATTATGGGGGTAGATTTCAGCTTGTTTTCGGGTTTTGGTTTTCTCGCTTGCTCCGGAGTTGTAGTAAACGATAATCTTGTGTTGCTGGAGCGCATTAATACGCTCCGTGCTCGTGGCGAGAGTACAGTAAACGCGGTGTTAAGCGCGGGGGTGGACCGCTTTCGGCCCATTGTTTTGACCTCCATCACCACGTTTATCGGTCTGTTACCGATTTTATTTGAGCGCAGTCAGCAAGCTCAGTTTTTGCAGCCAATGGTGATTTCGCTGTCTTTTGGTGTGCTCTTTTCGTCTGTCGTGACCTTGTTTCTGGTCCCCTGCGCCTACTTTTCCGGGGATCGTTTAAGGCAGTGGGCTGTGCAGCACTTGCCCAAGTTTCGCACGGACACACAAAATGAATCGGGTTTAAAGGCCGAATAACCGGAGAGCTGTATGAAATATCTTGCGATTGTGGTTGCCCTGCTTGTACTCAGTGCCTGTGATTCGGGTGGTGAGTCAGAGCCAGAGCCAGGAGCGTTTGAGTCTTACACCGAGAGTCAGCAACAGGCGCTGGAAAAAGCTCGCGAGCTTGAGGGGCAGCTGCAAGAGGCGAGCGAAAAGAGAATGAATGATTACGAATAGTTTGTCTGCTTGTATAAAAAAGCCCCGCAGTGCGGGGCTTGTAGTACACCTACTAAAACTAGGCAGTGCTTAAACCTATAGGGTTCAAGCGAGAAACTTTTAGCTATTCAGCTTTTTGAACTCGCGGATGGTTTTGTTGAACGCATCGGCGTAGGCGCGCAGCTCGTCTTCGGCTTTACGCACATCGGAAGAGCTCATGCCCGAGCAGGACAGATATTCTTCAGTCGCTTTTACATAAGCTTTTACTTCATTGTTCGACTTCACCATCTGCGCGGTAACGGCGGTGGTGGGGTCGGGGATAGCCGGCTTATTTTGCGGCTTTTCACACGCCAGTGAAGGGGCGGCAATAACGGTCAGGGCAATAGCGGCAAACAATGATTTTTTCATAACTCGTTCCATAAATTAAAAAGTCATCGGGCGGTCTTGTGGACGCCGTTAGGTTTGTGAATATACATTTGATAATGTGATCTACATCTCAAACTTGTGGCTATTCTGCCAGCAAATTTGCCTCTCGAATACGCCGATCACTAATCATTTTGCTATGGATGTGGCGTAAAAATGCACAAACAGTTATTTCGTATGGGTCTAAGTCAGCTGCCTCTTTATTCTTTGACGAAATTATGGCGCAGGGGCGAGCGGTTGGGCTGGAGCAAATGCGAGTGTGAGTTTTTTGACGCAAAAAAAAGCCGGCATACGCCGGCCCCAAGGGTGAAACTGGTAGGTCCGTTACATGGACTCGATCGCTTTTAACTGTTCGGCCAGGGCGTCAATGCTGGCAGATATTTCATTTAGCTTAGATTTTTCCTTTTCTACCACGGCTGCGGGGGCTTTGTCGACAAAATTAGGATTGTTCAACTTGCCGCCAACGCGCTGCTGTTCTTTATTCAGACGTTCAAGCTCTTTATTTAAGCGGGCCTTCTCGGCTTCTACATCGATCAGACCTGCCATGGGCACTAGAATTTCCAGTTTCCCCACCAGCGCCGTTGCCGACATGGGGGCTTCTTCGCCGTGGTTCAGCCAGGTAATGCTTTCCAGGTTGGCCAGCTTCTGCAGAAACTGCTGGTTGGCCTGCAAGCGTTGTTGGTCTGCCTCGGTACCGTGCTGCATGTATAACGGGATGGTTTTACCCGGGGCGATGTTCATTTCGCCGCGAATATTACGCACGCCCACAATCACTCCTTTCAGCCATTCGATATCAGCCGTGGCGGCCGTGTCTAGCAGTGATTCGTCGGCCACCGGGTAGGGCGCCAGCATGATCGTCTCGCCGTTTTGGCCCGCCAGGGCTTTGACTCGCTGCCAGATTTCTTCGGTAATAAAAGGAATCAAAGGGTGAGCTAAGCGCAGCGCCGCTTCCAGCACGCGGATCAGGGTGCGACGGGTGCCGGTTTTCTGTGCTTCGCTGGCATGTTCGTCCCAGAGCACGGGTTTAGACAACTCCAGATACCAGTCGCAGTACTCGTTCCAGAAAAACTCGTAAAAAGCCTGAGTGGCTAAATCCAGCCGGTAGCTGTTGAGGGCATCGGTGACCGATTTCTCAGCTTCTTGCAGACGGCTGATAATCCAGCGGTCTGCCAGTGATAATTCAAAGTCTGTGGCGTTGTTTTGGCCACAGTCCTCGCCCTCGGTGTTCATCAGCACATAGCGGGCGGCGTTCCACATTTTGTTGCAGAAATTGCGGTAGCCCTCTACTCGGCCCATATCAAATTTGATGTCGCGCCCGGTGGAGGCCAGCGAGCAAAACGTCATGCGCAGGGCGTCTGTGCCATAGGCATTGATACCGTCTGGAAACTCCTTGCGGGTTTGTTTCTCAATTTTGGGTGCGTCCTTGGGGCGCATCAGGCCACGGGTGCGCTTGGCTACCAGGCTTTCCAGGTCGATGCCGTCAATGATATCCAGCGGGTCCAAGACATTACCCTTGGATTTACTCATTTTCTGGCCCTGGGCATCGCGCACCAGACCGTGCACGTAAACGGTTTTAAACGGTATCTGGCCTTTGCCGTTATCGTCCTTAACCAGGTGCAGGGTGAGCATCATCATCCGCGCTACCCAGAAGAAAATAATATCGAAGCCAGTGACCAATAAATCGGTGGGGTGGAACTTCTTTAAAAAGTCCGTCTGTTCCGGCCAGCCCAAGGTTGAGAATGTCCACAGGCCAGAGCTAAACCAGGTATCCAGTACGTCTTCGTCCTGCTGCAGCTCCACTTCGGGGCCCAGGTGGTACTTGGCGCGGGCCTCTTCTTCACTGCGCGCAACATAGACATTACCGGCCTTGTCGTACCAGGCGGGAATGCGATGGCCCCACCATAGCTGACGAGAAATACACCAATCCTGAATGTCGCGCATCCAGGAGAAGTACATGTTCTCGTACTGCTTGGGTACAAATTGCACCTCGCCGTCTTCGACCGCTTTAATCGCGGGTTCGGCCAAGGGTTTGGTGCTGACATACCACTGATCGGTGAGCCAGGGCTCGATCACCACGCCCGAGCGATCGCCGCGCGGTACTTTGAGGGCATGGTCGTCGATTTTTTCCAGCAGGCCCGCGGCTTCAAAGTCGGCCACAATTTGCTTGCGCGCGTCATAGCGATCTTTACCCGCGTAGGCTTGCGGCAGGCTGGTGTCCAGATCATCGCGCGGGCTGCCGTCCAGGTTAAAAATCTGTGCTTCACCCAGTACCTGCGCAGACTCGTCCAGCACGTTAATGAGCGCCATATTGTGGCGTTTACCCACTTCGTAATCGTTAAAGTCGTGGGCCGGGGTAATTTTGACGCAGCCGGTACCAAACTCGCGGTCGACGTACTCATCGGCAACAATGGGAATGCGGCGGCCCACTAAGGGCAGCACAATTTCTTTGCCGATCAGCGCTTGATAGCGTTCGTCCTCTGGGTGTACCGCGACGGCAGTGTCCCCCAGCATGGTTTCCGGGCGGGTGGTGGCGACGACTAAATAGTCTTTGCCTTCAGCGGTGGTGGCGCCGTCGGCCAGCGGGTAGCGCAGATTCCACAAATAGCCTTTTTCGTCGTGGTTTTCTACTTCCACATCGGAAATAGCCGTGTGGAGTTTTGGGTCCCAGTTCACCAGGCGCTTGCCGCGATAAATCAGGCCGTCTTCGTGCAGGCGTACAAAGGCTTCTTTTACCGCATCGGAAAGGCCTTCATCCATGGTGAAGCGCTCACGGCTCCAGTCCAAAGAAGAGCCCAGTCGGCGAAGTTGGCGGGTGATATTGCCGCCAGACTCGGCTTTCCATTCCCACACTCGCTCAAGAAATTTTTCCCGGCCCAGATCGTGACGGCTGATGCCATCGGCGGCCAGTTGACGCTCGACCACCATCTGCGTGGCGATACCGGCGTGATCCGTACCCATCTGCCACAGAGTGTCGTCGCCTTGCATACGATGAAAACGGATCATTGCGTCCATGACCGCGTTATTAAAGCCGTGCCCCATGTGCAGGTTACCCGTGACATTGGGTGGCGGGATCATAATGCAGTAGGGCTTATCGCCGCCCTGAGGTTTGAAATAACCCTTGTCTTCCCAGTTTTGGTAGCACTGGGTTTCGATGGCCTGGGGCTGGTAGGTTTTATCCATGAACTGTCGGACCTTTGCCTTGCGCGGTTAATTAGCTAGTGAGCCGGCGTAAAGTTGCCGCGGGCTCCTTAGATCAAAAGGCGCGATTATAGCGGGTTTACCGCCACAAGTAGAGAGTGCGCGGCTTGAATTAACCTCGGAGATACGCGACAGTACAAGGGTACTTCCAACCAGGGCAGCGAGGGATACATGTTCAGACTGGTGTTCGCCGGTGAGTTACTGACAGGGTTTGACCAGGAGTCTGTAGAGCGCAATCTGGCCAGGTTGCTGAACCAGGATGAGCAGAAGATTCGAGCGCGTCTTTTCAGCGGTGAGCCTGTCACGGTCAAAAAGGTTGAAACCCAGCAAGAGGCATTTAAGTGGCGCAAGGGCTTTGCTAACGCCGGTGCCGTCTTGGTGGTGTTGAGCTTGGGCGATACCCCGCCTGCCAACCCGGTGGTTGATGAACGCGATGGCACTCTGCCCGACGAACCCATAGGCAATCAAGGCGGTGAGGAGCCGCAGCAGGTCGATATCAAAGACCCGCAGGCCACTAGCTACGAAGAGCCCACCCTCGATAGCGAGGCCAAACGAAGTCCCGGCGTGCGTATGCGCAATAAAATTTATGTGCTCTTGGGCACTGCGGCCCTCGCGTTCGTCGCTTTGGTGGTGTTGGTGCTCTGGTCTACCAAGGGCTTGTGGCAAGGGGTGGAGCTAGAGCAAAACCAGCAAGACTTAGGTAGTGCGCTGCTGCGCGAGAACACTCACGCCCTGGCGCGCACAGAATTGCCTAAAGCTCGCGAACTGGCAATTGTGGCAGCCCAAGAGGGAGCCAAGCTCGGCGTCTAGGCTTCAGCGTGTCAGGGCGTTACCGATTGCAGGCCGAGCAGAAACCAGGTTTGCGCAACGCATGATGTATGACAGCGTGGAGCTAGAAATAAATATGGCGCTAGTTCCGGTGTTTGGCTATGGAGCAACACAGCTAATCCTTGAACGCAATCCAGGCACTGAAGGTTAGGTTGTTAAAGATGGTACTGACTCGCGTCAGTCCCGCTTGCTGCAGCAGCTCGATATTCTCGTCTTCATATAAAGGGGTCATGACCCCCGCTAAGCTTGCGGATTTCGCGTTAATTTCTTCTTTACTGAAACCTTGATCCAGTTTGTACTGGCCGTGAGCGCGTTGCAGAAGTTGTTCTAATTGGGTGTCGCGCCGCTTGACCTTTTCGGCCAAGATAATCGCCCCGCCTGACTTGAGTTGGGTCTGTATTTTTTTGAGCAGCTCCAGGCGCCGTTCAGGTGCGACAAACTGCAGGGTGTAAGAGAGTATTGCCACCGAGCAAGATTTCATTGGGTGCTCGAGAATGTCCGCGCAATGGTATTGCACCGCACCGCCTGCGGCCTCGGCGGCCTGAATCATATTGGGCTCGATATCGACACCAATCACATCGGCACTGGGAAGCCGTTGTTTCAGTTGGCGGCACAGGCTGCCGGTAGAGCAGCCCAGTTCGTACACCGCGCCGCCGTCCGTCAGCAGTTGTTCGCACAGACGAATGATTACTTCGTGCAGCTGCGGGTAAAAAGGAATAGAGCGGTGAATATGGCTATCAAAACTGCGCCAGACCTCGCCGCCAAAACTCCAGCTGCGCGGGGCAGCCTCAATACCATCACCCACACTTGCGGCGCTTTTGCGCAACATCCAATAGCGTTGGTTCTGATGCCGATAGGCGAGCTCATAGGTAACTAGGTAACCGCTGTCGATAACCTCAAAGTTCTGTGAAAACAGTGCTTGGTAGCTCGTCACACTGCGATAGTTTTGTACTCTTGCACTGTTAAATGTCATCCACAGCGCGTTTTTCCAAAATGGGCCGCGAAACTTTTGCAGACGGTAAATGCTTTGTTGTTTACCGGGTTTGATGGTTTGCCAGCCGCTGTGCAGAAAATTGCGCAGCCAGCTTTTACCGTTATAGGCGTATTCGCAACTCTCGCGAATAAATATCTGGCCACCGGGCTTTAGCGCATGTTGCAGGTTTTGCAGCAGCGCCTGGCTGTCATCGTCGTCCAGATACATAAACAGCCAGTTGATAAAAATAAAATCGAAAGGCTGTGTCTCATTGTGGTATTCGAGAGCGTCAATGCTCTGGTAGGTAATGTTGTTAAATTGTGCGTGCTTAAGGCGGTTTTGTTGCAGCGCCTCGGTGGAAATATCCAGCGCGGTTAGCGATTGCGCGCGGCGTGCAAGCTCGCCGGTAAAGCGGCCGGTACCAGCGCCAAGCTCGAGCACCTGGCAGCCATCCAGGGGCGGCAAGAGGGCGAATATTTCTTTAAGCTCACTGTCATTTAAGGTTTTTAATTCGGGGCGGGAGGCCAGCGCCGTGCCCAGCGCTTCACCATTGGAGGCTTGCCAGAACTTCTTGGAGACGCGATTGGCCACTTTGCTTACTCGTAAAAAGCCCGCAGGCAAACCCTGCGGGCAGCGCGATTACGCGTTTTTGTGCAGCTCTTCGTTCAGCTGAACTTTGGATTTATTGGTCAGGCATTCGGTGCGGCCGGTCTGCGAATTGCGACGGAACAAGAGGTCACTCTTGCCGGCCAGATCGCGGGCTTTCACTATTTCGACTTCGCTGCCACTGTCGTCCAGTACCGCGACCTTGGTACCGGCTGTGATGTACAGACCCGACTCGATGGTGCAGCGATCACCCAGTGGAATACCGGTGCCGGCGTTGGCGCCCAGCAGACACTCTTTGCCCACGCTGATAACGATATTGCCACCGCCTGACAGAGTGCCCATGGTGGAGCTGCCGCCACCTAAGTCTGAGCCCGACTCGACAAATACCCCGGCTGAGATGCGGCCTTCGATCATGCCAGGGCCCGCGGTGCCGGCGTTAAAATTGACAAAACCCTCGTGCATGATAGTGGTGCCTTCGCCAAGGTAGGCGCCCAGGCGCACGCGAGCGGTGTGGGCAATACGCACACCCGTGGGCACAACGTAGTTGGTCATCTTGGGGAATTTATCCACACAGGCAACTTCCAGTACTTCACCGTTGAGGCGCGCTTGCAGCTGGCGGGCAGGTAACTCGTCCAGCTCAATCGGCCCCTGGTTGGTCCAGGCCAGATTTTTCAATGCACCGAAAAGACCGTTAAGGTTGGTGCCGTGGGGTTTAACTAGGCGGTGCGAAATCAGGTGCAGCTTTAAAAAGCCCTCCGGTACCGACTCGGGAGCGGCATCGCTGGCCAGCACCGTGGCCACCAGGGGGCGGGCGCTGGCAGTCAGCTGCAGGGCAACCTGGGCTTGATCTATATTGCCAGCAGCGTTTAAGGCTTCGGCGAGGCGTTGGCAGGTGTCGACAGTCAGTTCGATAACCTGGTTGCCGCCTTGATAGTCCAGCACGTCACTCAGTGCTTTGGCGGTCGCCTGGTCGGGGTTGAGCTCGGGGGCAGGGTAGAAAACTTCCAGCCATTCGTCCTTGCGGTTTTTGGTGCCGACGCCCAGGCCGACGCTGTATAACTCAGTCATGATGTATCCCGTGTTTAAGGCGTTAAATGCAAATGTTCAGTGAAAAAGTTCCGCATACTGATCGGCCTTGAAGCCGACCTGTACTTGATTGCCGGTGTCAATGACCGGTCTTTTAATCAGTGTAGGATGCTCCAGTAGCAGATTCAGCACATCACCTTGTTCGGCTTGCTGCTTTTGCGCATCGGTCAGATTTTTCCAGGTGGTAGAGCGCTTGTTCACCAGCGCCGCGCTCCCCAAGGTTTCGAGCCAGGCCTGGACCAATTCGGCGCTCAGCCCGTCGCTGCGAAAATCGTGGAAGGCGTAATTCACCCCGGCGTCTTCGAGCCAGCGGCGTGCTTTCTTCACGGTGTCGCAGTTTTTTATTCCGTAGAGGGTGGTAGTTGCCATGGGCCACTCCGTGCAAAAGCTCGCCATGATACCAAAAAAGCCGGTTTAGGGCCTGCTGACGTCCATTTAATTCAGCTTGCAGCACCAAGAAGTTTGTCCATTTAAGCGCGGCAGGTTGTGGTAACTGAGCCCGGACGCGCTAAGGTTTATGGACCTTTTTCGGATGTTTGCGCGCCGGGTAGCAGGCACGGCACAGGCCGCATACGCGACCGTCGCAGCCGCGTGCGGTGCAGTGTTCACGGCCGTAAAAAATAATCTGTAAATGCAGCTTATTCCAGGCATCTTTGGGGAACAGGCGCTTCAAGTCTCGCTCGGTTTGCACCACATTTTTACCGCTGGTGAGTCCCCAGCGTTGTGCCAGTCTGTGAATATGCGTATCGACCGGGAAGGCGGGTACCCCGAAAGCCTGGGCCATGACTACACTGGCGGTTTTGTGGCCAACGCCCGGCAGTGATTCCAGCGCTTCCATATCAGCTGGGACCATGCCGTTGTACTCCGCAACCAGACGCTGGCTGAGCACGGATATCGCCTTGGATTTTTGCGGCGACAGGCCGCAGGGGCGAATCACCGACTGGATCTGCTCCACGGGCACCTTCGCCATATCAAAGGGGTTATCGGCGAGCGCCCAGAGGCTGGGAGTGACCTGGTTGACCCGCTCATCGGTGCACTGCGCTGAAAGCAGCACCGCCACTAACAGGCTGTAGGCGTCAAAATGATCCAGTGGAATAGGCGGCGCGGGGTAGAGTTGATTCAGTGTTTGCTGAATCAGCGCTACGCGCTCGGCCTTGTTCAGGTTTTTAGCTGCTACCTCCATGCTTACAGCTCGGTGACAAAACGGCGGATACGATGGGCGGCTTCGACGCATTCAGCTTCAGTGGCCACCAGCGCCATACGCACATAATGCTCGCCCGGGTTTACCCCATCGCACTGGCGTGACAAATAGGCGCCGGGCAGTACGGTAATGTTTTGCTCGGTAAATAACCGTCGGGCAAATTCTTCGCCGCTAATGGGAAGCTTGGGCCAAAGATAGAAGCCCGCCTCGGGCATAGTGACATCGAGGCAGCCGTCGAGCGCGTCCAACACCGCGTCAAACTTGGCACGGTAGGCGTCGCGGTTAGCCAATACATGGTCTTCATCGGCCCAGGCCGACATGCTGGCGATTTGACTGGGCACAGGCATAGCGCAGCCGTGGTAGGTACGATAGCTGAGAAACTTTTGCAGTATGTGCGCATCGCCCGCGACAAAGCCCGAGCGCAGACCCGGCAGGTTAGAGCGTTTGGATAGACTGTGAAACACGACGCAGCGCGCGTAGTCGGTGCGCCCCATATCGCTGGCGGCCTGTAGCAGCCCTGGGGGAGGGTTTTGCTCGTCGCGATACAGTTCGCTATAGCATTCGTCCGAGGCGATCACAAAGTCGTACTGGTCGGCCAGGCGAATCAGCGTTTGAAACTGCTCGGTGCTCATTACCGCGCCGGTAGGATTGCCGGGCGTGCAAATATACAGCAGTTGGCAGTCGCGCCAGACTTGTTCATCCACCGCATTAAAATCCGGAATAAAGTTGTTCTCGGCGGTGCAGTTTAAAAAATGGGGCTTGGCCCCGGCCAACAGGGCCGCGCCTTCATAGATTTGGTAAAACGGATTGGGGCTGACTACCAGAGGGTTGCTTTTGCTGCGATCGACCACCGCCTGGGCAAAAGCAAATAGGGCCTCGCGAGTGCCGTTAACCGGCAGTACCTGGGTTTGCGCATCCAGCGCTCGGCACAGTTTAAAACGTCTGCCCGCCCAGTTGGCGATCGTCTCGCGTAATTCCGGTAAACCTTTGGTGGCCGGGTAGTTGGCTAAACGGTTTAAGTTTTCACTGAGCGTGCGCAGAACAAACGCGGGCGGCTCGTGTTTGGGCTCACCAATCGACAACGCGATGTGCGCTAAATTTTCTGGCGGTGTTGCTCCCGCTTTTAATTGTGCGAGCTTTTCAAACGGGTAGGGGTGAAGTAATTCTAAATCGTGATTCATGTATTTGCTTCGTCAGTAGCCTGCGGCCTGGTCGACCCGATCGTCCAGCTGGCGGCAAATCTCAGCTTGTAAACGTTGGCACAGCTCTGGATCAGACAGCGGGTTGCCCTGGTTGTCGGTAATAAAAAAGATGTCTTCTACGCGCTCGCCCAAGGTGGCAATCTTGGCGTTTTGCAAGTGCAAATCAAAGTCGATAAAAACACGCCCGATGCAGGCCAGCAGGCCGGGGCGATCCGGGCTTATCACTTCAAGCAAAGTGCAGCCGCTGATAATATCGTTGCGAATAATGGTGCGCGTGGGCATGGCAAAGTGTTTCAGCCTGCGCGGGGTGCGACGCATCGCAGGGTCGCGCCCGTCCTCGGTGTTTTGCAGCTCTCGGTGCAGTGTGTCGCGAATACGCTTTAGTACGGCCGGGTCAGTGCCTAGTGGCTCACCGTCCTGGTTAAGGACAAAAAAGGTATCCAAAGTGTAGCCGGACTTTGAGTTGTAGATACGCGCATCCTGCACGCTTAAGTTCATCATATCCAGCGCCGATGCAACCGCAGCAAACACATTGTCACGACCTTTGCTGCGTACAAATATTTGTGTTGCCCCTTCCAACTCACGACTGGATGTTTCCTGAATTAAAATCAGTGGGCCACTGGCATCATCGTGTTTGACAATTGCCTCGGTATGCCAGGCAATATCGAGAAAAGATTCGCGTAAAAAATATTCGTCGTTAACGTCCTCCCATACCGAGTTGCACTGCTCGGTGCTGACGTTGTGACGGTTGAGTCGGGCGATGGCAGCCTGTTGGGTCTCTTCAATCCAGTCCTGTTTGTCGATCGGGTTTTCCAGGCCACGGCGCATTGCGCGTTTGGTCTCCAGATAAAGCGTGCGCATTAAACTGGCGCGCCAGGTGTTCCACAAATCCGGGTTGGTGGCGTTAATATCGGCCACAGTAAGGGCGTATAAATAATCCAGATGCATCTGGTCGCCCACCGTAAGGGCGAAATTGTGAATCACCTCTGGGTCCGAAATGTCCTGCTTTTGCGAGACCGCAGACATTAACAGGTGCTTTTCTACCAGCCAGCTGATGAGCCGGGTTTCTCTTGGCGATAAGTTATGACGCTGGCCAAACTCTTCTGCATCCACGGCGCCCAGTACCGAGTGATCGCCGCCGCGGCCCTTGGCAATGTCATGATAGAGCCCCGCGATTAACAGAGTTTCAACCTTGGGTAGGCGGCGCATTACATGCCAAGCCACGGGATAGTCTTCGCGTGCCTGGGGCAGTAAGAAATTGCAGAGGTTTTGCACCAGCAGCAGGGTGTGCGCATCGACGGTGTAAATATGAAATAAATCGTGCTGCATCTGCCCGGTGACGCGACCGAACTCGGGTAAATACAATCCTAAAATACCGTAGCGCGACATGCGTTTTAGGTTTTCGACCAGCTGATCTGGATAGCTGAACAGCTGTAAAAATAATTCGGTGTTGCGTGGGTCGGCGCGGTAGCTCTCATCGATTAGGTAGCGGTTCTCCCGCATCAGGCGAATGGTGGAGGCGCGCACGCCGCGGATGTCCGGGTTTTGCGCCATAAGCACAAAAATTTCCAGCAGCGCAGAAGGGGATTCTTCGAACACATAAATATGCGCAACTTCGATATAGTCATCGCGGCGCTGAAAACGCTCATTGATGGGAGTAACGGTTTTCTTCACCCCGCGTTGCAAAATGGCTTCGTACAAAAATTGCAGTAGCACATCGTTCAATTCTCGCAGCGACATTACCAGCCGGTAATACTTGTGCATAAACTGCTCAACGGCGAGGTTTTCATCGTTGTCTTTGTAGCCAAATATTTTTGCCAGTTCGCGCTGGTGGTCGAACAGTAAGCGGTCCTCGGGGCGCTTGGCAATCATGTGCAGGCCATAGCGTACCCGCCAGAGAAACTCCTCGCCGTTTTGCAGCAAGGAAAACTCCTCTTCAGTGAAAAAACCCTTGCCGTCCAGCTGTTTTAGCGTGCGAACTTTAAAGAAACGTTTTGCCACCCAGCCGATCATTTGAATATCGCGCAGCCCGCCCGGTGCGTTTTTAATGTTCGGTTCGAGGTTGTATTCGCTGTTTTTGAATTTTTCGTGGCGCTGCTGCTGCTCTTCGAACTTGGCCTTAAAGAACTCATCAGCTGGCCAGAGTTTGTCGGTATCGGCTTTGGCTCGCAGCTGTTCACGCAAACTTTCATCGCCCACCAGAGTGCGCGATTCCATTAAATTGGTGGCCACGGTAATGTCAGAACGACCGATTTCAAGGCACTGGTTGACAGTGCGCACGCTGTGGCCAATTTCCAGGCCGATATCCCACAGCAGGGTGAGAAATCGCTCCAGGTTATCGCGGCAGCTTTCTTCGAGACCTTCGTCCAGCAAAATTAGCAGGTCGATGTCTGAATGCGGATGCAATTCGCAGCGTCCGTAGCCGCCCACAGCCTCAAGGCTGATGCCGTTGGGCCAGTCGAACTGATACCAGGCGTAATGCAGCAAACAGTCGACAAACAAAGCGCGTTCGTGAATCAGCGCGCGTATGTCCTCACCTTCACAAAAGCGCACGTCAAACTGAGCGTTGGCAGCGGTAATGGCGTCTTTGAAGACAGTGATTACGGGTTTGTCTGCCAGAGCGCGGCGAAAGCGGCTCTGGTCAAAGAAAAACAGCGGGCGAGTAAAGTAGGGCAGGCTATCGTCGGTCACAATTAAAAGGACTCTTCCTTACGTGCGGTTAGAACTTCTACGCCATCGGCGGTAACGGCCAGTGTGTGTTCCCACTGGGCAGACAAACGACCGTCTTTGGTTTCGACTGTCCAACCGTCGCGCTTGAGCTTAGTGGTGGCTTTCCCGGCGTTAATCATAGGCTCGATGGTGAATGTCATGCCTTCTTTTAGCTCGAGGCCGGTACCCGGGCGGCCGTAGTGCAGCACCTGAGGCTCTTCGTGAAACACGGTGCCAATGCCGTGGCCGCAATATTCTTTAACTACCGAGTAATAGTTGGATTCGGCGTGCTTTTGAATCACAGCGCCAATGTCCCCCAGTCGGCAGCCAGGCTTCACCAGCTCAATACCCTTGTAGAGACATTCTTGAGTCACTTCTACCAGGCGCTTGGCGTGAGGGGCAGGCTCGCCGACGAAATACATTTTACTGGTGTCACCATGGTAGCCATCGTAAATCACGGTAACGTCAATATTGATAATGTCGCCGTTTTTGAGAATTTTTTTCTCAGACGGAATGCCGTGGCATATGACATGGTTAACCGAGGTGCAGACGGACTTGGGAAAACCGCGATAACCGAGGCAGGCGGGAATCGCTTTTTGCTCGTCGACAATATAGTCGTGGCAAATTTTGTCCAGTTCGGCGGTGCTAACGCCCGCTTTGACGTAGGGCTCGATGATTTCCAGCACTTCGGCGGCCATACGGCCGGCAATGCGCATTTTGGCAATATCTTCGGGGGTTTTGATCGATACGGTCATGATGTCTCGCTTTAGCAGGGGGCTGCCCGGAACTTAAAAGCGCTAGTTTACCCGATTGACCGCCGGGACTACAGCCCGCCAGGCGGCGGGCCGGCTGGAGGCGTTAGCGGGTGGCGAGCGCTTCCAGTGTGTGGATGACCCCGCGCAGCTCGGCCAGGCCGCGCATGCGACCGGCGTAAGAGTAGCCAGGGTTAATACCCGCCTTGCCGATTTCATCCCCCATCAAATGGCCGTGATCGGGGCGCATGGCGATGGGCGGTAGTTGGCTGCCGCTGGATTGGCGGCGTCTCTCTTCTTTTAATAAGGCGTCAACCAGGCCCACCATGTCATTGTCGCCGTCCAGGTGGTCCGATTCGTAAAACGAGCCATCCGCTTCGCGCTTGATGTTGCGCAGGTGCACAAAATAAATGTTGCCGCCGAACTCGCGCACCATGTCCACCAGGTCGTTGTCGCCGCGGGCGCCGTAAGAGCCCGCACACAGGGTCAGGCCGTTGGCGGGGCTTTTCGCCGCCGCCAGCAGCGCGCGGGCATCCGCCTGGGTAGAAACTACGCGGGGTAAGCCAAACAGAGAAAACGGCGGGTCGTCCGGGTGAATGGCAAGGCGCACGCCCACCTCTTCAGCAACGGGCACCACCTCTTGCAAAAAGGCGAATAGGTTGGCGCGCATGCCGTCATCGCCCAGCTCGATAAACTGCTCGATGGCGGCGCGAATGCCGTCGCGATCGTAGCTGCCTTCGCCGCCAGGCAGGCCGGCGATAATGTTTTTTTCCAGCAGGGCTTTTTCCTGCTCGCTCATGGCGTCTAGGCGAGTTTTGGCTTTTTCCAGCACCTCGGGGGCGTAATCGTTGCTGGCTCCTTTGCGCTTTAGTATGTAAACGTCGTAGGCGGCAAAATCGCTCATCTCGAAGCGCAGCGCCTGGGAGTGATTGGGCAGGGTGTAGGACAGGTTGGTGCGGGTCCAGTCAACTACTGGCATAAAGTTGTAACACACATCAAACACACCGGCCTCGGCAACATTGCGCAGCGACTGCTGGTAGTTGGCGATATAGCGCTGGTAATCGCCGCTGCGGGTTTTGATGTCGTTGTGCAGCGGAATGCTCTCGATCACGCTCCATTCCAGGCCTGCCGCCTCGATTTCATCTTTGCGAGCCCTAATGTCTTCGCTGGGCCAAACCTCCCCAGTGGGAATATGATGCAAAGAGGTGACAATGCCTGTGGCTCCAGCCTGGCGGATGTTGGCTAGAGTGACGGTATCTTGGGGGCCGAACCAGCGCCAGGTTTCTTTCATGTGAAGCTCCGTTAATTTTACTTGGTGTAATGGTTTGGTGGACCATAAGTGGCGGTAGTGTAATCTTGGCGCCCGCAGCCAGCAAAGACTTTATTTAGCGTGGCGGCTGTGGTATAAAGCGCGCCTCCTGTAAATAGCTTGGTGCAAAAGCGTCCCGCTTACGTCCACTTTTTGCCGGAGATTAACACTTTTAAATGTCACACATATACCGACACGTTCAGTCTGGGTGCCCGTAAGGGTTGGCTGGCGGGGTGTATGGAGGCCTAACCCGATACACAGGAAAAGATTATGCCTACAGTAAGCATGCGCGATATGCTGCAAGCGGGTGTCCACTTTGGTCACCAAACCCGTTACTGGAACCCGAAGATGAACCGCTTTATCTTCGGCGCTCGTAACAAGATTCATATCATCAACCTGGAGCACACTGTTCCAGCGTTCAACGAGACCCTTGAGCTGGTTAAGCAAATGGGCTCGCAAAAGAAAAAAATTCTGTTTGTTGGCACCAAGCGCGCTGCACAGAAAATCGTTAAAGAGCAAGCCGAGCGTGTAGGCCAGCCTTACGTTAGCCATCGCTGGTTGGGCGGCATGCTGACCAACTACAAAACCATTCGCGCCTCTATTCGTCGCTACCGCGATCTGGAAGCTCAGTCTCAAGACGGTACCTTTGAGAAACTGACCAAGAAAGAAGCGTTGATGCGCACCCGTGATATGGAGAAGCTTGAGCGCTCCATTGGTGGTATTAAAGATATGGGCGGCCTGCCTGATGCGCTGTTTGTGGTTGATGTTGATCACGAGCGCATTGCTGTTCAGGAAGCCAACAAGCTGGGTATCCCGGTTATCGGTGTGGTTGATACCAACTCTGATCCCGATGGCATCGATTATGTTATCCCAGGTAACGATGACGCTATCCGCGCCATTCGCCTGTATGTGACTGCCATTGCTGATGCCGCCGCTGAAGGCGCTTCTCAGGCTCAGGCAGTACCGAACAAAGACGAGTATGTCGCCGCCGACGGTGAAGCTGCTGCTGAATAAGCTGCACGCTTGTAATCTTTAGTACGTAAAGTGCGACACAAAAGGGGTGGGCCAGCCGGTTTGCCCCTTTTTTCAATAGACATTTGCAAATCAAGAGGATAGATACATGGCAGCTATCTCTGCTTCTCTGGTAAAAGAACTGCGCGAGCGCACTGGCCTGGGCATGATGGAATGTAAAAAAGCTCTGGCTGAGGTAGATGGTGATCTGGAGCAGGCAATTGAAAACCTGCGTAAGGCCAGCGGCCTGAAGGCATCGAAAAAAGCTGGTCGTACCGCCGCTGACGGTGTTGTTGCTGCAAAAGTGGCCGACGACAACAGCTACGCTGTGGTGCTGGAAGTTAACAGTGAAACCGACTTCGTGGCTCGCGACGAAGGCTTCCTGGCTTTTGTGAGCACCGTTCTGGATAAAGCCTTTGCGGACAAGCAAGAAGACGTAGCCGCGCTGATGAGTGGTGAGTTGGAGTCTGCGCGTGAAGCGCTGGTACAGAAAATCGGTGAAAACATCGGTGTGCGCCGTGTGGCCGTGGTTGAAGGTGGTTTGGTAGACGCCTATGTCCACTCTAACAACCGTATTGCTACCATTATTAAGCTCGAAGGCGGCAACGCCGAGCTGGCCCGTGATATCGCCATGCACGTGGCGGCGGTAAACCCACAAGTGGTTAAGCCAGAAGATATGCCTGCTGACGTGGTGGAGAAAGAGAAGGAAATCATCAAGGCGCAGCCTGATATGGAAGGCAAACCTGCGGAAATCGTTGAAAAAATGATGGTAGGTCGTATCAACAAGTTCTTGAAAGAGAGCAGCTTGATCGAACAGCCTTTCGTTAAAAACCCGGAGTTGACCGTGGGTAAGCTGGCGAAAGAAGCCGGCGCTAGCATTACCAGCATGGTGCGCTTTGAAGTGGGCGAGGGTATCGAGAAAGAAGAGGCTGACTTTGCCGCTGAAGTTGCTGCTCAGGTAGCCGCTTCTAAGGGCTAATCAGCGCTTTTTGCGCCTAGCGCTTGTTCCCGCCTCTAGGGCGGGGCTCACACAAAAGGAGGCCGGATACCCATCCGGCCTCCTTTTGTTGTAAACTGCCCCCCGTTTTTATCCCCCCGGCTTGCAGGAGATCCGTCATGCCCAACCCCCGCGATAAGAAATACAAGCGTATTTTGCTGAAATTAAGTGGTGAAGAGTTAATGGGGGCCGAGGGCTTTGGTATTGATCCCAAGGTGCTGGACAAAATGGCGCTGGAAATTGGTCAGCTAGTGGGTATTGGTGTACAGGTGGGGCTGGTGATCGGCGGCGGCAATCTGTTCCGCGGTGCGGCGCTCAGTGCCGCTGGCCTGGATCGCGTAACCGGCGACCACATGGGTATGCTGGCCACAGTGATGAATGCGCTGGCTATGCGCGATGCGCTGGAGCGCTCCAATATTTCCTCGCGGGTTATGTCCGCCATTCCCATGAGCGGTATCGTGGAGCACTACGACCGCCGCCACGCCATCCGCTGCTTGAATGCAGGCGAGGTGGTGATCTTCTCCGCCGGCACTGGCAACCCCTTCTTTACCACCGATTCGGCCGCCTGTTTGCGCGGCATTGAAGTGGAAGCGGACATAGTGCTCAAGGCCACCAAAGTGGATGGTGTGTACACCGATGATCCGATGAAAGTGGCCGACGCCACCAAGTATGATCGCCTTACCTACGACAAGGTGCTGGAAGATAAACTGGGGGTAATGGATTTGACCGCGATTTGCCTGTGCCGCGAGCACGACATGCCGGTGCGGGTATTTCGCATGAATAAAAGTGGTGCCCTGCTCAATATAGTAGTGGGCAGCAACGAGGGTACATTAATAGAAGAGGGTAGCTCCCATGTTGAATGATTTGAAAAAAGACGCCGACGACCGTATGAAAAAAGCCCTGCAAGCGATGGGCAATAGCATGAACAAAATCCGCACTGGTCGCGCGCACCCGAGCCTGCTGGAAGGCTTGACCGTGTCTTACTACGGTTCTGAAACGCCTTTGTCACAGGTGGCGAATATCACCGTTGAAGATGCTCGCACCCTGTCGGTTAAGCCTTGGGAGAAGCAGCTGGTTCCGGAAATCGAAAAAGCGATCATGAAATCGGATTTGGGGCTCAACCCCTCCACCGCTGGTGAAAATATCCGCATTCCGCTGCCCATGCTGACCGAGGAAACTCGTAAGGGTTATATCAAGCAGGCGCGTGCCGAAGCTGAAAATGGCCGTGTGGCTATTCGCAACGTGCGCCGCGATGTGCTGTCCGATGTTAAATCTCTGCTGAAAGAAAAAGAGATTACTGAAGATGAAGATCGTCGCATGCAGGATGATATTCAGAAAATTACCGATAAGTATGTGGCTGAAGTCGACAAGGCTCTGGCGCAGAAAGAAGAAGAGCTGATGACCGTATAAGGTCCGGCTGCGGCCGACGTAAAATAATGGGCCCGAGCGCCCGGCTATTGGCCGGGCGCTGCTGTAAAGAGGGCCGACAATGGGCAGTCTTATCGCCCCGGAGTGAAGTGTGACCGGCAGTTCTCTACGTCATATCGCCATTATCATGGATGGCAACAATCGCTGGGCTAAACAGCGCAATCTGTCTGGTATTGCCGGGCACCGTGAAGGGGTAGAGCGCATCCGCGATGTGATGGCTGCCTGCCAAGAGCTGAAAGTCGAAGCTCTAACCCTGTTCGCCTTTAGCAGTGAGAACTGGCGCCGCCCCGCCAAAGAGGTGGACGCTCTGATGTCGCTGTTTCAGTTGTACCTGAAAAAAGAAGCGAAAGATTTAAAAAAGCGCGGCGTGCGCTTAAAAGTTGTGGGTAATCGCGATCGTTTTAGCGAATCGTTAAAAACCTCTATTGCCAAAGCCGAAGCGCTTACCGACACCCAGGATGCCGCCACCACGCTAGTGATTGCCGCCGATTACGGAGGTCGCTGGGATGTGGTGCAGGCCGCCCGGAAAATGGCGCAGGCTGCTGTGTTGGGTGAGCTGACCCCGCAAGCGATAGATGAAGCGGCGTTTGATCGCGCCACGTCTCTGGCCGGTTTGCCGGAGCTGGATCTATTAATTCGCACCGGTGGCGAGCACCGTATCAGTAATTTCCTGCTGTGGCAGGCCGCCTACGCCGAGCTGTATTTCAGCGATGCGCTGTGGCCCGACTTTAACGGTGAGCTTTTAAAAGCAGCTGCGGCAGACTTTACGCAGCGTCAGCGCCGTTTTGGTCGTACCTCTGAGCAGTGTGAATCCGGCGCCGCTTTTGCTGGAGATTCCTATGCTTAAACAGCGCGTACTAACCGCCATTGCACTGGCGGCAATATTTCTGTTAGCGCTTTTCTATTTGCCCGAGCGTTACTTTCCTGCCTTTATTGCCGCCATTGTGCTGATTAGCGCCTGGGAGTGGGCGAACTTAAGCGGTTTTGAAAAGCCCTTGAGCCGCGCTCTGTATGTTCTCGCCCAAGGCGTTTGCATCGCTCTGGTGGCGGTGTACATCGGCGTGATTCCGGTAGATGCCATCGACATTAATCGGGTGCCTGCCAGGTATCAGCATGTACTGCTTGCCGGTTGCACCTGGTGGGCGCTGGCGTTGTTGTGGGTGCAGGGTTATCCCAGCAGCGCGCTCTTGTGGGGGCGCCGCTTTATGCGGGCCTTGATGGGTTTTTTGGTGCTGGTGCCTACCTGGGCTGCGGTCAGCTATGTGCGTTCTGAAGAGTTTGGCGCCTGGCTGGTATTGCTGATTGTAATCATTGTCGCCACCGCGGATATCGGTGGTTATTTTGTCGGCCGCCGGTTTGGTCGTCATAAGCTCGCCCCCAATGTCAGCCCCGGTAAAACCCTGGAAGGTTTCTTGGGAGGAGTGGGCGCGAATCTGATTCTGGTGTTTATCCTGTGGTATCTGTCTGACAATCCTTTGTTCCCATTGCTGGCGCTAATATTAGTTACCTCTCTGGCCTCAGTGCTCGGTGATTTGCTTGAAAGCATGGTTAAGCGAGAGCGCGGTATCAAAGACAGCAGCTCGCTGTTGCCCGGCCACGGAGGTGTGCTTGACCGGGTCGACAGCCTGACTGCGGCGGCCCCAGTGTTCGCCCTTATTCTGTTGTCGCTGGAGTTGAGCTTTGGCTGATTCGCCCCAACAGGTCACTGTTCTTGGTTCTACCGGTTCCATCGGTGTCAGTACGCTCGACGTATTGGCGCGTCACCCAGCTCGCTTCCAGGTTTTTGCGTTGGCGGCTCATTCCAGCTGGGAGGCGATGGCGCAGCAGTGCTTGGCCTGTAATCCGCGCTACGCCGTTTTAGTGGATGAAAAAGCCGCGCAAAAGTTGCGCGAAGCTCTTGCCGATGCCGGCTCACAGACGCAGGTTCTAAGCGGTACACGCGCTTTGGAGGAAGTGGCTGAGGCGCCGGAGGTGGACACGGTTATGGCTGCTATTGTGGGTGCGGCTGGATTATTGTCGTGCTTCGCCGCGGTAGAGGCGGGCAAGCGAGTGCTCTTAGCCAATAAAGAAGTGCTGGTAATGGCAGGTGGTCTGTTTATGGCTGCTGCCAGACGTTCTGGGGCCGAAATTCTACCTATCGACAGTGAACACAACGCCATTTTTCAGTGCCTGCCCCTAACCGGTGGCCTGTCCGCCGGGCTTGATCTTGCTGCGCTGGGCGTCAGCCGCATCCTGTTAACCGCATCCGGTGGCCCGTTTCGCCAGGCCAGCTTGCAGGAGTTACAGCGGGTGACGCCGGAGCAGGCGTGCGCGCACCCTAACTGGAGTATGGGGCCAAAAATATCGGTGGATTCGGCCACCATGATGAACAAGGGGCTGGAGTTTATCGAGGCCTGCTGGTTGTTCAATGCCCAACCCGCCAATATCGAAGTGGTGATCCATCCCCAGAGCGTAATCCATTCATTGGTGGAGTACATTGACGGCTCGGTATTGGCTCAGCTGGGTAACCCTGACATGCGTACCCCCATCGCCAATGCCTTGGGTGCGCCCGAGCGCCTGGCCGCAGGTGTTGACAGTCTGGACTTGGTGGCTACCGCCAGATTGGATTTCGAAGCGCCGGATCAGGCGCGTTTTCCCTGCCTAACACTTGCACAGGAGGCGGTGGCTACCGGCCTCAATGCGCCTGCGGTGCTCAATGCCGCCAACGAAGTGGCGGTAGCGGCTTTTTTGGCCGAGCAATTGTCCTTTACCGCCATTGCCGGGGTTATCTCTGCCACCTTAGAGCAGGTAAAATTCACTGAACCGGACAGTTTAGAGGCTGTCCAACAGGCCGATCTTGAGGCCAGGGGTGTGGCGCAGAGATTGATTGCTGCCAGCGCTAATTAACGAGGCTTATGTGAACATTCTCCAATACGTATTTTGGTTTTTTGTTGCCATTTTGGTGCTGGTGACCATCCACGAATTTGGCCACTTTTATGTCGCCAGGCGCTGCGGTGTAAAAGTGCTGCGCTTTTCCATTGGTTTTGGCAAGGTGCTTACCAGTTGGCGTGATAGTCAGGGCACGGAGTTCGCGCTCTCTGCCATTCCTCTGGGTGGCTACGTCAAGATGCTGGATGAGCGCGAGGGACCGGTGGCTGAAGATGAGCTGCACCGCGCGTTTAATCGCCAGAGTGTTGGTAAGCGCATTGCCGTGGTGTTGGCAGGGCCGGTAGCTAATTTGATTCTTGCGGTACTCATTTTTTGGCTGGTATTGGCGGTCAGTGGCGAGCGCGGCTTGGCGCCGGTGATTGGCAAGGTGGAGCCAGGCTCGGTGGCGGCCAGTGCCAACCTTGAGGCGGGCCAGGAAATTATTGCCGTAGATGGTGTGAGCACTTTGTCCTGGCAGATGGTGCAAAAACAACTGCTGCGTCGTCTGGGTGAGAGTGGGCCGCTGACCTTTGCCGTGCGCTACCCGGACTCCAGTTTGCGCTACGAATCTGAAGTCGTGCTGGACGACTGGCTGCGCGGGGTGGATGAGCCAGAACCCTTGTCTGGGCTAGGGGTTACGCCTTACATTCCCGCGGTTCCGGCAATCGCCGGGGAAATTCAGGATGCTAGCCCGGCGAGTGAGGCGGGTTTGCAGCCCGGTGATCAGATTATCGCCGCTGATGGACAAGCGATTGCCAGTGCTCAGGACTGGATCGATTATGTCAAAGCCCGGCCCGAGTCGCTAATCAATCTCACGGTAGAGCGCGGCGGCCAGGAGCTAGAGTTAGCGATTACGCCGGAGCGAATCACTGAGGCAGGTACCAGCTTCGGCAGGGTGGGGATGGGCTTTGCGCCTTACGAGTGGCCGGAGGACTTGATTCGCCGTTGGGATTATTCACCCATCAGCGGATTTGTGGCCGCCGTAGATCGCACTTGGGAAACTTCTGCCTTTGTGTTGCTGTCAGTTAAGAAGCTGATTTTTGGGGAAATTTCCACAAAAAACTTGAGCGGAGCTATCACCATTGCTAAGGTTGCGGGTTCTGAGGCGGAGAACGGCTGGCGCAGCTTCTTGCGTTTTCTCGCGGCCTTGAGCGTCATGTTAGGAGTTTTTAATCTGCTACCTATTCCTGTGCTCGATGGTGGTCATTTAATGTACTACCTGGTCGAGCTGGTAAAAGGAAAACCGGTATCGGAAAAAACTCAGATGGTGGGCTATCAAGTGGGCCTGGTTTTGGTAATCGGCCTGACAGTACTGGCGCTTTACAACGACATCATGAGGCTTTAATCCTGTGGGAGACAGTTGACCGCCAATCTCTGGTGGTGAGGGTGTTGTGTTTGTGCAAACTGACAAATCTAAAATAGAACGTAATATATGATGCATGTTTTCTCACGAATGATCGGCCTGATGTTGGCGCTTTGCTTTTCGCTAGCCGTTCATGCACAAACCTTTCGCGTTAATGACATCCGGGTAGAGGGGCTGCAGCGGGTTTCCGCCGGCACAGTTTTCAGCGCTCTACCGATTCGCGTTGGCGATACGCTTAGCAACCTCGACGTTCAGCGCGCCACTCGCGAGCTCTTCAAGGTCGGTTTGTTTACCGATGTTTCTATTGGTCGCGACGGTGATGTACTGGTGATTATGGTTGATGAGCGTCCCGCCATTAACGAGATCACCATTGAAGGTAACAAGGTCATTAAGACCGAGCAGCTTATGGAGAGCCTGACCGAAAATGGGCTTTCCGAGGGGCAGATCTACCAAAGTGCAACTCTGAACATGATCAGCCAGGCGCTGGAGCGCGAATACATAGGCCAGGGGCGCTACGGCGCCTCGGTTGATATTGAGGTAGAAGATCTACCGCGCAATCAGGTCAAGGTGTTGGTTAATATCGATGAGGGTGAAACCGCCCGAATCAAAAAAATCAACATAGTTGGTAACACAGCGTTTGCGAATGACGAGCTGTTGGATTTGTTTGAACTGCAAACCACAGGCTTCTTTTCTTGGATTACCGGGGATGACAAATACAACCGCGAAAAGTTGACTGGCGATATCGAGAGGGTCGAGTCATACTATCTGGATCGCGGTTATCTCGCTTTTAATCTTGACTCCACCCAAGTTTCCTTAAGCCCAGACAAATCCCAGGTTTTTATTACTCTCAATATTACCGAGGGTGATGTATACACCGTGAGCGAAGTGGATTTGGCTGGCGACCCAGCTATCGATGAGCGTTTTATTCGCCGCATGATTTTAATGCGCGAGGGGCAAACCTTTTCACAGGCACTGATGACGACCTCGTCCGAGTACATAACCAATCGCTTGGGTAATGAGGGCTACACCTTTGCTGAAGTTGAGGGAATTCCAGAACGTAACGACGAAGATAAAACCGTAAAGGTGACTTTCTTTATCGATCCGAAAAAACGCGCCTATGTCAGACGCATTAATTTCCGCGGTAATACCACTACCCAGGATCAGGTGTTGCGCAGGGAAATGCGGCAGATGGAAGGGGGTGCCGCCTCTACAGCGCAAATTGAACACTCTAAAGTGCGTTTGGAGCGTTTGGGCTTCTTTAAAGAAGTGACCGTAGATACAGTTGAAGTGCCGGGTGTCGCCGACCAGGTAGATGTTGACTTCACTGTGGAGGAACAACCCTCTGGCAGTATGGGCTTACAGTTGGGTTATGCTGAATATTCAGGCCTGCTTATTTCGGGCAATATTCAACAGAACAACTGGTTTGGTACCGGTAAACAGGTGGGCATCTCTGCCAGCCACTCGAAGTACCAAACGGCTTATAATTTCCGTTACAACGATCCGTACTTTACGCCGGACGGCGTGAGCCGCGGGTTTAATATTTTCTATCAAAGCAGCGACTATGCCAGCGTAAACGTGGCGGGCTATAGTACCGATGTATTTGGCGGTAATGTCAGCTTTGGTTACCCGATTTCCGATGTGGAGCGCTTAAGTTTTGATGTGGGCTTCCGCAACCTGGAAGTAAAGCCCAGCCAATATTCCGTGCGTGAGATTATTAACACGCCTCTTTATTCTTCTTCGGCCAGTTACATTACCCAAACCGAGTATCTGGAAATTCTGGAACAGTTGTCGACCGGTAATGATTTACCTGAGATCCCTTTCGACTCTACCCCTGTACCCAGCCTGGAAGATGATGTCAACGGTATTCGCGGTGAGCCAGGCTTTTTGGATACCCATGGCAGGGAGTTCCACGACTTTGTGGCCAATGCGGCTTGGGCAAAATCCACGCTTAATCGCGGCATTCTAGCCACCCGTGGTGCTTCGCAACGTTTGGGTATTGAAACGGCACTGCCAGGTGGCGATTTGGAATACTACAAAATCACCTACGACGCGCAGATGTTCCAACCCTTAACACGCCATCTGACCCTACGTTTACGTACCAGTTTGGGGTGGGCGGACTCTTACGGTAAAACCGAAGAGCTGCCTTTCTTTGAGCATTACTATGCCGGTGGTTTTGGCTCTGTGCGCGGCTTTGAGCGCAATAGCTTAGGGCCTCGAGGCACCTATGCCGAGAGCCAGTTTTTACCGCGAACCACTTGGGATGACATGAACGGTGATGGGGTGGTGGACACTGGTGAAACTGGCTCTTTATATAATGTGCTCTGCGAGGATCCAGAGTTGGGCGGCTACAGTGGCGGTATCTCTTGTCGCCCCGGTCAGCTGATGACATCTACTGGTGGGCAGGTGACCGATCAAAGCCGCTCTTTCGGTGGTAACTTCTTGGTCGAAACCAGTATGGAAGTGATTTTCCCGCTGCCTTTTGTCGAGGACCAGCGCTCTTTCCAAACCGCCTTTTTCATCGACGCGGGTAACGTTTTTGATACCAACTGCGGCGCAACACAGGTAAACTGTTTCGACTTTGCTCTGGACCGCATGAGTATTTCTGCGGGCTTGGGCTTAACGTGGATATCGGCCTTTGGCCCTATGACCTTCTCGGTTTCCGAAGCCATTCAGAAAAACGAGTTTGACGATGAGAAAGGATTTAACTTCTCCCTCGGCCAAACTTTCTGATGAAGGTGGCCCGGGGCGACTATTACACTCACTACAGATTATAAAAGGGGAAAAATGTGATTTTGCTTAAGAAGATGATGTTGGCCGCGACTCTGTTGCTGGTTAGCGTGGGCGCTGTGGCGGCTGGTAAGGTAGTTACCCTGGATATGCAAGCGGCCATTCTGGGCACTGACCTGGCGAAAAAAAGCGTCGATAGCCTGCAAAAAAATGCAGAGTTTACCGCTTTACGCGCCAAGGTTGAGAGCTTAGTTGCCGACATTAAAGCGCTGCAGGAGTCCGCTGAAAAAGATGGTATGACTTGGTCGGAAGATCAGCAGGCCGAGCATCGCAAAAAGGTAGAGTACCTGCGCGCCGACTATGAGCTGGCGACGAAAAAACTGCAGGCCGAACAGCAACAAGTATTGCAGCGTGTACAACAACAACTGACGCCTAAAGTGCGTCCCGTTCTGGAGCAGTTAATCGCCGATGAGAAAATCGGTATGATTATCAATGCTCAATCTGTATTCCACGCCGATGCCGATCACGATATTACCGCTCAGCTGATTGAGCGCTTGAATAAAGCCAAGTAACCGCAGTTGGATTGATTGAGTGACTAGTCTTTCTCTCCGTGAGATTGCGGATTTTTTATCAGCGAAACTCGAAGGCAATGCCGGTTTATCCATAACCGGCATTGCTGGTTTGGTAACGGCAAAAAACAGCGATATTAGTTTTCTGGCAAACAAGGCCTACGAGGCTCAGTTACAGAATTCTGGTGCCGGTGCCGTTATTTTGCGCGAACAAGAATCGCATTTGTACGATGGCAACAAGCTGATCGTTGCCGATCCCTACCTCAGTTATGCTCGTCTCAGTCGATTATTCGATCGGGCACTGGAGATCACGGCCGGGATTCATCCCAGTGCAGTGGTTGATTCCGAGGCGACCCTTGGCGCTAACGTCACCCTCGGCCCCCACGCGGTAATCGGTCGGGGTGTGGTGCTGGGTGATAATGTCGTTGTGGGGGCGGGTTCGGTTATAGGTGATGGTAGTCGCGTCGGTGCACGCACCCGCTTGGCGGCCAATGTCAGTATTTATCACGATGTAGTCATCGGCGAGGATTGTCTGTTTCATAGCAGTTGTGTCATCGGCGCTGACGGTTTTGGTTTTGCTCCGGATCGGTCTCAGGGTGGATGGTGTAAAATACATCAGCTTGGCGGGGTAGTGATTGGCAGTCGCGTTGAGGTGGGTGCCACCACCACAATTGATCGCGGCGCCCTGGATGACACCGTTATCGAAGACGGTGTGATTATTGACGATCAGGTACATGTAGCGCACAACTGCCACATTGGCGCCAATACCGCCATTGCCGCCAATTGCGGTATCGCCGGCAGCACTAAAATTGGCCGCAATTGTACCCTCGCCGGCGCTGTCGGCATCGTTGGCCATATCGAGATTACCGATAACGTCCACATTACCGGTATGACCATGGTCTCTAAGTCGATAACAGAGCCCGGCAGCTACTCTTCTGGAACCAGTGCCATAGGCACCCGCGAATGGCGCAAGAACGCCGTTCGTTTTAACCAGTTAAATGATCTGGCGCAGCGCTTGAGAAAGCTCGAGTCCGGATCCGATCAGTAGAATCCGTAAGTTTTAGGCTGGCTTTGCGCCAGCGATATATAAGGCGTCAATGAAATGATGGATGTAAATGAAATTAGGCAGTATTTGCCGCACCGCTACCCTTTATTGCTGGTGGATAGAGTGGTCGAGCTGGTAGAGGGGGAATCAATTGTCGCTTACAAGAATATTTCTATCAACGAAGAAGTATTTAACGGTCATTTTCCAGAGTTTCCGGTATTTCCGGGGGTAATGATTCTAGAGGCTCTGGCCCAGGCTTCGGGTATTTTGGGATTCAAAACAGTCGACAAAAAACCGAAAGATGGTTCCATTTACCTGTTTGCCGGAATAGACGATGTGCGCTTTAAACGTCAGGTTGTTCCCGGTGATCGTCTGCAGCTGGAGTCGCGCATTATTTCCTCCAAACGCGGTATTTGGAAGTTTGCTTGCAAGGCAACAGTCGATGGTGAATTGGTCGCCTCGGCTACCATTTTGTGTGCCGACCGAAAAGTATAACCCGCGAGAGAGAGCCAGCTTTGATTGATTCACAAGCTATTGTTCATCCCGAGGCCAAAATTGCCGATGATGTAAAGATCGGTCCTTGGACAACCATCGGGCCCGATGTCGAAATTGGGCCTGGTTGTGTCATTGCCTCACACGTGGTGATCAAAGGCCCGACAAAAATTGGTCGCAATAATCAGATCTATCAGTTTTCATCGGTGGGCGAAGATACGCCAGATTTGAAGTACAACGGTGAACCTACGCGGTTGGTTATTGGCGACAACAATATTATTCGCGAAGGCGTTACTATTCATCGGGGCACCGTGCAAGATCGCTCGGAAACCACCATAGGTGACAACAATTTGATTATGGCCTATGTGCATATAGGTCATGACAGTGTAGTGGGCAACCATTGCATACTGGTGAATAACACTGCACTTGCCGGGCATGTGATTATCGGTGACTGGGCCATCTTGAGCGGTTTTACGCTAGTGCATCAGTTTTGCAATATTGGCGCCCACAGTTTTACCGGTATGGGTAGTGCAGTGGGTAAAGACGTACCTGCCTTTGTTATGGTAACAGGCGCACCTGCAGCGGCGAAAAGTATTAACTCGGAAGGTTTACGGCGTCGCGGTTATAGCAAAGAGCAAATAGCGGCTATTAACCGGGCTTTTAAAATTATTTACCGTCGTGGCCATACGGTCGAAGAAGCGCTGAATCAGTTGCAGCAGATCGAAAGCGAGGAACCCGTGGTGGCACTGATGATCGAATCTCTACAAAAATCGAAACGCGGAATCGTTCGCTAATCTCACTATGAGCCGTCCCATCCGCATAGGAATAGTCGCCGGCGAGGCTTCCGGGGATATTCTCGGGGCTGGCCTTATTCATGAGCTGAAACATAAATACGATCATATAGAGTTTTCCGGCATCGGCGGGCCGCTGATGCTGGCTGAAGGTTTTCATTCCTTTTTTCCCCAAGAGCGTCTGGCGGTGATGGGGTTAATAGAGCCCCTTAAACGCTTGCCGGAGCTGCTGCGAATTCGTAACTTTTTGAAGCAGCACTTTACCGAACAACAGCCGGATGTTTTTATCGGTATCGATTCGCCTGATTTTAATTTGTCGTTAGAGAAGCATTTAAAGCAACAGGGCGTAACTACCGCTCACTATGTCAGCCCGTCGGTATGGGCGTGGCGAAGCGGGCGAATAAAGAAAATCAAAAAAGCTGTCGACTTAATGCTGACTTTGCTGCCCTTTGAAAACGGAATTTATCAAGCGCATAACGTTCCGGTGCAATTTGTGGGGCACCCGCTGGCGGATGATATTGAGCTTGAAGTCGATGGCGAAAAGCCTCGGCAGGATCTGTCGGTAACAGGTCCTTCGCCCGTGGTGGCATTGATGCCCGGTAGCCGACAGTCTGAAGTCGAGCGCTTAGGTCCAGTGTTTTTTAGCGCTGCGCGAGAAATAGTCGCCGCTCGCCCAGGCACAAAGTTTTTAGTGCCCGCTGCCAATGGACACCGTTATCGGCAGTTGCACCAATTGCTCAGCGCTTATAGCGATTTACCGATACGCCTGGTCAATGGTCGTTCACACGATGTTATGGCGGCTGCCGATATTGTCGTACTCGCTTCTGGTACCACAGCGCTTGAGGCTATGCTGCTGAAAAAGCCGATGGTGGTGTGCTACAAAATGGCGGCGCTGTCTTTTCACATTATTAAAGCTATGGCTACGGTGGATTTTGTTTCTTTGCCAAATTTGTTGGCCGGACGTGAACTGGTGCCTGAACTGTTGCAAAAAGACGCTACTTCGGCGGCTGTAACTGAGCGGGTATTGAGCTATCTGGACGATCCAGAAGGGGTCGCTCAATTGCAGCAGGAATTTTTGCAGCTACATCAACAGCTGCGCCAGAATGCCAGCCGTGCGGCCGCTAGCGCTATTGCTGAGTTAATTGAGAAGCCTTCACTAACCAATGAACCCCTAGAGAGTTAGATCATGGAGCCTTTTGTCAGTGTTTATACCGGTCATCTGTTTGCTGGCGTAGACGAAGTTGGCCGCGGCCCTTTAGCGGGGGACGTGGTTGCCGCAGCGGTTGTCCTTGATACCGCGCAGCCGATTGCCGGCTTAGCGGACTCAAAAAAGCTGACTGAAAAGCGTCGCGAAGTCTTATTTGACGAAATTAAGCAGCGGGCTTTGTCCTATTGTATTGCGCGTGCCACGGTGGCGGAAATCGACGATATTAATATTCTTCAGGCCAGTTTATTAGCTATGAGCCGGGCCGTTAACGGATTGACGGTGCAGCCAGAGCATGTGTTGGTTGATGGTAACAAGATTCCCCGCTGGTCTTACCCGGCCGAAGCTGTGGTAAAGGGTGATAGCAGAGTTCCCGCTATAAGCGCCGCGTCGATTTTGGCCAAGGTTACCCGCGACCGAGAAATGGTAGCCATGGATGCAGAATATCCAGGCTACGGTTTTGCTTTACACAAAGGCTATCCCACCAAAGCGCATTTACTGGCGCTGGAACAACACGGCCCATGCAAAGCCCACCGTATCAGTTTTGGTCCGGTGAAACGTCAACTTGAACAGTTGGAAATGTTTTAAGTTTATGTCAGCTTCATTTGTACACCTGCGCCTTCATACCGAGTACTCGCTGTCGGACAGTATTATTCGCATCAAGCCACTGGTTGCGCGCTTGGCTGAGCTGGGTATGCCTGCCTGCGCCATTACCGATCAAACTAACTTTTACGGTTTGATCAAATTCTATAAGGCTATGCAGGGGCAGGGCATCAAGCCCATCATTGGCAGCGATTTTCTAATCGCGGGCGCAGACAGTGAAAGCAAACCGAGTTTGTTGAGCCTGCTCGCGATGAACGATGCCGGCTACAAAAATATTATCGCGCTTATCTCTAAAGCGTACCAACAAGGCCAGCAGCAGGGTATCGCCTATATAAAGCGTGAGTGGATTAGTGAATTTACCGAAGGTGTGATTGCGCTTTCGGGCGGGCGCCTTGGTGATGTCGGGCTGTCTTTATTGTCCGGTCGCAAAGCACAGGCAGCCGAAGAGTTGCAAACCTGGATGCAGCTGTTTCCGGGGCGCTTTTATCTTGAGTTGCAGCGCACCGGGCGCGAATATGAAGAAGCCTATTTGCATGCCGCTGTCGATCTGGCGAGCCATGCACAGTGCCCCGTTGTGGCGACCAACGATGTTCGTTTCTTACAGGCAGAAGATTTCGAAGTACATGAGGCGCGGGTCTGTATTGCCGATAGTCGTACCCTGGACGACCCTCGGCGTGAGCGCCGCTACAGTGAAGAACAGTATTTACGCAGCGCCGATGAAATGCAGGAATTGTTCAGTGATATTCCCGAAGCTTTACAGAACTCGGTTGAGATTGCCAAGCGCTGTACCGTAAATATTCATCTTGGGGAATACTTTCTGCCGCAGTATCCCATTCCAGACGGAATGACCGAAAACGAGTTCTTCGAAAAAGTCTGTTTTGACGGTTTATACAATCGCCTGGAGCGAATTCTTGATAGCAGCTCGCCAAACTACGAGGCGGATAAAGAACGCTACGAAGCACGGCTGCGTTTTGAGCTGGATATTATCCTGCAGATGGGGTTTCCCGGCTACTTCCTGATCGTAATGGACTTTATTCAGTGGGCCAAGGATAACGGTATTCCGGTGGGGCCTGGGCGGGGTTCCGGTGCCGGCTCTCTGGTGGCCTATTCACTGCAGATTACCGACCTGGATCCGCTGCAATACGATTTGCTGTTTGAGCGCTTTCTGAATCCCGAGCGGGTTTCCATGCCCGACTTTGACGTGGATTTCTGTATGGAAAACCGCGACAAGGTGATTAACTATGTCGCTGAGGCCTATGGTCGTGAAGCGGTAAGCCAAATTATTACCTTCGGTACCATGGCGGCCAAGGCTGTGGTGCGCGATGTGGCGCGGGTATTGGGGAAATCCTACGGGCTTGCCGACAAACTCTCCAAACTGATTCCACCCACTCCGGGTATGACGCTGAAGCAAGCGCTTGAAGAGGTAGAGCTGCTGCGAGAGATGCTCGACACTGATGCGGATGCTCAGGAAATTTGGGAGATGGCGGTTAAGCTTGAGGGCTTAACTCGTAACGTGGGTAAGCACGCCGGTGGTGTGGTTATCGCCCCTAACAAGCTGATTGATTTCTCGCCGCTTTACTGTGATGAATCGGGTAAAGGCCTGGTCACCCAATACGATAAAAACGATGTGGAAGAGGCCGGACTGGTTAAGTTCGACTTCCTGGGACTTCGGACTCTAACCATTATTGACTGGGCGCTTGAAATGATTAACGCCCAGCGGCGCAAAGTGGGTGAGCCCGACCTGGATATCAGCGCTATCGATTTGCAGGATGCGGAGACTTTTGCGCTGTTAAAACGCGCCGAAACTACCGCGGTGTTTCAGTTGGAATCCCGCGGCATGAAAGACCTGATTAAGCGGCTTAAGCCAGATAACCTGGAAGATATGATCGCTCTGGTGGCGCTGTTCCGTCCGGGCCCGCTGGATTCCGGCATGGTAACTGACTTTGTTAACCGCAAGCATGGTCAGGCCGAGGTGGCTTACCCAGATGCCAAGTATCAACACGCCAGCCTTGAGCCCATTTTAAAACCTACCTATGGTGTTATCGTTTACCAAGAACAGGTAATGCAGATCGCCCAGGAGCTTGCCGGTTATAGTTTGGGTGGCGCCGATTTGCTGCGCCGCGCAATGGGTAAGAAAAAGCCCGAAGAAATGGCGAAGCAGCGGGTAAGTTTTGAGTCCGGTGCGAAAGATAAGGGGATCGATCCGGACCTTGCGATGAAAATCTTTGACCTGGTGGAGAAGTTCGCCGGTTACGGTTTTAACAAGTCGCACTCCGCCGCTTACGCTTTGGTGTCTTATCAAACCGCTTGGCTGAAAGCCCATTATCCGGCGCACTTTATGGCGGCCACCATGAGCTCGGATATGGATAAGACCGATAAAGTTGTTACCTTTATCGAAGAGTGTCGCAACATGGGGCTCACTCTTCTGCCTCCCGATGTTAACCGTGGCGAGCTTAAATTTACGGTCGACGACGATAACAATATTATTTACGGCTTGGGCGCTATTAAAGGTCTGGGCGAAGGGCCGGTCGACAGTATTATCAAAGCCCGGGAAGAAGGCGGCCCATTTAACGATTTGTTCGACTTCTGTGCGCGTATTGATCCGCGCAAAGTCAATAAACGTGCATTAGAGGCTCTAATTCGTTCCGGTGCCGCCGATAATTTAGGCCCTGGACGCGGGTTGGATCAGGATCGCGCCGTTATGTTTGCAGCTATCACAGAAGCGGTAAAAGCTGCCGAGCAAAGCGCTGCAAATGCCAGTGCTGGTATGGTGGACTTATTTGGCGATGTGGTGCCTGCAGCGGCTGATGGTGAAGAGGCTTACAAAGAATTTGCCCGTGTGCACCCCTGGTCGATGAAAGAACGCTTGCAGGCCGAAAATGATACCTTGGGGCTTTACCTTACGGGCCATCCTATTGATGAATATGAACACGAAATCAAACACCTGGTTTCCTGCCGTATTGCTGACCTGACCCCGGATAAAAATGCTCAGCGAATTGGTGGTCTGGTGGTGGCGTCGCGCACTATGAAAACCAAGCGCGGTGATACCATGGCTTTTATTACCCTGGATGACCGCACCGGTCGGATAGAGATTGCTGTGTTTGCCGATGCTTTTGCTGAGCATCGCGAGCTGTTGGTTAAAGATGCGCTGTTGTTGGTCGAGGGGCAGGTAAGTCACGACGATTATAATAATGCGCTGAAGATGCGCGCCGATAACATCAAAAACCTGGCCGAAGCCCGACAGGAAAAGGCGCGTGCATTGCGGCTCACCCTTGAGGGGCACACCCTGGGGGCAGGGTTTGGTGCGCAGCTTAAAAACTGTCTCGAGCCCTACAAAGATGGCAGTTGTCCGGTGGTTGTGGATTATCTACGTTCCGATGCCCGCTGTGAGTTAATCTTGGGGCGTGACTGGGGGGTTCGCCCCGAAGATGATCTGCTGCAAAGGTTGCGTAACGAATATGGTATAGACAATGTTAAGTTGCAATATACCTAGTACGCTTAGGGCCAAGTTTGACTAGTTATTCTTGGGTTAATGAAAGTCTCTGGATTTATGTTCTAGCTTTCCCAGTAAATGGCTAATATCAATTAATCTGCCGGCCACCACATGGGTCACACCCTGGGCGTGCTCAACCACGCCCTTAACCAATAAAATAGTAGAGGCATAAAATGCCCGCCTTTGCGCACTGGCCGTGGCAGACCAGACAATCACATTGCTATTGCCAGTGTGATCTTCCAGAGTCATAAAAGTTACGCCGCTGGCGGTGCCGGGTCGCTGTCTGCCAACCACTAAACCGGCCACATTTACCAGTGCGCCATGTCGCTGATATTTTAACTCGGTGGCACAGAGGCATTTGGGCAATAGACCTGCTTGCCGCAATAAATGTAGGGGATGATCTTTTAAGCTTAACCCCAAGCTTTGAAAATCTTCCAGCATATTGTCGGTACGGCTGGGGCAGCTTTGCAAGCTGTAGTTTGTTTCTTTTGAATTTAAAGGCTGAGCCTGCTTTTCCATCAGTGACCAGCGTACCTGATAGCGATTGGGGCTAAGGCTATAAAATGCATCGGCACTGGCCAGGGCGTTAATAGCTGAGGCCGACAGTCCGATTTTTTTTACCTCTTGGATGCTGCTAAAGGGTGTGTTGCGATTATGCAGTAGTTTTTCTATGTCGGCCGGTGGCAATCCTTTTATTTGACGCAGACCAACCCGCAGGGCAAGTCCACTTTCTGTTTTCTCTAGAGAGTAGTCGCTGAAGGAGCGATTAATACATACCGGCAATATCTGGCAACCATGACGCTTGGCGTCTTGTAGCAATTGGGATGCACTGTAAAACCCCATTGGCTGGCTGTTTAGCAGGCTGCAGTAAAAGGGCAGGGGGTAGTAATATTTTAGCCAGGCTGATGCGTAGGCAAGCAGTGCAAAGCTGGCGGAGTGGGATTCGGGAAAACCGTATTCACCAAAGCCGAGGATTTGTTCAAATATTCGCTCGGCAAACTCCCGTTGATAGCCTTTGCTTTCCATGCCGATAATGAGTTTGCGTTTGAACTGTAACAGCTTGCCCGATTTTCCCCAGCTTCCCATGGCTCGGCGCAGTGCGTCGGCTTCGCCACCACTGAATCCTGCGGCCACCATTGCCAGCTGTATGACTTGTTCTTGAAAAATAGGTACGCCCAGAGTGCGCTCCAGCACTTGTTGCAGTTCGGCAGAGGGGTACTCCGGTGCTTCAAGGCCCGCCCGTCGGTTTAGGTAAGGTGTTACCATGCCGCCTTGAATGGGGCCAGGTCGAACTATGGCGATTTGCACCACCAGGTCGTAATAACACACAGGTTTTATGCGCGGTAGCATTGCCATTTGGGCTCGCGACTCTATTTGGAAAAGCCCCACGCTATCGGCATTGTGTAAGCTCTGAAAAACAGCCTGATCATCCATGCGGGCCGTAATTTGATGAAGTTTACATTGCCTTTTGTAATGTGTATCGATTAGCGCAAACGCTTTACGCAGCGCCGTCAGCATGCCCAGTGCCAACACATCGACTTTTAGTAAACCCAGAGACTCCAAATCGTCTTTGTCCCACTGAATAACAGTGCGCTCGGGCATGGCTGCGTTTTCAACCGGTACCAGCTCGTAGAGTGGCCCCCGAGAGATTACAAAGCCCCCGACATGCTGAGATAAATGTCGAGGAAAACCTATCAGTTGCTCTGTCAGCGATATCAGACGTTCTGTGTTTGCCGCGCCCTCTGCTAGGCCTAGCTCTATTAACTGATGCTGCCAGCTTTTATTGATGTCTCGAGTGTCAATATTTTTAACAAAAAAATCCAACTGCGACTCGTTAAAGCCCAGGGCTTTGCCCATCTCTTTAAGGGCACTTTTGAAACGGTAAGAGATAACGCTGGCGGCCAAAGCCGCTCGCTCGCGCCCATATTTTTGATAAATGTATTGAATGACCTCTTCGCGTCTCTCATGCTCAAAGTCTACATCGATATCCGGGGGTTCATTTCTCTCTTTAGAAATAAAGCGCTCAAATAGAACATCGATATGGCGCGGATCGACGGCGGTAATTTCCAGGCAATAGCAAACCACAGAGTTGGCCGAAGACCCCCGCCCCTGATATAAAATCCCTTGTTGGCGGGCGAATCTTGCTATGTCGTCGATAGTCAGAAAAAAGTGAGCGTAGTTTAGCTCTGCAATAAGTTTTAACTCTTTCTCTATTTTCTGTTTGATTTTTTTTGGCGTATTTGTGCCAAAGCGCTTCTGTGCTCCTTCCTCTACTCTTTGCCGCAAATAACTGATTGCGGTATGTTGTGGGGGAATGATTTCACTTGGATACTCGTATTTAAGCTCTCCGAAATCGAAATGGCAGGCAGCGCATATTCTCTGTGTTTCTTGCACAGAATCTGCACTGTATAGCTCTGAGATTTTTGCCAGTGAGCGCAGGCTTCTCTCGGCGTTGCTTAGCAGTTGGCGGCCAGCTTTTTGGATGCTGAGCCCTAGCTTGCGGGCGTGCAGGGCTTGTTGTAGAGGGAGGCGTTTGGGGTGGTGCATAAGCACTGCGCCACAGGCCACTAAAGGAATCTGATATTTCTGTGCCAGCTGTTCAGTTTTTTTCAGGTGTTGTGCCTCGCCCTGCGTGAGTTGTTTGCTTATTCCTATCCATACGCGATTACTGTGCCGCTTCTTTAACCATTTGCCCCATTTGTCGTCGTCATCTTCAAAGCTCGGCAGCCAGATTAGAAAGCTTTCTTTTAACGAGGCGAGATCCCATTGGGAAACTTGATAGTTATTTTTTGGGGCCCGGCGTCGCGCATTACTGATAACACGGCAAAGCTCCGCATAGGCTTGGCGGCTGGGGCATATCACAATAACGCGGAGGCTGGCACTGACTTTGAGCAAGCTTCCCGCGATGAGCTTTAGGGAAAGGTTATGTTCTTTGATGGCAGTATAGGCTTTCACCAGGCCGGCCACGGAACATTCATCGGTAATAGCTATGCCTTGATAACCGAGCTGCGCGGCTTGCAGTACCAGCTCTTCTGGGTGAGAGGCACCCAATAAGAAAGAATAGTTGCTCTGGCAGTAAAGCTCGGTGTACATGAGTTGGCCTAGCTAAAATAGCCATGCAAATACCAGGCTTTTCTTGCCTGTATGCCACCTAATTCGCGATAGGCCCAAAGCCAGCGACCTTTTTTATCTCTGACGATGTAGTAATCTCGCAGTACTGGTTTGTCGTCCCACCAGCCTGTAGTGATGCGCTCCGGCCCGCTGATAATAACCACGGGGGCCACGAGTGTGGGTGGCTTTTCAGTTAAAAACGCCGGGCGTAGAGGTAGGGAGACTGTTTGCGATAGCGGCTGGGCGTTGCCGGACAGCTCGGGGCGGTGGTCGTTACCCGCCTGTGGCCAGCTAAAGGCATCCGGCGGCAGTCTGGCCTGCAATAAACTCAATAACTCATTGATTGGCGTGCCCGAGTGCTGGCCAAATAAATCGCTATTTTCTTTGCTCGCTTGGTTGTTGCGTGCCTCCAGGGAAAAGGCGTGAAAGGGGTGTTCGAGACTGAGGTTTTCTAACTTAAGCGATAGCAAGCGCAGCCAGGTTTTTGGACACTGGGTACCCTTGTTGCTAAGGATTTTTATCTGCAAAGGCGTTTGCTCACAAAAGTAAAGACGCAGAATAAGTTCACGTGCCAGTTGTGCTCGTTGGCGCAGATACAGTTGCAGGGCCTCTAATAATTCGGGTAGCCAAGCCAGCAGACCTTCGCTGCTCTGGCAGGGGTAGTTGAGCTCTCGGCGGGCAAAAAAATAATCACTGGGGCTAAAGCGTGCCAGCTTAATGGGTTTTTTGTCGGTTAACTGGCGTAAATAATCAATGCTCTGTGAGTCGAGCCTGTCCGCCAGCTCTGGTAAAGGTATGGCCAGCAGGTCGCTCAAGTAGCGTATGCCGATACGCTCTAATCCCTGAATAACTTTGGGCTCAAGATCTGTCTGGGTTAGATGGACAGTCGCAAATTTGTTGTCCTTTATAGGTGATGTATTTACTGTATGCCCCATTGCGCAGGCTTTAGCGATTAAGGGATTACTGCCGGCTGCGGCGCTGAAATTTACGTTGGCCTGCTTTAATTCTCGAGCAATGGCTTTCCAGTAGCCGTTAAAACCGCGGTAGTAGCGCAGCATAGGTTTAGTGTGCAGGGCGATACCCTGGGTCTCAATGAGACTTAAGTCTGCGCAGCAGTGATAAAGACGGTGTGCCAGCACCTCCAGTTGCTGCTGTTCAAGCTTAAGGTTGTAGGCGTGTACCTGCAGCTCACCGCACAGAGCGCTCGCCATTGCCAGTCCCATGTTTTTGTCTATGCCTTTAGCGGCAGCGCTTTGGTTGCGCTGTAAAATTTTTAGGTGCTTGGTGCAGACAATCGCTGTGGGCGAGTGAGCTTCCATCAGAGTATCCAGCTGTAGGCTGGGAAAATTCAGGTAAAGCCAGTCCATCGGTTAATGCCATTTTTGCGCCCGGGTAGGGCGCGTGCGGGTTTGGCCTTGGCGTTCTGTACATAGATCAGGCCACTGGGCTTGCCAGGTTAAGTCTATAGGGCCGGCGGGCCAGCCTCCTTTGCGTTTGTTAATCATCACCGAAATACCATTGGCGCGAGGTTCTGCGCTTAAGCTTAATGTTAGTGGTACAGAGGCCTGGGCGTTATCGCCACACAGCCAGAGCGTGCTGGTACCTTTATAAGCGGCCAGTTGCAGGCGTTTGCACTCACTGCTGCTTAACGAGCAGTTCCATACCAACAGGGTGGGGCAGCAGCCGCTTTGTAGACACTCTTGAATGCTCCAAAGTAGGTCTCGCTTATGGGGAATGCTCAGACTGAGCAGTTTAGGCGCGGACAGCTCCTGGGCCTGCCAAAAGTCTGGCTGGGGCGGGCCTGGTGGATTAATCAGTACCAGTGGGGCAGAGTTACTTACCCGGTTTTTTATATAGGGCATTAGCAGCCGGACTTCTCCCGACCCTGGCTGGCTGCGCAGCTTACAGACGCCAAACTGTGGAAACCCGCCTCCCAGCACTTGGTTAAGCTCCGTAAACCCTGAGTCCACACACGGGGCGGGAGGCGTCAGCTGGCAGCCTCGATGAATACTGCCACTGTTTTCAAGCGTTTTGAGAATATCGACTCTGGTCATTTTGCCAACCTAAGGCTGTATATGCATACAGTATATTGACCGTATTGATAGATGCAAGGTTTATTGTAGGGGGGGCGCTTTTGTGACTTAGATACGAAAAAGCCCCTGTGGTCAGGGGCTTTGGGGTGGGAATCGGGGCGGATCGAAGGGGGTTAGTTCTTGTCGATTTCGCCGCGATCCAGGGCGCCAATATCCAGAAAGGGTGAGGCGTCCAGCTTATCGGCATTCATCATTTCGGCAACCCGCTGCAATGAGGCGATAATCATGCTTTGCTCCCAATTATCCAAGCCTTTAAAACGACGTACGAAATCGTCTTGCAAGGCAGTGGGGGCGCTCTCTAGAATTTTGCTGCCCTTGTGGGTCAACTGCGGATAAACCTTGCGTTTATCCTGCTGCGAGCGCACTCGGGTAATCAGCTCGCGCTTTTCCAGTCGATCAAGCACGGTGGTTACCGTCGCCTGGGAAAGGCTCATATCCCGCGCCAGCTCGCTGATGGTCATATCCCCTTTGTTATTCAGAATCTGCATGAGCAGTAATTGAGGGCCGGTAACGCTGGCAGTTTTAATCAGTTTTTTGGAGTGTAAATCGGTGGCGCGGATGACACGACGCAGGGCCACCAGTACTTCTTCTATCTTGTCCATTGCCGTTCTCTGGTTAGAAAGCGCGAAATTATAAGCAGCTTTTGCTTCGAGTCCTAATCTTTCTCGGTCGACGGGCGATTTTGTCGCGTGGGCCATAAGAATTACCTTTTGGGTTATCTTTTTGTCCATTGCCCTTTAGCGGATGTGGAGCGAGGGCTAGTTGATGTCGTCTGGACACTGGAATTTACTTAGTGTACTATAGATTAAAGTTTAGAGCACTAACTAATGTGTAGCTGATTTTTCATGGCGCAATTCGTTAGAAGGTGATTTTTTGCCGGTATAGGCTATAAATAATCGCTGGATTGCCAAACTTTGGTCACAAATTAGGTTTAGTGTTTAAATTTATCTCCTTAGAGGAAAAAGTAAATTTCATGTCGGATTCTGTAGAGTTACGTCACCCCACCTCTGAAGATGGATATGCCGTTAATCAACTAGTGGCTGCCAACCCCCCGCTGGACCCGAACTCCATTTACTGCAACCTGCTGCAGTGCTCGCATTTTGCAGACACGGCAGTGGCGGCCTTTAAAGACGGCCAAATGGTGGGGTTTGTCTCCGGTTATGTGCCGCCGTCCATGCCCCATGTGCTGTTTGTTTGGCAGATTGTGGTGGATAAAGCAGGGCGCGGCCTTGGTTTGGCAAAAAAGCTGGTGAAAGCGCAGCTGGATAGTCCCGCCTGCAAAGAAGTGACTCATATCCACACGACGATTACTCCTGATAACGACGCCTCCTGGGGGCTGTTTCGCTCTCTGGCTAAAGATTTGAGCGCCGAGCTGAAAAGCGGCGTGTACTTTGAAAAAGACAAGCACTTTGGCGGTGTGCACGATGATGAGCACCTGCTTGAGATTGGGCCTATTAGCCGTTAATGGCGAATGAACGCCCGCTAATGAATTCTCTATTTATTATTTAACTGAGGTCAGTATGAATATTTTTAACGAAATGGAATCGGAAGTTCAGTCTTATGCTCGCTCTTTTCCGGTAGTGTTTAACAAGGCAAAAGACTGCTACTTGTATGGTGAGGATGGTAAGCAATATATTGATTTCTTGTCCGGCGCTGGCTCTTTGAACTATGGCCACAACAATGACCACTTGAAGCAGGCTCTGCTCGATTACATTGCTGAAGACGGCATTACTCACGGTTTGGATATGCACAGTGCGGCAAAAGCCCGTTTTCTCGAGGTGTTTCGCGATAAAATTCTCGCACCGCGTGATATGGAATATGTGCTGCAATTTACCGGTCCCACCGGAACCAACGCGGTTGAGGCTGCACTGAAAATCGCGCGCAAGGTAACCGGACGCACCAATGTGATCTCGTTCACCAACGGTTTTCACGGCTGCTCGCTGGGGGCAGTTTCGGCCACCGGCAATCAGCATCACCGCGGTGGTGCAGGTGTAGCCTTGAGCGATGTGGATCGTATGCCTTTTTGTGGTTACTACGGCCGCGATGTCGATACCATTAAGATGATCGATAAACTGCTGTCAGATCCCTCCAGTGGTATCGATAAGCCGGCCGCCGCCATTGTTGAAGCGGTACAAGGTGAGGGTGGCCTGAATGTGGCAACCACTGAGTGGTTGCAGGCCCTGGAGCGTCTGTGTAAGAAGCACGACATTTTACTGATTTTGGATGATATTCAAGCCGGATGCGGCCGTACGGGTACCTTTTTTAGCTTTGAGCCCGCGGGCATTAAGCCGGACATTGTTACCCTGTCTAAATCTTTGAGCGCCTACGGCTTGCCGTTTGCAGTCGTAATGATCAAGCCGGATTTAGATATCTGGGAGCCGGGTGAGCACAATGGTACTTTCCGTGGTAACAACCACGCGTTTGTCACCGCAACTGCTGCCATTGAGCACTACTGGAGCGATGACAAGCTAGAAAATGAAATTAAGGCTAAGGCTCAGTTGGTCACCCAGCGTTTTAAGAAGATTATTGAAGCCAATGGTGAGTTAACTCTGCGCCTTAAAGGCCGCGGTTTGATGCAGGGCATTGACTGTGGCACCGGCGAGTTGGCCAGCAAAGTGTGCGCCCAGGCGTTTGAACACGGCGTTGTGATCGAAACCTCGGGTAATCACAGTCAGATTGTTAAATGCTTCTGCCCGCTCACCATCAGCGAAGACGCCTTGAACGAGGGTTTGAATAAGCTGGAGCAAAGCTTTGCCGAAGTCTTTGCCCAAGAGAAGCTGAAAAAGGCATCGTAAGTAGACGATGATCTTTAACGGCGGCCCACAGGGCCGCCATTGTTTTACCGCCACGAATTTAAGGAGTAACCAATGATTGTTAGACGCTTAAAAGACGCAGAAAAAAGCGATCGCAAAATTGTTTCCGAGGGCTGGGATAGCACCCGCTTGGCCTTGCGCAACGACAACATGGGCTTTTCGTTCCACATTACCACTATTTACCGCGATGCGGAGTTGCATCTGCACTATCAAAACCATCTGGAATCTGTGTACTGCGTCAGTGGTTACGGCTCCATTGAAGATCTGGCCACCGGCGAAGTGCACACCATTGAGCCGGGTACCATTTATTTGCTGGATCAGCACGACAAGCATATTTTGCGCGCCGAAGAAGAAATGAAAATGGCCTGCGTATTTAACCCGCCTTTGCACGGTAAAGAAGTTCATAATGCCGAAGGCGCCTACGAATTAGATGCCGAGGAGGTTAAAGGCTAAGTTGAAAGATTACTTTCACTCTCTTTCAACTTAGCAAAGGCAAGTATATGAGTCATACAGTAGAGAAAATTGGCGGCACCTCCATGAGTCAGTATGAGGCGGTGCGTGACAATGTGATTTTAAAAGGCAATAACAGCACCGATATTTACAACAGGGTTTTTGTTGTTTCGGCCTATGGTGGCATGACGGATTTGCTGCTGGAGAACAAAAAAAATGGCAAGCCCGGGGTGTATGGACTGTTTGCCAGCACCAGTGACGATGAAGATTGGCATCAGGCATTTGGCGAAGTGCGCAGTGAGATGTTTGCCATCAATGAATCACTGTTCGGGCAGACCGAGCTCGGTGATAAAGCCAATGAGTTTATCGCTCAGCGCCTAGAAGATGCCGAGCGAGTGCTGAAAGATCTGGAGCGGTTATGCCAGCACGGTCACTTTGAACTGCAAGCCCATTTGTTTACTGTACGTGAAATGCTTGCCAGCCTCGGCGAGGCGCACAGCGCCTGGAATATGGCACACCTGCTAAAGCGTGACGGTATTAATGCCCGCTTCGTGGATTTATCAGGCTGGCAGGCGGATCAGGCCGAGACCTTGGACGACATGATTAACAAGGCGTTTGCCGATGTGGATTATGCCAGCGAACTGGCGATCGCCACTGGTTATACCCATTGCGACAAGGGCCTGATGGCAACCTTTGATCGCGGCTACAGTGAAATGACCTTTAGTCGTATCGCGGTGCTAACCGGTGCGCGTGAGTCTATCATTCACAAGGAGTATCACCTGAGTAGCGCAGATCCTCGTTTGGTGGGGGCTGATAAAGTCGTACCCATAGGTCGCACCAACTATGATGTGGCCGACCAACTGGCGAATTTGGGGATGGAGGCCATTCATCCTCGTGCGGCAAAAGGGTTGCGTCAGGCGGATATTCCGCTGCGGGTAATGAACACCTTTGAGCCGGAGCACGCCGGCACCCTGATTACAGGCGATTATGTGAGCGATACGCCCCGGGTAGAAATTATTGCCGGACGTCGCCGGGTTTATTCCATTGAGCTGTTTGATCAGGATATGATGGGCAGCATCGAAAAGTACGATTCAGGTATTTTAAAAACCATTGCCCGCTTCAAAGCCCATGTGGTGAGTAAAGATATCAACGCCAATACCATTACTCACTATGTCGGGGCTAACTTGAAAACGGTAAATCGTATTCGCCGCGAACTGGAAGAGTTGTATCCCGATGCCGAAATCAACACCCGCAAGGTGGCGGTTGTGTCGGCGATTGGCAGCGATATGAAAGTGCCGGGTATGCTGGCTAAAACCGTATCGGCTTTATCTGAGGTCAATATTAGTATTCTCGCCATGCATCAGTCGATTCGTCAGGTGGATATGCAGTTTATTCTCGACGAAGACGATTACGATCTGGCCGTACAAAGCCTGCACCGCTGCTTGATTGAGGTGCACAATCACGGAGAGGCCATATGCGCTGCCTAAATACGGTGGTGTTATTTTTGGCGCTGGCTTTTGCCAGCGCTTTTTCGTTGGCACAGGAAAACTCTGAGGCCAATACTGCCGAGGTTTCTGAGGCTGATGCCCGCGCTCGGGTAGAGAGCTTGCAAGAGCCTTTATACAACCCCTTTGTCGAGCGTTATGTGCTGGACGAGCTCAAGCAGCTGCGCAGCGAAATGGCGCAGCAGCGGGTTGAATTGACAGAGAAAATTGTCGATCGGCAGGTCGAGTCCATCGACCGTGGGGTTAATTACGCCACCAATACCATCACCTACTTTTTCTATTTGATCGCCGGGGTCAGCTCCATTCTGGTTTTGGTTGGCTGGACATCGGTGCGCGACATCAAAGAGCGGATGAACAAAATTGCCGATGAAGAAGTCGGTAAGCTGGTGAGTACCTATGAAAAGCGCCTGGAGGCCATTGAGAAACAGCTGACCCAGAAAACTCGCCACATCGATGCCAACCGGGAAGAGATTGAACGGACCCAGGAGGTGCACGCGCTCTGGTTGCGGGCTGCGCAAGAAACCATGCCGGCTAACAAAATTGCCGTGTACGATCAAATTCTGGATGTACGGCCGCTAGACTGCGAGGCCTTGACCTACAAAGCCGATGAGGTGCTGGAGTTGGGTGAAGTGCAGTGGGCGATTAATTTGTGTCAGCAGGCCCTGGCTATTGACGCCGATAACGCCCACGCTTTTTATCAGCTCGCTTGTGCCAAAACCATGCTGGGCAACTACGATCAGGCCATTCACTACCTCAGTGAAACCCTAGAGCGCTCTGAGAGCTATCGTGAAACCATGATGGACGACCCGGCTCTGGAGCCATTGCACGAGCTGCCCGAATTCAAGCAGCTACTTACCTCCAGCACGGCGGAAGCCAACAGCTAAAACCTTATACGCAATCGGTTTGGCGGGTTAGAATGGCGCTTTTGCACAATCTAAGAACTTGCGTATATGACTAAACAATTCTCGGTCGAGAGCGCTTTCCAGCCCGCCGGCGATCAGCCCACCGCAATTGCCGAGCTGACTGAGGGGCTGGAGTCGGGGCTCGCCCATCAAACTCTGCTAGGGGTTACCGGTTCAGGTAAGACCTTCTCTATTGCCCATGTGGTGGCCCGCGCCCAGCGGCCCACTCTGGTCATGGCGCACAACAAAACTCTGGCGGCACAGTTGTACGGGGAGTTTAAAGAGTTCTTTCCTCATAACGCCGTAGAGTATTTTGTCTCCTACTACGATTATTATCAGCCCGAGGCCTATGTGCCTTCGTCGGATACCTTTATTGAAAAAGACGCCTCGGTCAACGAACACATCGAACAGATGCGCCTGTCTGCCACTAAGGCTTTGATGGAGCGCAAAGACGCCATCGTGATCGCCACTGTGTCGGCTATTTACGGCTTGGGTGACCCCGAGTCTTACCTGAAAATGATTTTGCATCTGGTGCGCGGCGACCGTATAGATCAGAGAAAAATTCTCCGGCGCCTGGCCGAGCTGCAATACACCCGTAACGATATGGATTTTCAGCGCGCCACTTATCGGGTGCGCGGTGATGTGATTGATATTTTTCCGGCCGACTCAGAATTTGAAGCGGTGAGGGTAGAGCTGTTTGACGATGAGATCGAGCAGATATCTATTTTCGATCCTCTCACCGGCGAGGTGCTTAGCAAAGTGCCTCGCATGACCATCTATCCCAAATCCCACTATGTGACTCCGCGCGAGCGAATTGTTCAGGCTATTGAAGATATCAAAGTTGAGCTGGATGAAAGGCTCAAGCAGCTGCGCGACAATGACAAGCTGGTGGAGGCGCAGCGACTAGAGCAGCGCACTCGCTACGATTTGGAGATGATGCAGGAGCTCGGCTATTGCAACGGCATTGAAAACTACTCGCGCTATCTGTCGGGCCGAGATCCAGGTGAAGCTCCGCCCACACTGTTCGATTACCTGCCAGCAGAGTCGCTGTTAGTGATTGACGAATCTCATGTTACCGTGCCGCAAATAGGTGCTATGTACAAAGGTGATCGCTCGCGCAAAGAAACTCTGGTGGAGTATGGCTTTCGTTTGCCGTCGGCCCTCGACAATCGCCCAATGCGCTTTGATGAATGGGAGGCGAGGGCGCCGCAGATGATCTTTGTCTCGGCCACTCCCGGCCCCTACGAAAACGAGCACGCCGGACAGGTGGTAGAGCAGGTAGTGCGCCCCACGGGGCTGGTGGATCCGCAAGTGGAGATCCGGCCGGCCTCAACGCAGGTGGATGATGTTTTGTCGGAGCTAAAGCGCCGGGTCGAAGCCGATGAGCGGGTGTTAATTACCGTGCTTACTAAGCGTATGGCGGAAGATTTAACTGAGTATCTGACCGAGCAAGGTGTTCGAGTACGCTACCTGCACTCGGATATCGATACCGTCGAACGAGTGGAAATTATACGCGACCTGCGTCTCGGTGAGTTCGACGTACTGGTGGGCATTAACCTGTTGCGCGAGGGGCTGGATATGCCCGAAGTGTCACTGGTGGCTATTTTCGATGCCGATAAAGAGGGTTTTCTGCGCTCTGATCGCTCGCTTATTCAAACCATTGGTCGGGCCGCGCGCAACGTGAACGGTAAAGCTATTCTCTACGCCGATCGTATTACCGGCTCGATGCAGCGCGCTTTGGATGAAACCGAACGTCGTCGCGAAAAACAAATTCAGCACAATCTGGAGCATGGCATTACGCCCCAGGGTATTCGTAAAAATGTGGCGGATATTCTCGAAGGCGCGCAAGTGCCAGGAGCAGGTCTGAAAGGCCGTCGCAAGTCGGATAAACGCGGCGCCTCCGAAACCGTTGTGATCGCCGAGGGCGGCGATGTGTTTAAGCACATTGAGCGTTTGGAAAACGAAATGATGAAAGCGGCCAAAGATCTCGAGTTTGAAAAAGCCGCTGCGCTGCGCGATCAGATTCAAACTCTCAAGCATCAGGCGGCCGGCTAGGGGCTCAAAAAGCAGGTACGTAAAAGAGTTAAAACTCTTCCACTACCAGGCGTATGCCAATATCTGTGTGGTAGGTATGCTGTGGTTGAAAACGGCGGCTATAAGTATTCACAGCCTCGGCATCGTCGTTCATTGAGCCGCCTCTGACCACACGGGCGGGGCAGTTTTCCTGCTGGTAAGCTGTGGTGGCAGTGGTGGCATTGTCATAGTTATCGCGGTAGCAATCTGCTACCCATTCGGCGACATTACCCGCGGTGTCGTACAGGCCAAACTCATTGGCCGCAAAGCTGCCCACAGGGGCCGTCTCACCGCGAAACAATCCCGTATACTCGCTGTCGCAGTGGCGACGACAGTTGGCTTTGCCGCCGGCGTCCTCCGGATTGTCCCCCCACCAGTAAGCGGTATTTTTACCGGCCTTGGCAGCGTATTCCCACTCGGCTTCGGTGGGTAAGCGGTAATTTTTGCCGGTCTGCTGGCTTAACCATTGGGCATATAGCTGCGCTTCTTCCCAGCTAACATTAATCACGGGTCTTTGTTCGCGCCCCCAGCGATTATCGCCAGGCAAAGGCATGGATTGATGCCTGGCAAAACGCTCATATTCGGCGAAGGTTATTTCGTATTTGCTGACTGCGATGGGGCTGTCCAGTACCACTGGGTGAATGGGGCTGGCTGAGGTTTCCGGGCCGCCCATGTTAAACCGTCCAGCGGGAATCACGGTCATTAACGGGCCTTTACCACCACTGGCCAGAGAGTCTTGAAATTCACTGCCTGGCTCGCGTGAAGGGGACAGGGTGACGGGCAGCTCAAGATTCTGGTCTTTCAGTTGGGTCCAGCGTAAATATCTCCGATGCCCTGGTGCTGTGACTTCGATTTGATATGACCCGGGAGGCAGGGCAATACCATCGCGGTATTTCTCGCGAATATTCATGATCCGCACCCGTGCGTTGGCGGGGGTGGCTTGTACCGTCAGGGTAAAGCTTGCCTTATCGCTAGGGCTATCGGTGCTGGCCTGCGCTGAGCGGTCATTCTGCTTCGGGCCTGTTTGTTCCGGGTTTATGTTTGCAGGGACAGAAAGTTGTGTGGCATTAAAGCCGCCTGGCTCACCCCTGCCTTCCACCGCCGGCGCGGCACTAGCCTTGCCAAGGCTCTGCGCCACCGCTTCGCGGGCAGGGGAGGATTGTGCCGCGTCAACGCTCGACAAGGTATTTAACTCTGCAGTTGGGGGATTTGCGAAAGAGGCGACGGGTTGGTCTTGCCCCTGTGGCGCGAATGTCGGGCGATTGACCTGTTGCTGATCTTGGGTGGACATGACTGCACTCGCCGCGCTGGAGCTCTGCGCTTGTGAGGCAGCACTGCTCAGTGGTGAACTCTGGCCGGAAGTTGGCTCGTTCACCTGCACGACAGCTGGCGGATTAGAATCGATCTGGCTTGCTGACCCCTGCCAGATCAACAAGATCAACGCGATCACACAAACACCACAGGCCGCAACAATCGCCTGTCTGTGACGCAGCGGCAATTCTCGCCAGGCCAATAGCCAGCCATTGCTCTGCAGCTGAGGATGTACCTTGGTGGCGACCAGAGTGTTTTGCTGGGTCAGGCGATCGCCGGAATCCTGCTGTTGTGCCTGTTGTCGGTAGAAGCCGCGCGCTTTGCTAAAGCGCATTGAACCTAGCAGGCTTGCACTGGTGTTTAGCGTGTTTTTCAAGCCGGATTGGGTACGTCTTAGCAGCACGTTGAGTAAGTTGCCTAACTGGCTGGCGATACTACCGGACGAGGATAAAAAGTCATTGCCTTGCTCGCGCATTTGCAGTTGCAGCAGGTCAATGTCGCTGACCAGCTCACGGCCTTGCTGGTAGCGCTTGGCCGGGTCTTTATCCAGCAGTTTGTCCAATATCGGCTGAAAACGAATGTACTGGGCAGGAAGTGTGGGGAGTGGTGAGGCCAGGTGTTTGAGGGCAATGGCTACCGCTTCTTCGCCCTGATAGGGGACTGCGCCGGTGAGCATTTCGTAAAATACTATGCCCAGACTATAAAGGTCTGAGCGCGCATCCACGGCTTTACCGCGGGTTTGTTCTGGGCTCATGTAATGCGGCGTACCCACTACGGTACCCGCGTGGGTTGCGCGTGAGTTTAATGACTGAGCCCTTGCTACACCAAAATCGGTGAGTACGGCTGAACCGTCGTCGCGGAACAATACGTTCTCTGGTTTGATATCCCGGTGCACGTAACCCTTTTCGTGCGCGTGATCCAGCGCTGCGCCAATTTCCTTTAAAATTTTCAAAGCCGCGGCAGCGTCAATGCCGGCGAGCATTTTGTCGTGAATTGACCCGCCTGGCAGGTAATCCATGGCGATGTAATTCAAATTGTCGTGCTTGCCGATATCGTAAATCGAGACAATGTGTGGGTGCGACAATTGGCCCACGATATTGGCCTCGCGCTGAAAGCGTTCGCTAAAGCTGGGGTCCCCATTGAGCGCCGGTGACATTACCTTCAGGGCCACTACGCGGCCGACGCTTTCCTGAATAGCCAGGTATACGGTAGACATGCCGCCGTGATTTATTTTGCGAATTATTCTGTAGCCAGGAATCTGCATGTCGGTTTAGAAAATCGTCCAGTAAAGCAGTGCGAACAGCACCAACAAAGCGAGGGTGTAGATAATGGCATCCAGACGGCGGCTATGAGTAAATATCGGCACCCAGTGTGCCAATGCTGCCCGCATGCTAGGTTTGGGTTGACTGGGGGCGGCGATGACTTGCACCGTAATGTTATCCCGGCCACCGGCATTGAGAGCGGCTTTTACCAGCTCTCGGGTGGCCTGATCTGGGGTGCGGTAGCGCTGTAAAATAGCGCTAATTTCCGCGTGGCTAAGTTCATCGGTTAGTCCGTCGCTGCACAACAGCAACCATTGTTCTGGCTGCCAGGGGCGGGTCAGTGAATCAACCCTGACGGTTTCCATTTCCTGCGAGCCGAGACACTGCGTGATGATGTTTTTATCCGGGTGACTCTCGGCATCGATGGAATTAATAGCGCCGCTCTCGAGTAGCATTTGAACATAAGAGTGGTCGGTGGTCAGTGCCTGCAAGCCCAGCTCGGGGGTGAATTGATAGGCGCGACTGTCGCCCACCCAGGCAATTTCAAAGTTCTCGCCGTGGTGTTTGAGGGCTACAATGGTCGAGCCCATGCCCTCGGCGCCTATGCCATTTGCCGCTGCATCTAAAATAGCCTGATGGGCGCGTTGGATGGACTCTGACAGAGGAAGGTCCGGGTACTTGGCGAGGGTGTCGCGCACTATGGCACTGGCTACTTCACCGGCGTCGTGGCCGCCCATGCCGTCGGCTACCATCCACAAATCCTGAGCGGGCAAGCTTAAGAAGCAGTCCTCGTTATTGCTTCTCTTGCTGCCCGGATTGGTCATCGAGCTTGAATCCAGTTCTGGCATAGCTGGCGCTTTCATCCCGGTTATGGCTTTACGTCAGAGTGTACAAGCCATATTACTCCATCGGTTATTGTTGTGGGCGGGACTCAATTGGTGTTTTACGCAATTTTGCGCCCGCCGTTTCTTGTCTGTCCTTGTGCGATAACTCGCGCCAGTTTACAGGTTTTTTATTTCCAGCCCCATAGTTTCTGCGGCCTGTTTTGCCGCTCCGGGAATGACGGCGGCAATACTTGCACGCTCCGGGCGTAAGTAGGTTTGTGCCACACGTTTCAGATCGTCCTCGGTAACCTCGAGTACTCGGGCGCGGAAGGACTCACGTTTGGCGCGGCTGCGACCAAACAGCTCGGCGTGAAACGTTTGCTTGGCTTCGCCTGCGGGTGAGGCGGGCTTGTCGATACTGCTAATTATGCCGAGGATGGACTGCTCAATCTCATCCGCGTCGATGGGCTCTTGCATAACCCACTGCACCGATTGGTCAAAATCGGCCAGGGTTTCGGCAAAGCGCGGATCTCGGTAGGAGAAAAACCGAAAGGCGCCGCTGTTGTTGTCTTGACTCGCGCCACCGCCGTAAGCGCCGCCTTGCTCGCGGATGCGAGTGTGCAAAAAGCCATTGCGTAACACCCCCGCCAGAACCGTCAAAGCCGGGGCATCGGCATGATCCGAGGCGACGGTAGGGTAGGCCTTGGCGCAAAAGTTTACTTGAGTGTTGGTTATCCAGGCTTGTTTTATTTGCTTTTCGGTAGGTTCGAATGACAGCGGATCTACAGCCGCTAGCGGAGCCTCTTGCCACACCTCGCCCAATTGCGTGCGCATGCTATCCAGCTGTTCGGGCTCCGCCACCAGCAATAGTTGGCGCGGTGCCTGCGCTAGCTTTTGATGTAATCGTTCAAGTTTGCTAGCCAGCTTTGCCCGTCCTTCGCTAGTGGCGTTGGCGTTATCCAGGGCGATCAAGCGTGCTATTGCCTCCAGGCCGCCCAGTTCATGAGACAAGCGCGCCGAGGGTGAAATACCTGCCGCCGCCGCGGTCATCGCCAAACTGTGGCCATTGCCGGTAATGGATTGCTCGCGACGTGCGCGCGCCTGGGCAATAAGCTCGCGTAGCCGTTCGTGCTCGTCGAAGCGGGCAAGGTTAAAAGTATTGCTCATCAGCTGTGCACAGGCTTGGGAGTTGCGCGCTAACGCCTTGGCTGAAAGCGTCAGGTAGGCGGCAGTGTTCTGCGGGTCAGTGCCGTCGCTGCGAATCGCAACCCGTGCACTAATGGCGCCCACTAACTCTGCCTGGCGCTCTTGCACTGCCAAATAATCCAAGTCGCCGTGTCCGACTTCGGTCAGGCACATACAGTAGAGTGCCAGTAATTGTTGTTCGCTTTCGTCAAGCTCGGGCAGTTGCACCACCAGCTGCTGATAGACCAAGCCGTTGGTGCCCACGCCGTAGCGGCGCAGCGGGTAGTCACCCAGGTTTTCGTGACTGCCTGCGGTGTAGGGCATGGTGGCGGGAATGTCTTGCAGGGTTACTTTGGGCAGAATGCTGTCGTCGTCTTTTTGCTCCTGACGCTCCAGCAGCGCCCGGGCTTGCTGCACAATGGCCTGGGACTGTTGCTCGCTTAACGCGTTTTTAATAGCTGCCAGACGCTCGGTTTCGGCCTGCTGCATTCGAGCGCCCATTGCCGTATCCGGGCGTAGCGTAAGCGTGACGCGGTGCGAATTTTCTAAGAACAGTTCGCGTATCTTGCGCTGGACAAAATCTGCTTGCGATACTTTGGCCCGCAAACTGGCCAGCGCGCTGTCCAGGTCCAGCTGGGCGATGGGGTCGCCGCGATGGGTGGCGGCTGTAAGTGCAGTCATAATCAACTGCAAGCCATAGGGGAAGCCATCACCGCCGATTTCGCGCTGGGATAGCTCTAGCTGGTGCAGCGACGATTCCACCGCCGAAGCGGGCACCCCGTCACGCGCGACTTGCTCGAGGGTCTCGAAAATCAGCTTTTCTACCTCTCTGGTCGCGTCTCCGGCGCAGCCCTCCAGGCCGCAGACGAAGCTCATTTCGTATTGGCTGTCATCCAAGCCGCACAAGGGGGATGGCGCATGCCCGAGGTCGGATTGCTCCAGCGCTTTTTGCAGAGGAGAGGCGCTGTTGTCCAGTAACACACTGGCGATTAGATGCGCCTCGAGGGCGGCTTCTAAATCTGTTGCTTCTTCCAGTAGCCAGCCGACCACGATATGGGTTTTACGGTGTGCGCTGTCGTCTTCAGTGTCGCCGGCATCCAAAGGGTAGGCGTCTTCAACCCGAATAGGGCTGTGCAGACGCTTAAGAGGCGAAACGGCGATTTTATGATCCAATGCATCGAAGCTACTAAGGGCTTGCTCGTGAAATCGGGCTTGATGCTCGACGGCATCAATATCGCCGTAGGTCATAAAAATAGCATTACTGGGATGATAATGGCTGCGGTAAAACGCCAGTAGCTGCTCGTAGGTCAAGTCGGGGATATGTTCGGGGTCGCCGCCACTGTTGTAGTGATAGGTGTTGCTGGGAAATAAATGACTTGATAATTTCTGCCACAACTGCGCAGGTACTGAGCTCATGGCGCCTTTCATTTCATTGTATACAACCCCTTTATAGACCAGTTCTGATTCGGGGTTGTCTGCCTCGGCAAATTCCAGGCGATGCCCCTCCTGGGCAAAATCCAGCGGGTCTAAGGAGGCGAAGAAAACCGCATCCAGATAGACATCTAGCAGGTTGTCAAAATCTTTGCGGTTTTGGCTGGCAAACGGGTAAGCGGTCCAGTCAGAGCTGGTAAACGCGTTCATAAATGTGTTCAAAGAACGCCGGGTCATCATAAAAAATGGGTCGCGCACCGGATACTTGGCGCTGCCACATAAAGCGGTATGTTCCAGAATATGCGCTACCCCGGTCGAGTTTTGTGGCACTGTGCGAAGTGCCACTAAAAAAACGTTCTCGCTGTTATCGGCGGCCAGATGAATATGCTGGGCGCCGGTAGCGTCATGGCGGTAAAGTTCAACCCGCAGCTTCAGGGCGTCTAAGTGAACACTGCGCTCTAAGGTAAAGGCGGGGTGGGCGTTGCTCATATTTTGCTCACTCATTACGTTAACTTCTGTTGGGGTCATAGCTGACCAGCTTGTCGATAAAGCGATCAAAAGAGTGCAATAGCGGGAGATATTTAGTCTCGGAGCTTTCCAGTTGCTGCAAAGCGTAACAACTTGCCTCCAGAGTGGAAAGCTGGTGAGGGTTTTTCGCCTGTCGTATGCGGTAGTTGCTTTGCGTGTTGCTGGTAATGGATAAACGCGGCAGCGCGCCAAGAGCCGGATTTAAAAAAAGCATTTTGCGGCTCTTGCGCCAGTTGGCATCGATAATCACCAGTGTATCAGGACATGTACCTGGCACGCTCACAGGCACGCAATAATCGGCTGTTTCTGGATAGAGCAACACGGCATTTTCTAAAAAGGGATTGAGCTCGGCGCCTCGAAACTGTTCGCCGATCAAAAGCTGCGAATTTTGCAGCGAGCGGTGCAGTAACTCGCCGGTATTCTTGGGGTGACCGGCTTCATCCGGGTGTTGCAAAATCAATGCGAAAGTATGGTTCTCGGTGGGTGCCACAAACGCGCATAAACAGCGCTGCAGAGGCCTGCCGCATTGCGGACACAAGATGCGTTTAGCGCTCACAGAAAGCCGGTGGGAGTGTGGGCAGGGGAACAGGAGAGGCCGTGCTGAGTAGCTGCAGCTTTTGCTGGCGGTTGAGTTTTTTGATGGCCGCTTCGCGTTTGCTGGCGCTGGAGCGATCCGGGTGGGACTCCAATCTGCAGAGCTTACGCGGAGCGCTGGTGCGAAAAAAACGCGCTCCGGTCCTCCCCAAGCAGTGCTCGCGCCAGCGACGCTCCACATCGGTAGTGATACCGGTGTACAGCTGGCCGTTTTCACATTCGATCATATAGGTGTACCACATGGCGCTATAATAGCGCCGCCAGCGCCAGACGGCGAGTACTAAGCGGAGCCTCTATGCCCAAACAAACCACAGACACTGATCGAAACTTTGATGATCTGGCGGAGCGTTTTGATCGCAATATTTACGGTGGACTTAAAGGGCAAATCCGGCTGGCGGTATTGCAGCGCGATTTTGCCGACTATTTACCCATCGCTCCATATATTCCACTCACGCCCGAGGGGCGGTTGCGCGTACTTGATGCCGGTGGAGGTCAGGGGCAGTTTTCGCTGCCCTTGGCGGCAGCAGGTCACGATATGGTTTTTTGCGATATTTCACAGAATATGTTGCTTAAAGCCAAGGCGCGAGCCGGGGCTCTGGGGTGTGAACAGAGGGTGGAATTTAGACACCAGTCAGCGCAGTCGCTGGCACCGGCTGAAGCCTTCGATCTGGTAATTTGTCACGCGTTGTTAGAGTGGGTGGTGGAGCCAATGACGCTATTAGAGGGCTTGCTGAACAGGGTAAAGCCCGGCGGGTATATGTCAGTTATTTTCTACAATCAGCATGCGCTGGTGTATAAAAATCTACTGCGTGCGAATTATAAGAAAGTTCTCAGCCAAGATTACGCTGCCTACCGAGGCAGTCTCACGCCGATCAACCCCTTGCTGCCAGAGCAGGTTAGGCAGTTTTGCAGTGAGCGAAAGTTTAGTCTCTTGTGCTGCAGTGGTATCAGGGTGTTCCACGACTATATATTGGACGCCGAGCAGCGCCAGGCCGAGCCAGAAAGTGTGTTACAGCTGGAGCTGACCCATTCACGCCTGGCCCCTTATCGTGACCTGGGTCGCTACGTCCACTTATTGCTGCGCCGTTCAGCTGGGGATTGATTGCAGCAAGACAGTTTTTGCCTCATTGATGCGGCTGGCCAGATAATCGTTGCCACCGCGGTCCGGGTGTACTTTCTGCATCAGTCGTTTGTGAGCACTGATCACCATATCTCTATTAAGTTGCCTGGCCTGTAGCTCACGCTGTAAGCCGAGTACTTCGGCCGCTTCAGCGGTATCCATTTTTGCGGATCTGCTCGGCGGGCTTTTGCGGCGCAAAAAAGGCAGAATCTGTGGTAACAAGCCCAGCAAAGGTTTTGCCAATGCAAGCAGGGCACCCAGTGCGGCACCGAGCCAGTGAATTCTGCCGGTAACCGCTAAAACCACCAGTAGCAGCACCAAGAGTGCTGCTAGAAGCTGCATAATGGCTTTGCGTTTTTGTGCTGTCGGCTGTTTTTTGAGCCAGGAATAGCCCAGAAAAATCAGGCCCAGTATCAGTAAAATCGGTATCAGTCGAAACATGGAGTAAGGTTGCAGTTTGCAGGTGCTGGAGAAGCTACTTTAGCAGATGGGCAAGAGTCTCGGTAGCGCGGTTTTATGGTCGCTAATTGGCGCGGCCTCGGTTATGCTTGCTGCCCAAGAGGCATTGACGTAAGCATCGGACCCGGAGAGATATTCATGTTGTATTCGCTATGCCCAGCGAGAGTGCGTCAAGCCCTAGCGATGATAGCGCTTTTGTCGCTACTAGGCTGTGGCGGAGCTGGCTCCGGCGATGGCTCGAGCTCTAGTCAAAGCAGTATCGTTTCGTCCAGCTCGTCCAGCGTGACATTTTCGGCCAGCTCCTCAAGCTTGCCATCTTCAACCAGCTCGAGCGTCTCGTCCTCGTCTGTGCAGTCATCTGCGATTAGCAGCTCCAGTTCAACCCCGGGACAAACGACAGTCAACTTATCCGGTACTCTCAGCTACGATTTTGTCCCTTTAACCGCTCGTGGTCTGGATTACAGTGCCACCGAGCAGCGACCGATTCGCGGTGCTATTGTCAATGTTTTGTCTGCGTCAGGCGATGTTATCAGCAGTGGTGTGTCAGATGCTGAAGGTGGATACCACTTTGCGTTGGCGCCTAGGCAACAGGTTCAGCTTGAGGTAGAGGCGCGTGCGAGGCAAACCGGTCAGCAGCGCTGGCACCTGCGCGTGGAGGACAATACGGCGGCAAATGCCATTTATGTACTACAGGGCAGCCTGGCGTCCGTGGGGGATGAGGATTCCGTGCGGGATTTGCACGCGCCGTCCGGTTGGACTGGCGCGGCGTATGGAGCGCCGCGGGCGGCAGCGCCTTTTGCAATTTTAGATACCGCCTGGGACATATTGCAGCAGCTGATCGCACAAGACCCCGAGCTCGCATTACCTGTCGCCAGGTTTCGTTGGTCGCCAGCGAACAAGCCCAGCGCCGGGGAGATTGCTGACGGTGACATAGGCACCAGCTACTATGATGGCGAAGCCCTCTATATTCTCGGCGCAGAGAACTCGGATACCGACGAGTATGATCGCCATATCATTGCCCATGAATGGGCTCACTTTTTTGAGGACGCGATAGGGCAGCGATTAGATTCCATTGGCGGGCCCCATGCTCAGGACGACAAATTGGATTTGCGGGTTTCTTATTCAGAGGGACTTGCGAACGCGCTGGCCGGCTACACTCTAAACGACCCTGTCTATTTGGATAGTTTGGGGGCAGGACAGCAGCAGGTAGCCGGCTTTGATATAGGTAGCAGCAGCGGCGCGGATGGAGGCTGGTATAGCGAGGAGTCGCTGCAGCAAGTTTTTTATCAATGGATGAGTGAAGTAGGGTTGGGACCCTTGTATCAGACGCTAGAGTCCTCCGGTTATCAGGACAATGACGCTTTTGCCAGTGTGTTTTCATTTGCAGAGGAACTCTCGATTGCAGCACCTGCCTCGGCTGAACGTTTTAACGCTTTGGCTAGAGCGCACAACATTAACAGCGCACAGAGTTTTGCCCCAGGCGAGAGCAATGATGGTAATACCTCAAATGCTTTACCCGTCTACCACACTCTTACCGATGGTCAAACCATCAATGTTTGTAGCTCTCAGGAAAACGGTGTGGCCGGTGCAGGTTTTGCGCAGAATTTTAACAAGCTCGGATACAGCAGTTTTATTCGCTTTACACCACCGGTGTCGGCGGTCTATCAAATAACGCTTATCACCAGTAGTTCGCCTATCAGTGAAACAGATCCGGATTTTGAGGTTTACTGGCGCGGCGATTTTATCGGCAGCGGTTTTAGTTCGGCGGTGGACAGTGAGCAGCAAACGCTAGAATTGTTTGCCAACCGCGAATATATATTCGCGGTCTACGATTACGCCGCTCACCCAGATATCGGCAGCTTTTTCTATCAGCCCAGTTGTATCGACGTCAGCGTCAACGCCGTGGGGGAACTGTAATGCAATTGAGAAAGTTTCTGTTTGTTTTTTGCTCTGCTTTATGCGCTCTGTTGGGGTGTGAGCCAAACGCCGGTGCGCGGGTTTATTCTGCAGATAACCTACAAAAGGCTGCTCCGGCTGCCTCAACCAGTTTGGAGAAAAAGCACGCACCTGAGCACAAAACCTTGGGTAAGCCTTCGCTAAATGCACATTTGAGCGAGTCTGAATTTACTCTGCCGTTGAATGAGTTTACGGATATTGCGCTAGAGGTTCTTTTGCCAAAATCCCAGGCAAACGTAAAGCTGAGTATTAATCATGGCTCAGAGATTGAGCTATCGGGTTCATCCGTGCATGAGCTATGGGTGAGCGATGCGGTGGTCGCGGTTGATTTGCGTCTGCGGGCACTGTCTGCAGGGCGGCATCTGTTACACGTATTGCTGGAAATGCCCGAGAGCGGCGGGCTGAGCAGGCAGTCTTTTACCCTTGTCTTAAATGTTGGTGAGGCCGTCTCGCCGCGTCAGTTTAAGTCGCACACTGAGGCGAAAAAGGTTATTTTGCCCGCCCAGGAAAGCGTCTACTAATTCCTTTTTAAATCGCTCTTTTACTTTTTGAGGCGTGTTGTGAATCGATTTTCTCTATTGCCGGAATGGTCCCCCCAGGCGGCGGTCATGCTGACCTGGCCCCACGAAAAAACCGATTGGGTTGATATTCTGGAGCGCGTAGAGCCAGTTTATGTTGAGCTGGCCGCAGCGATTGTCAAACGCAGTCACCTGCTTATTGTCGCGCCGCAAAAGGCACAGGAACGCATCGGCGCGCTTTTGTTGCGCGCAGGCATCAACAAAACGCAGTACACACTCTTTGCTTGTCTCACTGACGACACCTGGGCGCGTGATCACGGCCCGTTAACACTGAGCGATGGTGAGAAATTAAAGATGCTGGACTTTACTTTTAACGGCTGGGGAGAAAAATTTTCAGCTGACTTGGACAACCAAATCAATCGCAAACTGGCGGCGGCACAAATATTCCGCGCTCCCATGCAGACCATCGACTGGGTGCTGGAAGGGGGTGCGATCGAGATAGACAGCAGCGGCGCACTGCTAACCACCAGCGCGTGTCTGCTGAATCAAAATCGCAATCGGCAAAATAACCGGGCGGAAGTTGAGCAGTATTTAATGGAATACTTGGGAGCGCGCAAAATCAACTGGGTCGATTACGGCTACCTCGCCGGTGATGATACCGACAGTCATATTGATACCCTGGCCCGCCTGGGGCCAAACGCTGCGCTGCTTTACGTCGGCTGTGATGACACGGACGACGAGCACTACCGCGAACTGCAACAAATGGAGCAGCAGCTGCTAGGGCTTACCGATGCCGAGGGGCAGGCGTACGATTTGTACCGGCTGCCCTGGCCCCGGCCGGTTTTTGACTCCGAAGGACACCGACTGCCCGCCACCTATGCTAACTTTTTAATCTTGAACGATGCGGTGCTGGTGCCGATCTACGATGACCCGGCCGATGAAGCGGCACTTGAGATCATTGGCCGCGCTTTCTCTGGCTATGAGATAATCGGTATTAACTGCTTACCCTTGATTGAACAGCATGGCAGCCTGCACTGCATAACCATGCAAATACCTGAAGGAGCTATTGAATTTTGAGCCAATTAAACGTCGGAATAGTACAGCACAGTTGCTCGGCAGATCTGCAGGCTAACCTGGAAAAAAGTCTTTCCGGCATTCGCCGTGCCGCCGCTGATGGCGCCGAGCTGGTGGTGTTGCAAGAGCTGCACCGGGGGCTGTATTTTTGCCAGCGTGAAGATGTTGCCGAATTTGACCAGGCCGAAACTATTCCTGGCCCCAGTACGGACAGCTTGGGTGGGCTGGCGCGTGAACTCGGGATTGTGATCGTAGCTTCGTTGTTCGAAAAACGCACTACCGGCTTGTATCACAACACCGCCGTCGTAATAGAGCGAGATGGCAGTATTGCCGGCAAGTATCGCAAAATGCATATTCCGGACGATCCGGGCTTTTATGAAAAATTTTACTTTACCCCAGGGGACTTGGGGTTTACTCCCATAAACACCTCAGTAGGAAAGTTAGGCGTATTGGTTTGCTGGGATCAGTGGTTTCCGGAAGCCGCGCGGCTGATGGCCATGGCCGGTGCAGAGCTGCTGATTTATCCCACAGCGATCGGTTGGTTTCCAGGCGACGAGCAGGCCGAAAAGCAGCGCCAACAAGACGCCTGGGTAACCGTGCAGCGCTCTCACGCAGTCGCCAATGGCGTCCCGGTAATCAGCGTCAATCGTGTCGGCCACGAGCCCGACCCTGAAGGTGGGCAGGGCATTGATTTTTGGGGGCACAGTTTCATTGCGGGGCCTCAGGGTGAGTTTTTGGCTAAACTGGGCGATAGCGAGACCGTTGCGGTGGTGGCCGTTGATAAGCAGCGCTCTGAAGATGTGCGTCGTATATGGCCGTTTTTACGCGATCGTCGTATAGATCACTATGGTGATTTGACCAAACTACTGCGTGATTGAAGTGGCAGGTTCCGACTCATCCGAAAACGCTAAAACTTGTCCCAAGCACGGCGATGTCTGCCCCTGGTACGATGAGGTTCTGGCACTGCGTGAGGAGGTTCAGCAGTTGTCGGAGCAAGCGCGCACCGACGCTCTGACGGGCCTTTATAACTACCGCTATTTCAATGAAATGCTCGCCTGTGAAATGGAGCGGGTACAGCGCACGGGGCAGCCTTTATCACTGGTATTGGCCGACGTAGATCACTTCAAACGGTTCAATGATCGCCACGGACACGAGCTGGGCAACAAACTGCTGCAGAAAATTGCCGCTTGTTTTGGTCAGCAACTGCGCAAATTGGACGTCGCTTGCCGCTACGGCGGCGAAGAGTTTGCCCTGGTGCTGCCCGCCACAGATCTGTTCGAAGCGCGCGCAGTAACCCAGCGAGTGCGTAAGGCTGTAGCCGGCATATCGGTAAGCGACGCTGGTAGTGAGTTCAGCACGACCATGAGCTTTGGTATTGCCTGCTATCGGCCGAGCCATATTAGCAGTGCGAGTGAGTTAGTTGAGTTGGCCGATGCCCAGCTCTACCAGGCAAAAGAGCAGGGGCGTAACAGGGTCTGCGTTGCCGAGACACAAGCGAAAGTTGAATCGGTTACTAATGAAGAAAAGGCGGCTCTGTTTGCCGCTTTACGACAGGATGTCGATACCCCTGACAGTTAGACGATAGGAGTAATAATGAGTTTTCCCAAAATTGGCAATCTGGCCCCCGTGTTTACCCTGCAGAATCAGCGCGGCGAGAAAATCGCTTTGAAAGACTATCGTGGCAGCAAAAATGTGGTGGTTTATTTTTATCCCAAGGCGATGACCCCCGGTTGTACCACCCAGGCTTGTGGTATTCGTGATACCAAGCAAGAACTTGCCGCACTGGATACTGTGGTGTTGGCAATTAGCCCCGATCCCGTCGCCCGTTTGGCGAAATTTGAAGAGAAGCATGAGTTGAACTTTGATTTGCTCAGCGATGAAGATCATAAGGTCGCTGAAAAGTACGGTGCCTGGGGCTTAAAAAAGTTTATGGGGCGTGAATTCATGGGCGTGCTAAGAACGTCATTTTTTATTGATAAAGAGGGGCGTCTGCGACACGTATTCGACAAAGTTAAAACCAAGAGTCACGACCAAGATGTCTTAAGTTATTTGCAGCAGAACTTCTAGTCCAGCTTAGGAGTGTGCCATAAGTACTTATTTTTGCAGGCTTTATGATCGGGATGCAGCCGGATTGTGACCGGCTGCATAAAACGACATAAAAGCCGAATGTTCGCTCAAAAATATCCGCCACTTCGCTTATACTCTTTCCAGCCCAGTCAATCGGCGTTGAGTTATATGCCCCTGGCTTCTAAGGTCAGGCGCCTTGCGGCAATAGTAATCTTAATAATGCGCCAAAGTTGATTGTTATTCTGGCGCGATAACTATATATTTTTGCAGACGACAGAGACGTATATCTATGCTTTCAGCAAACGGCACAAGGAGCGCCCCATGATTCAGTTACAGCGGTTGAGCCCTCAGGTCACAGATGCGGACGGCTTTACCCGTTCCGGAATTCGCTCGTATCACGAATATGTAGTTCTAGCCCAGTTGCCAGAAGTTGAAGGCGTATCCGCCAAGGTGATTGAAGCGCTACAGAAGCGGGTGGGCCACTCTCCCATGGCGATTGAGCACATTGCCGAAGACTTAACCCTATCCAAACGCACCCTGCAAAGACGCTTGCAGCAACAGGGCGCAAGTTTTGCTCAGCTGCGTGATAGCTTGCGTTTCCACTATGCGATTAAGTATTTGATCGAAGAACATATGAGCGTCGACTCTGTGTCCACTGCCTTGGATTTTTCAGATCGCACCAGTTTTACCAACGCTTTTAAGCGCTGGACCAATCTCTCGCCCAGTGTATTTCGCAAGCTTTTTCGCGATTACGCCTAGCTCAGTTATTCTGGTACTGTCTCATGTAAAACGGCCGCTTGAGCGGCTGTTTTTCGTTTACGTTGCCCAGTTGAGGTAAAAACGGTAGAGTTACGCCTTTTTTAGCCTACGAGGTAATTGCATGAGTTTTTTCGTCCAGAGTGCTTGGGCTCAAGCTGAGGCAGCCCCCCAGGGTGCCCCCATGTTCGTCAACCTGCTGATGTTTGGCGGTCTGTTTCTGTTTATGTACCTGCTGATCATTCGCCCTCAGCGCAAGCGTCAGAAAGAGCACCAAAACCTGGTGTCTGCGCTGCAAAAAGGCGATGAAGTATTGTTAACCAGCGGCATGCTGGGAAAGGTCGTTAAAGTTGACGACAACTATATTGTGCTGGAAACTGGCAATAATATTGAGCTTAAATTCCAGAAAGTAGCCGTACATGCCGTGCTGCCAAAGGGCACTATCAAGTCGATTTAATCGCACAAAACTTAAGTTTTTGGTTATTCTGGCTCCACCTATGATGTATTGAACACAGGTGGAGCTCAGGATGAACCGGCTAAATTATCCCCCGCGCCTGCATCTGGCGCAGTTACCCACGCCTCTAACCCCTCTGCATTTGCCGCAGCTGAGCGGCGCCCAGCGCTTGTGGATCAAGCGCGATGATCTCACTGGCTCGTTGTTGAGTGGCAATAAAGTACGCAAACTGGAGTTTATCCTCGCCGAAGCTCAGGGGGCTGATACTCTAATCACCTGCGGTGGCCTGCAATCCAATCATTGTCGTGCGACTGCGATAATCGCTGCGCAACAAGGCTTACACTGTGAGTTGATATTGAGAGGAGAGGCCGCTGGGGCCAGCGATGGCAATCTATTGCTGGCTGAACTGGCGGGCGCTCAGGTGCACACCTACTCAGCTCAAGAGTATCAGCGCAATCTATCGCAGTTGCTCAGCGCACGGGCGGAGCAGCTGATTCTGGAGGGGCGAAAGCCTTATATTATTCCCACTGGTGCCAGCGATGAAGTTGGCTTATGGGGGTATGTGGCAGCGGCCCGTGAGCTGGCCGAGGACTTTCGTAAAGCGCGAATCGATAACCCCTTGGTGGTGTGTGCGGCGGGTTCGGGCGGCACCTTGGCAGGGCTTGCGGTAGGTCTTGCTAACTACTGCCCTCAGGCAGAGGTGCTGGGTATAGCGGTGTGTGACAACGAGAGTTATTTTTGTCGCCGCGTCGAAGAAGATGTGCAGGCTGCAATAGCGCGCTACCCGGGCTCAGGGCTGAAGCTACCCGTTAATTTTACTATTAATGATGCGTATATTGGCCCCGGTTACGCTCTGGGTTATCCAGCTTTGTTCGAGTCTATTAGTACATTAGCTGCGGGTAGCGGCATCATTCTCGATCCGGTGTATACCGGCAAGGCGTTTTACGGCATGCTGGATTTACTTGAGAGAGGTGAGCTGAGCCAGCGAGATATTGTTTTTGTTCACACTGGCGGCATCTTCGGTGTTTTTCCGCAGCGCGATAACCTGCAACTTCGAAAAGTCTAGGTACCGGAAATCTTATGGAATCATTAGAGCAGTTTTTCTCGGCATTAAGCGGTTTTATTTGGGGTAAATATTTTCTTCTCTGGCTCTTGCCTTTGGTTGGTGTTTTTTTGATGTTGCGCCTGGGAGGGTTTCCGCTGCGGAATATAGTGGCGGCGTTTGCGCGCCTGTGGCGTGGCCGCCAGAGTGAAGCCGAAGGCGAGGTAACACCCTTTAATGCCCTGATGACGGCTCTGTCGGCAACTATTGGTACGGGCAATATTGTCGGCGTTGCCACCGCTATCGGGCTCGGTGGTCCGGGGGCGCTGTTTTGGATGTGGTGCATGGCCCTGGTGGGTATGGCAACCAAGTACGCGGAGGCTGTGTGTGCGGTACATTTTCGCGAGACAGACGCTGCCGGTCACAATATTGGCGGCCCTATGTATTACATCAAAAATGGTCTGGGCGCGCGCTGGCTTTGGTTGGCTGGTGCTTTTGCCTTTTTCGGTTGTATGGCTGGCTTTGGTATTGGCAATACGGTGCAGGCCCATTCCGTGGCCGATGCCCTCTACGGCAGCTGGGAAGTGCCCAAAGTCGCCACCGCACTTGTGTTAATGGTGTTGGTTGCGATAGTGCTCGTTGGTGGGGTGAAGCGCATAGGGGACGTTGCAGGGCGATTGGTGCCCGCTATGGGTGTCGCGTATGTGCTCTGCGGCCTGATTGTGGTGGGGGTTAATGTTTCTGCGCTGCCCGATGCCTTCGCTTTGATTTTTGATAGCGCTTTTAACGGCACGGCCGCCGTTGGTGGCTTTGCTGGAGCGGGTGTGGCAATGGCCATTCAGTTCGGTGTTGCACGCGGCGTGTTTTCCAATGAAGCGGGGCTTGGCAGTGCGCCCATTGCCCATGCCGCTGCAAAAACCAACAGCCCGGTGGAGCAGGGTATGGTGGCTATGTTGGGGACTTTTCTCGACACTATTGTAGTGTGCTCTATCACTGGATTGGCCATTATTTGTACCGGCGTGTGGCAGGGTGAAGCCCAGGGGGCGCAGATGTCTCAGGCCGCTTTTGCCGCTGGCCTGCCCGGGGCCTTTGGCGAAATAGTGATTACGCTCGCTATTGCACTTTTCGCTTTTACCACGTTACTGGGATGGAGTTACTACGGCGAAAGGTGTGCGCAGTTTTTGTTCGGCGCGCGGATCATAATGCCTTTCAGAATTATATGGGTATTGGCAATATTCGCTGGTGCCACGGCAGACTTGTCTGTGGTGTGGATTGTCGCGGACGTGCTGAATGGCCTGATGGCAGTGCCCAACCTTATTGCATTGGTGCTGCTGTCGGGTTTAGTGGTTAAGTTAACTCGCGAATACCGCAGAGGCTCTTAAGTGTTAAGGCTGGCCTTAAAAACAATTGGCCGGGCGGGGCAGTCCGGCCAGTTTATTGACGATTAGCGCCGGGTGCGGTGGGAACAGCTGGAGCAAATAAATACTGCGGCCTTTATCTTTACCCAGATGTTGCTGAACATAACGCACCAGGGCTCGGCTGGCAGGGGAAAGCTCAAATTCGCGGTAGAACTGCTGCACCAGGTGAATGACCTCCCAGTGAGCCTCGGATAGAGTGATATTACTTTGCTGGGCGAGTTGTACCGCTACCTCAGGGGTCCAGTCTTGCAGATTACAGAGGTAGCCGTCTTTATCCACTGCGGGCAAAATCAAGTCGCTCATCGCCGCTGTGCCTAGTACCAACTTTGAATGCACTGATGCTCGCAGCTAAGGCGAACAAAATCCTGATCGTTAATTAGAGTTATACCGTCAATTACGTCAAGTTTTCCCCGCGCTCGCGCATCATTTTCCAGTGCATAGACTGAAACGCCAGAGGCAATTTTTGCGCGAAGCTCGCTGGCACAGGGCGAGTGGTTGGTGCCGCCGTAGACGCCGTCTTCAATTAGCAGCAGGCTGTCTGAACTGGCGCACAGCAGCAAACAACTGCTCAGGCAGTTGTCATTGAAGGGAGATTTGTTAACGGTATGCAGTGTGCTCATTAGAAGCTAAGGAGTTGATCCTGCGACGCTATCAGCGCCTGAGTCTGTTCATTACTAAGCAATTGTACGTTATTCAAGCTAAGTGAGTCACGGTTTAGGCCGCGCAAAATCAACGAAGGTTCGTGCACGTATATCTCCTCAACTCCGAATACGGGTAGAGCGCTAAGGTTTTTGCTCAGATCCCTCTGTTCAATCAGCTCTGGGGTTTGCACTTGGCAGAGCTGCCACACGCCTTCGTCCATTAACAGCAAGTTTATTTCCTGCTCAAAAGCGGCTGCGGCGAGCACCGCATCAAGTGCCTCACGGGCAAGCGATCGTCCGTAAGGTGCGTGTCGACTGACGCAGAGTATTTTGCTCATTGCCTCTATGCCCCAAAAGTAATGGTTCTGTCGCAGGTGGCCGACGACTCTATTAGTTGTCCGAGGCCGCTTAGGGTAAAACCTGCGGCGAGATTACTGGCGCTTTTTCGATAACGGCTCTGCTCTTCTGTGTCCAGAACACCCCTTTTTAGTGCCGCTGCGATGCATATTACGGCGTCCAGGTTGTGCTCCCTGATAAGGGCCTGCCACAGTGCGGGTAAATTTGGCTCATCCTGGGGTGGAGTAATCAGTGTCGAGCCTGTGTGTACGGCATCGCCGTAAAAGAATACGCGCTTGACGCTATGTCCCTGTTCAAGGGCGGCGTGACAGAAGCGGTAGGCGGTAGAGCTCGCTTCGCTGGCGTAGGGAGCACCTAATACAACAATGGTAAAAATCATGAGGGCAAGAAAAAGCCCCTTGCGGGGCTTTTTATGAATGGCGATTACTTAATCTTCTGCTGCGCCCAGTAAATGAAGCAGGCTGGTGAAGATATTAATGATGGCTAGATATAGGCTGGTGGTTGCCAAAATGTAGTTGCGCTCACCACCATGAATAATGGCGCTGGTTTGAAACAGAATGATCGCTGACATGAGCAGAATAATGCCAGCAGAAAACACTAGGTGCAGAGTTTCAAGATGATAGCCGAACAAAGAGGCGCCTATAAGTAGCAGCATGGCGCCCAGCATAATCATAACGCCCATGACCACAAAGCCCTGCAGAAAACTGAAGTCTTTGCGGCTAATCAGAGCGTAGGCTGAGAGGCCTAAAAAGGTAAATGCAGTGCCGCCCAGCGCTTGTAATACGATGGTGCCGCCATTTGCGGTGGCAAGGTAGTAGTTCAGAATTGGGCCGAGGCTAGCGCCGATTAGACCGGTAAAAGCGAATACAACCACCAAACCTGTAGCTGAGTTGGCGGTGCGTGGCAAAACAAACCAGATAAGACCCATTGCTACCAAGGACATCACGATGCCGAGGGTGTGTGGCATATTGACGGCCATGGCGATGCCAGCTGTCAATGCACTAAAGGCCAGGGTGACGGCCAGGAGTAAATAAGTGTTGCGCAAAACGCTACTGACTTCAGCGGACTGCGCAATTGCAGAATCAACAGTGCGTATTTGTTCCATGGGGGTTCTCCAGTTCAGTTTAACTGCGCCCAATCATACAAGTTTGATGGGGCAAAGCAAAGATATACCAGTACTTATATTGGGGGCGTCGGGAGCGGGTTACAAGGTGTCTGAAACAACATTGAGACATAAAAAAAGCGCTTTACTCATGGAGCAAAGCGCTTTCGATATGGCGGAAGGGCAGGGATTTGAACCCTGGGTAGGCTATTAACCTACGCCGGTTTTCAAGACCGGTGCATTCAACCACTCTGCCACCCTTCCGAAGTGGGGCAAATTATACATAGGTTTTATTTTGGGGCAAGCGTTGTGTGGAAAAAAACACTATTTTTCCGTTACTTATAGGGTGGTAGCAAAAATAAAAGCCGGGCTCTGCCCGGCTTTTATTCAATTTGCCCGATTACTGAGCAGGCTTGCCGTTGACCCTCGGGTCATTGCTGGGACGCTGCAATGGCCGAGGGTTGTGGTTTACCCGTGCCGGCTGACTGGTATCCAGCGCTCTCGGCAAAGGGCGACTGCGAGTTTCGGTCAGAATCCGCACCTGCTGCACAGGCTTGGGGGTAACACGTGGATCGTTTTGCGCTCTGCTGAATTTGCGCACTGAGGTCTGGGAGCCATCTTTGCTCGCGATTGTCAGGGTTTTTTCTTGCCCTTTCGCAGCAGAGGTTTTCTCTTCGTCTTCTGCAACCGTTTCGTTGGCTTTCGCTTCAGTGATTTCAGCTTGCGCAGGTGCTGGCTCCTCGGGTGAAGGTGTGTCCGCCTGAGGCTGCGCTATCGGTGTTTCTTGCACAACGGCTGCTTCCGCCTCTACCTTGGTGTCGTTCTGCGAAGGCTCCGACACAGGGTTTGCTGCGGTGACAGGCTGTTCGCTTGCTTGTTCTGCCGCTGCAGTTGCGTCGATCTCGTCTTGCTTTTCCTTTTCGGCTACCGGCTTCTCTGTCGAGGTGTCGCCTTCTTTAGTCACGGCATCCGCTTCGACCTTGACCGGCTCCTGTACTTCTGCCTCAGGTTTCTCGGCGGGAGCCTTTTCTTCTGCAGACTTCTCTGACGATCTAACTTCGGCCTTACTGACTTGTTCGGCGGGCTTGCGTTCTTGATCGCGCTCCATCTTAGCTTGCGGCTGCTGATTGCCGTCGGCCGCTTTTGGGGCGCCGGCTTCTTTTGCCTTGTCGCTCGTTACTGATGCTTTGTCGCTGGCTGTTGGCGTTTCTTGTACGGCAGCTTCTTGAGCATCGATCGCCTGGTTGACCTGGGCGTGCAGCTCTTGGTTAGAGGTGCTGTCCTCACGGCGACGGCGGCGTTGGTTGCCGCGGCGGCGACCGGAAGGGCGTTTGGCCGGGCGTTGCTCATCATTGCCTGAGCTGCTCTGGTTTTCCTCCGCCGGGTTTTGTGGCGAAGCCTGGCTATTGCTGTCGCTGTTTTTACCCTCGGGTTGATTGTTGCGCTGCTCATCGCGGTTGCGGTTGCGATTGCGGTTGCGTCCGCGACGATTGCGGTTGGGGCGCGACTCTGAGCGCTGCTCGCCGTTATCTTTATCTTTGCTATTGCGGTCTTTGCTTTCGCTTGGCTCTTTTTTGCCTTTTTTGCTCTTGTCGTCGCTCTCGTCCTGACGGCGTTGACGGTTCTGTGGGCGACTGCGGCGCGAGCGTTGATCGCCACCTTTGCGCTTGTGCTTGGGGGCGGGCTCGGGCTTCTCCTCACCTTCGAACAGTTCCTGCAGCCAGCTGATAAGACGAGCAATTAGGCCCGGCTCGGCCTTGGCCACAGGTGCGGGCGCCTGCTCGGCAGGTGCAGTAGGTTGAACCAGTGGCTGAGGCAGCTTAACGGGAGCGGCCTCAGTAATCTGCTCGTGTTCGGTGTGCTCTTCAGAAGCAACAATCTTATAGCTGGTTTCCAGGGTGCCTTCGTCATCATCGCGAAGTCGTTGTACTTCGAAATGCGGAGTGGTCATCTCATTGTTGGGTACAACTACTACACGGGTGTTGTTGCGCTGCTCAATGCTGAAAATGGTTTTGCGCTTTTCGTTCAGCAGATAGGTGGCTACAGACGTTGGCGCAATGGCGCGAATTTCTGCGCTGCGCTCTTTCTGCGCCTCTTCCTCTACCAGACGCAAAATAGACAGTGCCAGCGAGCGAGTGCCGCGAATGGTGCCCTGGCCATTGCAGCGCGGGCAAACCTTGGAATGTACTTCGCCCAAGCTTGGGCGCAGACGCTGACGCGACATTTCCAGTAGGCCAAAACGCGAGATGCGGCCAATCTGTACGCGCGCGCGATCCATTGCCAGGGCATCGCGAATGCGGTTTTCTACCTCGCGCTGATTGCGACTTGCCTGCATGTCGATAAAGTCGATAACCACCAGGCCGCCCATATCGCGCAAGCGCAATTGGCGCGCAATTTCATCGGCTGCTTCTAGGTTGGTTTGCAGTGCAGTCTCTTCAATGTCGCCGCCTTTGGTGGCGCGCGAGGAGTTGATGTCGATAGAAACCAGTGCCTCGGTCACATCGATCACAATCGAGCCGCCAGAAGGTAGCTTTACTTCGCGCTGAAAGGCGGTCTCGATCTGGCTTTCGATTTGGTAACGGTTAAATAGGGGGATGTCGTCCTGATATAGCTTAACCTTGCTGCCAAAATTAGGCATGACTTGGCGAATAAAGCCTGAGGCCAGGTCGAAAGATTCTTTGTTGTCGACGATAACTTCCCCGATATCCTGGCGCAGGTAATCGCGAATGGCGCGGATGATAACGTTGCTTTCCTGGAATAAGAAAGTAGGGGCCTTACAGTTTTGCGCTCCCTGATCGATCGACTCCCAAAGCTGTAGCAGGTAGTTTAAATCCCACTGCAATTCTTCGGCACTGCGGCCCACGCCCGCGGTGCGGATAATAATGCCCATGCCATTGGGGATTTCAATCTGGCTCAGGGCGTCGCGCAATTCGGCGCGATCTTCACCTTCGATGCGGCGCGAGATGCCGCCGGCGCGAGGGTTGTTGGGCATTAAAACCAGATAGCGTCCGGCCAAACTGACAAAAGTCGTGAGGGCTGCGCCTTTGTTGCCGCGCTCTTCTTTATCGACTTGAACGATAACCTCTGTGCCTTCTTTAACAACGTCTTTAATCTTGACGCGGCCGTCGGAATCACCGGGAGATTTAGCAAAATATTCGCGGGAGATTTCTTTGAGTGGTAAAAAGCCGTGACGCTCGGCGCCGTAATCAACAAACGCGGCCTCGAGGCTGGGTTCAACCCGGGTGATTCGGCCTTTGTAAATATTGGCTTTTTTCTGTTCGCGGTTGCGGTTTTCAATATCCAGGTCGTACAGCCATTGGCCGTCAACCAGTGCTACGCGCAGCTCTTCTGGCTGGGTAGCGTTTATCAGCATTCTTTTCATGCGTTTCCTAGTCTTTCCTGTTGGGCGCAGCGGGCCCCTGGCGACTAATCAACGCTGTGTGTCTTGCACAGCCATATTGCGCTCTGCGTCCTGAGGGAGGCAGTGGCGGCTGTCGGATTGTTATTGAACTTCGTCGTCGGTTTGTGCGCATTAGGCGCTGGTTTTGCAAACCGAAGTGTCAATATTGTCTTTAAAATCCGTTTTACCGAGTTAGCCGGGTCTGTCCGGCGCTGTCATTTTGCTTGTCTGTGCAGCAGGCAAATGCCTTCTTTCCTATGAGTCTATCGGGAGCAATTGGTGCTCTCTCATCGTTCAAGTTTCTGCCAGAGATCAGCTGGTATATTACAAAACACATCGAGCGGATTAATCGCATTGCGCCTGCTGCGCAATGGTTTTGGTGTTCGCGCTGCCTTAAGCTTGGCTTAGCTAAATAGCTTTGGGCGCGCGTCGCACCTCTCATCACTTCACCTGGTGCGCCACGTCAATCGTATATTAAGTTGGGCGGCACCTCGGCTGGCAGCGGTATTTCCTCGCGACACGCCTGATACGCAATGTCCGGAAACCTGCCTGTCCCAGCAGGGCCGAATATAACAGCTAAGGCAAAGCGCGGCAAACGTATTTTTGCCGCTGTCGGATGTGCCCGCGCAAAGCGAATACTGGTAAAATCCGCGCCATGAATACAAAACCTCCCTCTTTTAATGACCTTGATGAGCGCTTTAGTCAGGTTCAGTATCTCACTATCGATGCCGATCAGGCTGGGCAGCGGGTAGATAATTACCTGGTGGCACGGTTAAAGGGGGTGCCGCGTACACACGTTTACAAGTTGCTGCGCAAAGGCGAGGTACGGGTCAATAAAGGGCGGGTGCGAGCCGAGAGCCGCCTTGCCGCGGGCGATGTAGTGCGCTTGCCACCGCTGAAAGTTGCCCGTCGCGAGCCTCCCAAGCAATTAAGTCAAGGGTTAGGCAGGCTGCTGGATCAGTCGATCCTGTTCGAAAGTGATGGCTTGTTGGTGGTTAATAAGCCGCCCGGGCTTGCTGTACACGGTGGCAGTGGTGTCAGTCTCGGTTTGATTGAAGCTTTGCGTCAGCTGAGGCCTGAGGCTCGTTATCTTGAGTTGGTCCATCGGCTGGATAGGGATACCTCCGGTTGCATTATGGTGGCCAAAAAACGCAGTTATCTTCGATTTTTACAGCAGTCGCTGCGGGAAAAAACAGCCGGGGCAGGCGGTATTACCAAGGTTTATCAGGCGCTGGTAGTGGGTGCCTGGCCTGTTAAAGCGCATAAAGTGGATGCGCCCTTGCTTAAGCTTGAGGCTTCTGGCGGTCGCGAGCGTATTGTCAAAGTCCATCCCGAGGGCAAACGCAGCCTGACCCAGTTTAAGATTTTACAGTGTTATCAGGGGTTTACTCTGGTCGAGGCGAGGCCAATTACTGGGCGTACGCATCAAATTCGTGTGCACGCTCAGTACAAAGGTTGCCCCTTGTTGGGGGACGAAAAATACGGTCGTGATGATGTGAATGAAAAGATGCGTCGCAATGGTGCAAAGCGGCTGTTTTTGCATGCCAGTGCGCTGCGTCTATGTCTACCTGACGGGCAAGAGATTATGGTTGAGGCGCCTTTGCCGGGTGATCTGCAGTCAGTCTTGGGTGGCTTAAGGCCGGAGGAGTAGGCTTTGCTGTATATCTTTGATTGGGATGGGACTCTCAGCGATTCCACTGACACCATAGTGGCTGCCATGCAGCGCGCCGCCGAGGATATAGGTTGGCAGCGGCCGGAGGACGATACGGTGCGCAATATAATCGGCCTGGGTTTGCCGGAGGCTTTACGGGTGATGTACCCGGATGAATCAGTACAAAGTCTGGATGCTATACGTGACCGCTACCGACATCATTACCTGCAGATGGACCAGGCCAAGCCCGCAGAGTTATACCCCAGGGTTCAGGAATCCTTGGATAAGTTGCGGGCCGATGGGCATATTCTGGCGGTAGCGACGGGTAAAAGCCGCAAGGGACTCGATCGTATTTTTGCGGCGATGGGGCTTGACGGATATTTTCATGCCAGTCGTTGTGCCGATGAGACAGCCTCTAAGCCGGACCCTTTGATGTTGCATCAGCTGTTGGCGGAGTTATCTGTCCCCGCCGCTGAAGCCGTAATGGTAGGCGACACCGAGTACGATATGGAAATGGGGCGGCGCGCCGGAATGGCGCGTATTGCAGTCAGTTACGGAGCTCATAAACCCGAGCGCCTGTATCCTTACGAGCCTGAGCTGTGCATGAGTTGTTTCAGTGAAATTCTGTCCTGGCGTCGCTAGGTTGCGATTTGAGCACATCGATTCCCACTTTACCCAGTAGCTGTGTAAGTCTTATCAGTGGCAGGCCGATGAGGGCGTTGGGATCATCCCCCTCCAGTCGTTCGAATAAGCTAATGCCCAGAGCTTCGCATTTAAAGCTGCCAGCGCAATCATAGGGCTGATCCTGCCTTAAGTAATAGTCTATTTGCTCGGTGGTTAGAGGGCGAAAATATACGCTGAAGCTTTCCACCGCAGTAAGGGGTTTCATTTTCAAGGAGTCCAGTAGGCACAGGCCGGTATAAAAAGTTACTTTTTTGCCGCTCGCCGCTTGCAATTGAGCCAATGCTTTTTCATGGTTGCCGGGCTTGCTGCAGGGGGTGCCGTCCAGGCTTGCAACCTGGTCGCTACCAATAATCAGGTGAGAGGGGTAGGTGGCCGCCAACGCTTCGGCTTTTTGTTGCGCCAGGCGCAGGGCCAGTTCGTGAGGAGTCTCATGCGGTATAGGTGCTTCGTCGATCTCGGGCGATACCGCAGTAAAAGGTAGGTTCAGCCTTTTCAGCAGTTCGCGACGCTGAGGCGAGCTGGAGGCGAGTACAATTTCTCGTTGCATTGGTGTTGTCTCCGCTGTGCTGGTACGGCCAGTGGCGCCGAGCCGGCTTGGGCGTTTTAGGGGTTGAGTGCCACTGTTGCGGGTTCCAATTAATTCGCGGGGCACTTAAATGGCCCGATACCTTGTATTTATTGGCCGAAAAGGTCAAATGTCTTTGACAGATGGACGGTCTATCCCTATTATTGCGCGCTTATGTCTCAAGCACCCTCAAGTCAGTCATTGCCAAGGCGCGGCGACCCGCGTAAATACGCCCAGCAGGGCGTAGAATTGACGGGCGTTTTGGCTCTTGAGGCGCTGCCGCGTCTACAGGGTGCAGTGGCTGGTGACAGTGCGAGTTTTCAGGTGCTGTTATCGTTCCGAATTGATGAAGATGGCAAAAAGGTACTGGAAGGAGCAATTGACGGCGAGGTCAGTATGATCTGTCAGCGTTGTCTCGACCTTGTTCAGGTGCCTTTAAGTTGTAATCTGAGGCTCGGTATTGTGTGGAGTGAGGATCAGGCTCGGGCCTTGCCGCGCGATCTCGATCCTTGGGTTGTAGGTGAGGGTGCAGCTGACTTTTACGATATCGTGGAAGAAGAGTTGCTGTTGAGTCTGCCGGCGGTGGCCTATCATGACTATGCGTGTGTTCCCAGTGAGCACTTTCGCAGTGAGGCACCCGAGGCTGAGGTAAGCAGTAAGCCCAAGCAAAACCCGTTTCAAGTTCTGGAGCAACTTAAAGGAACGCCGAAAAAGTAGTCTGGTCTACCAGAGGCGCCCCTGCTTCAGTTTATTGTTATATAGGAGTTAAATCATGGCCGTTCAACAAAACAAAAAGACACGTTCTAAGCGCGGTATGCGTCGTTCTCACGATGCGCTGACCGGGCAGACCCTGTCTGTAGATCCTACCAGTGGTGAAAAGCACTTGCGTCATCATGTGACCGCCGACGGTTTTTACCGTGGTCGTAAGGTGATCGATAAAGCATCTGACGAGTAAGTTGTCTGGCAGAAAGACGATTTAACATTGTCTACTCCAATACGACTGGCACTTGATGCTATGAGCGGGGACTTCGGTCCCCGCATTACTATCCCCGCTGCGCAAAAATTCGCGCAGGCAGTACCCCATGTTCAACTTCATTTGTTCGGTGATCCGGAGGCCATTAACGCCGCCGCCGACCGCCCCCTCTCTAGCAATATCAGCATACAGCCGACGCAAAGTGTGATTGCGATGGATGCCGACCCGCGCCAAACATTGCGCCAGGGAAAGGATTCGTCCATGTGGCAGGCGTTACAGGCGCTTGCTGATCGCAGGGTTCAGGCCTGTGTCAGTGCCGGTAACAGTGGCGCATTGATGCTGATTAGTCGCCGTGTGCTAGGGGTTATTCCAGGTGTAGAAGTACCGGCATTCAGTAAAATTATGCCGGTGGAATCGGGCTTTACACTGATGCTAGATCTGGGAGGGAATCTACACTGCAGCGCCGAGCAGTTGCTGCAGTTTGCCCGCATGGGGCAGGTTCAGGCCAGGGCTTCGGGGATCGAAAACCCGAGGGTTGCGCTGCTTAATATTGGAGCGGAGGCGGGTAAGGGAACCCGAACTATTCGCGATGCGGCGCAGCTACTGAAAAGTGCTAAGGATATAAATTTTTCCGGTTACCTTGAGGCTGACGCCATTTATACCGGTGCTGCAGAGGTAATCGTAAGCGATGGTTTTAGTGGCAATATCGCCCTTAAAACCAGCGAGGGTGTGGCTAGGGTGCTAACCCGCCGAATCGAGAAGAGCTTTTCGACCGGGCTGGGGCGTTTGGCGGGCCTGCTAATCTGGCCGATCGTTAAAAGTTGGCGCGCCGAGTTTAACCCCGACGCTTATAATGGCGCAGTGCTCGCTGGGCTTAACGGGGTGGTAGTCAAGAGTCATGGTGGCGCGGGAGTAAATGCTACCGTCAATGCCCTGAACTTGGCGCTTGAGCAAGCGCAAACAGCGGTGCCAGAAAAAATCGCTACTGCCGTTGCCCGGTGAATAGGAGCAACACAAGATTTTAGTTCTAACCATATAAGAGTTAATGATTATGACCGTAGCAAATCTCGCATTTGTATTTCCGGGGCAGGGATCGCAGAAAATTGGCATGCTCGCCGAACTTGCGGCCCAGTATCCTATTGTTGAACAAACTTTTGCTGAAGCTTCGCAGGTGCTTGGGTACGACCTCTGGCAGCGTGCGCAGCAGGGGACTCAGGAGGAGATTAACCTAACCGAATGCACTCAGCCTTTGTTGCTCACGGCGAGTGTTGCTTGTTGGCGCGTTTGGTGTGAGCGAGGCGGCGCTGCGCCGGCAATGATGGCGGGTCATAGTTTGGGCGAATGGTCGGCCTTGGTGTGCGCGGGCGTGGTTGCTTTTACTGATGCTGTTGCCCTGGTGCGCCAACGGGGCAAGCTGATGCAAGAGGCAGTGCCGGCTGGCGTAGGCGCCATGGCAGCGATTATTGGCTTGGATGACGCAGAGGTTAAGTCTGCCTGTGAAGCGTCAGCGCAAGGCGAAGTCGTAGGGCCGGTGAATTTTAACTCGCCGGGGCAGGTAGTAATTGCAGGGCACGCCGATGCGGTGGCACGTGCTATTGAGGCGTGCAAAGAGGCAGGAGCCAAGCGCGGCTTGCCGCTGCCGGTTAGTGCTCCTTTCCATACTTTATTGATGCAGCCAGCTGCGGAGCGTCTTGCTGAACAGGTTCAGGCAACTGAGTTTAATGCGCCCCAGGTGCCTGTGGTGCACAATGTGAATGCCGCGGCCGAGTCGGATCCAGAAAAAATTAAAGCGCTGATGATTGAGCAAATTTATTCGCCAGTGCTATGGGTTGACTGCGTTAAAACCATGCAGGCGGAAGGTGTCGAGCGCTTGATTGAATGCGGACCTGGCAAGGTGTTGGCCGGTCTTGCAAAACGGATCGATCGCGCTATCAGCGCGACTTCAGTGGAGACTCCCGAGGAGTTCGAAGCGGCTTTAGCCTCCTAGAAAGTCACTAAAGGATATTTTATAAGATGATGAATTTAGAAGATAAAGTGGCACTTGTAACTGGTGCAAGCCGCGGTATTGGTGCGGCGATTGCCGAACAGCTCGGTGCCGCCGGTGCCGTGGTGGTTGGCACCGCGACCAGCGAAAAAGGCGCCGCCGCCATTACCGACAATATTCAGTCTGTGGGGCACAAGGGGTGTGGCATGGTGCTGAATGTTACTGAGCCGGAATCGGTAGCCGAATTGCTCAAGCGGGTTACAGATGAGTATGGCGCGCCAGCAATATTGGTAAACAACGCCGGTATCACCAAGGATAACTTGCTGATGCGCATGTCCGATGAAGAGTGGTTTGACGTGATCAATACCAATCTCAGTGCAGTGTATCGATTGAGCAAAGCTGTATTGCGCGGCATGATGAAGGCTCGCTGGGGGCGTATCATTAATGTCGGCTCCGTGGTTGGCTCTATGGGCAACCCAGGGCAGGCGAACTACGCGGCAACTAAAGCCGGTGTAGCGGGTTTCGCGCGTTCACTGGCGGCTGAAGTTGGTTCGCGCGGTATTACCGTGAATACTGTGGCGCCTGGGTTTATCGATACCGATATGACCAAGGTTTTGCCGGACGAACAAAAAGCGGACTTGCTAAATCGCATTCCTCTTGGCAGGCTGGGCAAGCCTGAGGAGATTGCCGCAGTCGTGAGCTTTTTGGCTTCTGACGCCGGAGGTTATGTTTCCGGTGAGACTATTCAGGTGAATGGCGGCATGTATATGGGATAATTGCTTTTCTAAGCAGTTGTTTTTTATAAGAAAATACTCGCAGGGGAAAGTTTTTTTGCCCGATGCGTTACAACGCGGCGAAATTCGATGTAAAATGCGCGTCGATTTCGCCGTAGATAATCTGGAACCGCCACTGTGGTTCGGGTGACGGTTTCGTCGATACTACCTACTAGGAGTTGAATTAGATCATGAGCAGCATTGAAGAACGCGTAAAAAAAATCGTTGCTGAGCAACTGGGCGTTAAAGAAGATGAAGTGAAAGCCGAGGCTTCTTTCGTTGAAGATTTGGGCGCGGACTCTCTGGATACTGTAGAGCTGGTGATGGCTCTGGAAGAAGAGTTTGAAACCGAGATTCCGGATGAAGAAGCCGAGAAAATCACCACTGTTCAGTTGGCTATCGATTACATCAATGCCAATCTGGCCTAATCTGCGCATTCTTTGAATCCAGATTCAGCGAAAGCCGTATTATTGAAAAATAGTACGGCTTTTTCTTTTTTAGTATCGCGTGCTCGTGCATGTCGGTATTCAATCAAACAGGCGAGCAGAGCATTCGCGTTTCTGCAGCGGGAGATTAAATAAGTGTCGCGTAAGAGAGTAGTTGTTACCGGGTTAGGTATGGTCAGTCCCTTGGGGAATACGGTGGCGGATACCTGGGATGGGATCTTAAACGGTAAGAGCGGTGTCGCTCCGATCACCAGCTTTGACGCCTCTGCGTTCAGTACACAATTTTCCGCGTCGGTGAAGGATTTTTCTGTCGACGGTTATTTTGCGCAAAAAGATGCGCGCAAGATGGATCGTTTTATCCAGTTCGGTATGGTTGCTGGCATTCAGGCCATGCGTGACTCGGGGCTTGAAGTTACCGAAGAAAACAGCGCCCGTATGGGGGTCTCTATTGGCTCTGGTATCGGCGGTATTGGCACTATCGAAGATGGCACCTTGGTCGTTGAGCAAAAAGGCCCACGCCGTATGTCGCCGTTTTTTGTGCCGGGTGCAATCATCAATATGATCGCAGGTAACTTGTCTATTCATTACGGCTTGCGCGGGCCAAACCTGGCCGTTACCACCGCGTGCACTACCGGTACCCACTGTATCGGTCTGGCAGCTCGCTCCATCATGTACGGTGAGGCGGATGTGATGCTCGCTGGTGGCGCGGAAATGGCGACTACGCCAGTAGGTTTGGGCGGTTTTGCTGCTGCTCGAGCTCTCTCCGGGCGCAACGATAATCCGCAGGCGGCCAGCCGACCCTGGGATAAAGACCGCGATGGTTTTGTACTGGGTGATGGCGCTGGGGTTTTGGTGCTGGAAGAGTACGAGCATGCCAAAGCCCGTGGTGCGAACATTTATGCTGAGCTGGTCGGCTTTGGTATGAGCGGCGACGCCTACCACATGACGTCTCCTCCAGCCGACGGAGCAGGTGCGGCCTTGTCGATGCAAAACGCGATCAAGGACGCCAATATCGCTCTCGAAGACATCAACTACATTAACGCCCACGGCACTTCTACTCCGGCAGGGGATGTGGCTGAGTGTCGGGCGGTGAAATCTGTGATGGCCTCAGCGGTTGATCAGGTGGCGGTTAGTTCCACCAAATCTATGATTGGTCACCTTTTGGGCGCCGCCGGTGCCGTAGAAGCGATTTTTAGTGTGCTTGCTATTCGCGATCAGGTGGCTCCGCCCACGATTAATCTCGACAATCCAGACGAAGAGTGTGGTGATATCAACCTTGTGCCGCATACGGCGCAGGAAAAAGAAATACACGCTGTGCTGTCGAACTCGTTTGGTTTCGGTGGCACCAATGGTTCGTTGGTGTTTTCGCGCCTGAAGTAAACCTACCGTTAAGATATTGGGCAATGGCCGCTAGCAATATGCCGCAAATCTGGATTGATGGCACACCTGCTGCCGGTCTTTCCCCTCTGGACAGGGGACTGGCCTACGGAGATGGTGTGTTTGAAACTATTTCCGTGAATCGTGGTGCGCTACCTTTACTGGCCTATCATTTACAGCGTCTGCAGCGCTCCGCTGCCGAGCTGGCCATCGATTTATCCGATGCAGCTTTAGCTCGCGCAATCGAGCCAATATTTGCGCAGCTTAACTCTGTTAGTTTTGGTGTGATAAAGATCATTTTAACTCGAGGTGATGGCGGCAGGGGGTATGACCCGGCGGGCGCCGAGCGAAGTCGACTGATCTGTTTTTATTTCCCGGCCGATGCGGCAATAGCAAATGAAAAAGAGCCCTGCACTGTGCGTTTGTGTAAGCAAAGACTCGGGCGCAACCCGACGCTGGCAGGGCACAAACACTTGAGCCGTATCGAGCAGGTAATAGCACGCGCCGAATGGAGTGACTCGGCCATTGCAGAGGGTATCTTGTGTGATTCAGAGGGCGAGGTCATTGAGGCTACCTCGCATAACCTGTTTATATGGCAAGATGATACTTGGCTGACGCCCTCGTTGGATCAGTGTGGTGTAAAGGGGGTCATGCGACAATTGCTATGCGAGAGTATCATTCCCGCGACGGGCGCTAAAGTGCGCGAGGACTCGCTACGGCTTGAAGATATAAAAGCCGCCGAAGAGCTCTTTATTTGCAACAGCGTTAAAGGCGTTAGGCCTGTCGGCGAAATCGTGGATGACGAAGGAAATCTTTGGTTTAGACTGCCGAGCAGTGATCGTGCTCAGCAGCTGCAGGCTGCGGTGAACATGTATTTCGAAAAGGCTGTAAATTAATGGTACAGCTCGCGGTAAGCTTTTTGAAGAAAGTCATACTGTTAGCGCTTCTGGGCGCTCTGGTGGCCGGGCTGGGTGCCTTTCAGTATTTTAAAAAGTGGCTTAATGAGCCTTTGATTGTCGGTGACGATGGCCTGGTTTATGAGCTGCCCGCTGGCGGCAACCTCAGTCAGGTGACAGCTGATTTGGCGGCCCTTGAAGTGCTTGAGCATCCGCAGGTGCTGGTATTATATGCTCGCCTCAGTGGGCAGGCTGCAGTCCGGGCCGGTGATTATCGTTTTGAGCCAGGTATAACGCCTGCCGACTTGGTCAAGGTGTTGCACACAGGTAATGTCATTGAGTACGCCGTGGCTATTATTGAGGGGTGGACCTATGCGGACGCTGTCGCAGCCTTGGCGCGCGCCCCCAGGATTACCTCTGTATTGCAGGGCAAGACAATGGAGGAGCAATTGGCTCTGTTGGACCTGCCTGTTGATCACCCGGAGGGATGGTTTTTTCCGGACACTTATCATTACGACGGCGGTACCACCGACGTTGAAATTTTGCAGCGCGCTTATCGCAAAATGGCGGCTACTTTGGATGAGTTATGGCAGGGACGCGATTTAGGTTTGCCCTACGAGACCCCCTATGAAGCGCTAATTATGGCCTCTATTGTTGAGCGTGAAACGGGCGCTGCATGGGAGCGGCAGAAAATAGCCGGGGTTTTCGTGCGTCGCCTGCAGCAGAATATGCGTTTGCAGACTGACCCGACTGTGATCTACGGTATGGGCGAGAGTTACCAAGGCAAAATCGGCCGCGCCGATTTGCGCCGCCCAACCCCGTACAATACCTATACCCGCCATGGCTTGCCGCCTACTCCCATCGCACTTCCCGGCGAGGGCGCTTTACATGCCAGCATGCATCCCGAAGCTGGTGACGAGCTGTATTTTGTCGCCAAGGGCGATGGCACCCATGTTTTCTCCGCCACTTTGGAAGAACACAACAAGGCGGTGCGTGATTACCAGCTGCAAAGACGCAGCGACTACCGCTCCACAATAGGCCCTTGACGCGCTAACGGTAGGAAATACCGGGCGCAGGCTATACAATACCCTGCCTAATTTCGCCTGTTTTTATTCTCGTTTGGATTCTGAGCTATATGAGCGACTCCTCCATAGCGGATGCGCCGGCTAATGAAAAGCCCGCCCACTTTCTGCAAAATATTATTAAGCGCGACCTTGCCGAAGGTAAGGTCACCTCGATTTCCACCCGTTTTCCGCCCGAGCCAAATGGTTATTTACATATCGGACACGCCAAATCCATATGCTTGAATTTTGGCCTGGCGCGTGAGTTCGGTGGCAAGTGCAATTTGCGGTTTGATGACACCAACCCGGAAAAAGAAAGCGAAGAGTTTGTTGAATCCATCAAACGTGACGTCACTTGGCTGGGGTTTGAGTGGGCTGGGGATATTCGTTTTACTTCGGATTATTTTGACCAGTTGCACGATTGGGCACTGGAGTTAATCCGAGCCGGCAAAGCGTATGTTTGCGATTTGAGCCCAGAGCAGGCGCGTGAGTTCCGCGGCACTCTAACGGAGCCTGGTCGTAATAGCCCCAACCGAGATCGCAGCGTTGAGGAAAACCTGGCTCTGTTTACCAAGATGAAGCAGGGCGAGCTAGAAGAGGGCAGTTGTTCGCTGCGAGCAAAGATTGATATGGCCGCTCCCAATATTAATCTGCGTGATCCAGTGATCTATCGCATTAAAAAAGTACGTCATCATCACACCGGGGATAAATGGTGCATTTATCCTTCCTATGACTTTGCCCATGGCCAGAGCGACGCGATTGAGGGTATTACCCATTCCATTTGTACATTGGAGTTTGAGGATCACCGCCCCTTGTACGAGTGGTTTATCGAAAATTTGTCGGTGCCTGCCTCTCCTAAGCAGTACGAATTTGCGCGGCTGAACCTGAACTACACCGTCACCAGCAAGCGCAAGTTGCGCCAGCTTGTAGATGAAGGCTTTGTCGATGGCTGGAATGATCCGCGGATGCCCACCATATCTGGTATGCGACGCCGCGGTTACACACCGGCTGCGCTGCGCAACTTCTGTGAACGTATTGGTGTTACCCGGTCTGACAGTGTTGTCGACGTAGGAATGCTTGAATACTGTGTGCGCGATGATTTGGATAAAAATGCGCCGCGTGCCATGTGTGTATTGCGTCCATTGAAGTTGACCTTGACCAATTACCCAGCAGACAAAACCGAGGTGTTCAATGCTCCTGGTCATCCTAATCGTGAAGATCTGGGTGCTCGTGAGCTGCCGTTCTCGGCGACTCTATACATAGACGCTGAAGATTTTCGTGAAGAAGCGAATAAAAAGTATAAGCGCCTGGTTATTGGTAAGCGTGTACGTCTGCGCAACGCTTATGTGATTGAAGCGGATGAGTGCGTAAAAGATACCGATGGCAATATTATTGAAGTTAAAGCACGGGTTATTGAAAACACTGTAGGCTTGGACCCTGAAGATGGCGTTAAACCCAAAGGTGTTATTCACTGGGTGTGCGGCAAAAATCACCTGAAATGTGAAGTGCGACTCTACGATCGCCTGTTTAGTGAGGCTAATCCGGGGGCAGGTGGAGAAGACTTTTTAAAAGCCATTAATCCGGCGAGCCTTGAGGTTTTGAGCGGCTGCATGGCAGAGCCCTCATTAACGAATGCTGCTGCCGAATATGCCTACCAATTTGAGCGCGAAGGCTACTTCTGTCTGGATGAAGAATACAGTAAAGACGGCAAGCCGGTTTTTAATCGCACAATTGGCCTGCGTGACAGCTGGGCCAAAATTTCGCAGCAAAACTGAAGGGAACGGCAATTTCTGCAAACGCTATGTCATTAAAAATATACAGCACCTTAAGTAGACAGAAAGAAAACTTTACTCCGTTGCAGGCTGGGAAAATCGGTCTGTACGTGTGTGGTATTACGGTTTACGACTTTTGTCATATCGGCCATGCACGTGTGTTGGTCGCTTTCGATGTTATCACTCGGTATCTGCGATCGCAGGGCTGGGAGGTAAATTATGTACGCAATATCACCGATATTGACGATAAAATTTTGCGTCGTGCGGAAGAAAATAAAGAACCATACACGGACTTAACAAGCCGCTTTATCGAGTTTATGCACGAAGATGAGCGGGCCCTGGGTATATTGCCTCCGGATCAGGAGCCCCGTGCGACTGCACACATTGACGATATTGTTGCCTTGATAACTGCCCTAGAAGAAAAAGGTTTTGCCTACCGGGCTGAAAATGGTGATGTTTACTACCGCGTGTCGCGGTTTAATGACTATGGCAAGCTCACGAACAAGAAACTGGATGAGTTGCTGGTTGGGGCGCGGGTAGAAGTTGGCAGTGCCAAAGAAGATCCTCGTGATTTTGCCCTCTGGAAGGCCGCAGCAGAGGGCGAAGTAGGATGGCAGTCCCCGTGGGGTATGGGCCGACCCGGATGGCATATTGAGTGCTCGGCCATGAGCAAGCACTGTCTGGGTAGCAACTTCGATATCCACGGTGGAGGCCCGGATTTACCCTTTCCTCATCACGAAAACGAGATTGCCCAAAGCGAGGCAGCCAACGGTTGTCAATACGCCAATTATTGGATGCATGCCGGTGCGGTACGTCTTGACGGTGAGAAAATGTCGAAATCGTTGGGCAACTTTTTTACCATCCGCGATGTTCTGGCGAAATATCATCCCGAAGTGATTCGTTATCTGTTGATAAGTAGTCACTACCGCAGCCCGATCAACTACTCTGAAGATAATCTGATTGAAGCCAAGGCTGGCTTGGACCGTTTTTACAGTGCCTTGCGTGGCCACGAAAGTGTCGAGCCTGTGGACTTAAATACTCTGCACGCGGATGGCTATTATCAGCGCTTTATCGAATCGATGAACGATGACTTTAATACGCGAGAAGCTCTGGCGGCCATGTTTGATTTGGCTAGAGCGCTGAATGCCGAAAAGGATCAGGCTGAAGCAGAAAACCTTGCTTCGCTACTCAAAGCATTGGGTAGTGTTTTGGGGTTGCTGCAATCTAAGCCTGAAGAGTTTTTGCAGCAGGGCAGTGAAGACGCCATGCCCGCCGAGCAAGTAGAGCAGTTAATTGAGGAGCGCGCCACAGCTAAGAGAGAACGCAATTTTGCTCGTGCCGACGAAATTCGAGATCAGCTGGTAGCCGCTGGTATTGTGCTGGAAGATTCGCCGGCAGGAACCAAGTGGCGCCGCGATTGATCTGGATGTTAGCGATAGTGCAGTTCCGGTTCCTGCGGGCGAGCAAAGGGAGTCGATCGACTATGAAGCGAAAAACACTCCAACTGCTAACATTATTGGCGCTTGGGTTTGGCTCTATGCTCGCCAGTGCTGAAGATATTCTGTGGGTGGATGTTCGTACTCCTGCAGAGTATTCTTCTGCTCATCTTGACGGTGCGCTGAATATTCCACACGATCGAATTGAAGCGGGTATCGCTGAGTTGGAAATCGCGAAAGATCAGCGCATTGTGCTCTATTGTCGTAGCGGTAGGCGTGCGGACATAGCTATGGATGCCCTGCAAGCATTGGGTTATACCGAGGTAGAGAATGCGGTTAACTTACAGGGGGCTAAAGCTCTGCGTGACCAAAGCTCAGCCTCTTCAGAGAGTCAGTACTGATGTTGTTTAAAAGCTTGGGGCGCTATCGGCGCTTAGCTGCCACGTGTTTTCTCTCGTGTCTGTGTTTTATTGGTTTGGCCGTTTATGGTTGGGGCGTAACCTGGGGGGAAGTATTCAGTTACGCTTTTGCCGCTATAGTCCTGCTGGTTGCCACTATGGCCTTGGCGGCTTTGACCGGCTGGGTGCTGCATAAGCTGCGCAGGCGTTAGTGTTGTGCTATTGCCTGCCAAGCTTTTCGGTGTTTTACGTTAGGCTCTCGTCCATTTTCACTTTAAACCAGGTCACCATTTTGTCCGATATCTCTTCGGTTTCAAATATGTACTGATCGAGTGAAAAGCTGATGTTGGCATCTGGGATGCGCTCTAGGTACTCCATTGCCAGACCGTTTAGGGTTTTGGGTCCGTCAATCGGTAGCGACCACTCTAGCGCGCGATTGATGTCGCGAATAAAAGTCCCACCGTGAATTCGATACCAGTCATCTGCCTCGGGAATAATATCCTGCTCGGTATCCTCTGCGATGTTGGTGGTAAACTCGCCTACTATCTCTTCCAGTAAATCCTCCATGGTCACAATTCCTTGCACTTCGCCATACTCATTCACCACCATGGCAATACGGCTTTTTTGTGTCTGGAAGTTCATAAGCTGAGTGTGCAGAGGGGTAGACTCGGGCACGAAGTAGGGCTCGTCGGCGTAGCTGACGATCAAATCGCTGGTTACATCGGTGTCGGCGCCGTTTAAAAAGCGGGCCACATTGCGCAAGTGTAAGATGCCTGCGACGTTATTAAGGTCAGCGGTGTAAACCGGGAGCCGGGTGTACTCGGAATTGCGAATTTTGTTGAGAAGCGTATCGACATTGTCCTCTAAATCTAAGCCTTCCACTTCGTTGCGCGGAATCATGATGTCTTCCACAGTGGATTTTTCCAAATCCAGAATGTTCAGCAGCATGCCCTGATGTTGATCGGGGATGAGCTCGCCGGCCTCGTCAACCACCGTGCGCAGCTCATCCGGATCTAGATGTTCGATGTGTGAGTGTTTTTTCTCCAGTCCAAACAACTTGGTTACCGAATTGGATATACCGTTTACCAGCAGTACCGCCGGATGCAAAATGTACGATAGAGGCTTTAATACTAAGCTGGCGAAAAATGAGATGCGCTCTGGGTAAAGTGTGGCCAGAGTTTTTGGCGCTACTTCGGCGAAAACCAGCATAAACAGTGTGAGTACCAGCCCGCCGATGGCTGGACCAGAATCCTCGCCTAGCAGCTTGACCCCAATCATTGCAGCGACGATGGCGGCGAAGTTATTGGCCAGATTGTTGCCGATCAGAATCAGGCCTATCAAGCGATCGGGGCGAGCCAGCAGTTGCTCGACGCGAATCGCTCCGCGGTCACCTTTTTTGCTCAGGTGCTTAAGGCGGTAGCGATTGATAGACATCATCGCCGTCTCTGAGCTAGAAAAGAAGGCCGAAATCACTAGCAGTGCGGCCAGAACGCTAAACAGCAGTTCTAAAGAGACTTCATTCAAGGGTACTTATTGCCTGTATTGCTTGCCGGCCGGCTATCTTGAAGCAGTTTGGCGTATTGCGCAATACACCATTGCCGTGACTTAATTAAGGATAAATTCCAGCACTAATTTACTGCCGAAATACGCCAGCATTAGCATTGCAAAGCCCACCAGGGTCCAGCGAATCGCGGTGTACCCTCGCCAACCCAGCTTATAGCGCCCCCACAGCAGGGTGCTGTAAATAAGCCAGGCTATTATCGTAAATACGGTTTTGTGCACCGCGTGTTGCGCAAAAATATCGTCGAGGAAAATAATGCCAGATACGATGGAGGCGCTGAGCAATATTTGACCGGCCCACAATATCTCAAACAGCAGAGACTCCATGGTTTGCAGAGGCGGCATAAGCTGCGGTGGTGGCAGCGTGCGCTTATGCTTGAGACGGTAATTTTGAAGTGCTAGGAACAGCGCCTGCAAGGTGGCGATGGTCAAGACGCTGTAGGCAAGCACCGAGAGCAGTACATGGCTAGCAAGCCCCATAGTGACGGGTAGCACGGTGCGCTGACCTTTAAACAGGAGGGCTGCAGTGATGGCTAGTGCCGTTAGAGGGAACAAGAGCAGAAAAAGGTTCTGTACCGGGCGGCGCAGGGCGCTGAAAAGCACAATGAAATTGACGCAACAAAACACCAGCGATAAAACCCCAAACAACTGCAATGCCAAGCCGTCGGGCGTCATGATCAAGCGGTAGCAGCCGGCCATATGCAGAGTTAAAGCGATTGCGGTAAGTGCAAATAAGAATGGCTTTCGCGGAGCGGAAAGCTGCTTAACGCTGTATGCCAAGTAGAGCCAGGCGACAAGGTAACCGCCAATAGCCAGTATGTTCGTCAGGTGTGGGGACATCAGTTCGATCATTCCACGCAAGTATCCATAAGCCGCAAAGTGTCGCATAGGACGTCCGACATGAGAAGGCTGGAAATGAGAATTAGTCTTGGCCTAGCTTCAATAGTATTGGACGCGGGTTAGACGTTATAATGCCCCTTTACAATGGCTGTGGTCGCGGCAGTGCCAGCGGCTGGTCAAAATGTGGCCTAACTGGAAAGCGATATTCAACTATGTTCGATAACTTACAAGACCGTCTTGCGGGTACATTTAAGAAGATTACCGGCAAGGCGAGATTAACCGACGACAATATCCAGGCGACCTTGCGCGAAGTGCGTAAAGCCCTGTTAGAGGCCGATGTTGCACTGCCGGTGGTCAAAGACTTTGTCGGCAGGGTGAGGTCCCGCGCGTTGGGCACCCAGGTAGGCAAGGCGCTCAACCCGGGGCAGCAATTTCTCAAAATTGTTGAATCTGAACTGATTGCCGTGATGGGCGAGGCCAATGAGTCACTCAATCTGGCCACTCGCCCGCCAGCGGTTATTTTGATGGCCGGTCTGCAGGGGGCGGGTAAAACCACCTCGGTCGCGAAGCTGGCCAAGTTTCTGACTGAGCGCGAAAAAAAGAAAGTATTGGTGGTCAGTGCTGACGTATATCGCCCAGCGGCAATCGCCCAGCTGCAGACGCTGGCCCAGGAAGTAGGGGTCGAGTGTTTTCCGTCCAGCGAAACAGATAAGCCTGAGGCCATTGCAACGGCGGCCATTGATCATGCTAAACGGCAATTCTTTGATGTATTGATTGTCGATACCGCTGGGCGTTTGCACATTGATGCAGCGCTCATGGATGAAATTCGCTTGCTGCACGAGGTCACTGACCCGGTTGAAACCCTGTTTGTCATTGACGCTATGATCGGCCAGGATGCGGTTAACACGGCGCAGGCGTTTAACGACGCTCTGCCTCTGACAGGGGTGATTTTAACCAAGGCTGATGGCGACGCACGCGGCGGTGCGGCACTGTCGGTGCGTCAGGTAACAGGCAAACCGATTAAATTCCTGGGTATGGGCGAAAAGGTCGATGCACTCGAGCCTTTCCACCCCGATCGTATTGCCTCGCGGATTCTCGGTATGGGCGATGTCATGTCGCTTATCGAAGAAGCCGAGCGCAAAATTGACAAGGATAAAGCCGAAAAGTTGGTAAAAAAAGTGCAAAAGGGCAAGCGCTTTGACCTGGAAGATCTGCGCGACCAACTGCAACAAATGCAGGACATGGGCGGGCTGACCGGCCTTATGGACAAATTGCCCGGTATGGGCAATATGGGCCAGATGATGCAGCAAGCCGATATGGGGAAACAGTTTAAGGTTATGGAAGCGCTTATCGGCTCGATGACGCCTTGGGAAAGACGTAATCCCGATGGTCTGACGAGCTCGCGTAAGCGACGTATTACTCAGGGCTCGGGTACCAACATTCAAGATCTCAACCGTTTGTTGAAACAGCATAAGCAAATGGCGAAGATGATGAAAAAGATGAAAGGTGGCGGCATGTCGAAAATGATGCGCGGCCTGGGTGGAATGATGCCTGGAGGCGGTGGTGGCCTGCCGCCCGGTATGGGGCGCTGATGCTGTGTTTACACAACACCGGGCTTTAGCCCGGTGTTTTTATATGGGCGTGTAATTTTTCTGAAAACTGGCTAAGATCAAAAGGTTGCGGCACCTATCGGTATTTTCAAGGAGGCAAGGGAAATGGTTGATGTGAAAACTTGGTTGGGGATGGCAGCGGCCATGGTAGTAACAGCTTGTACCCACCAACCGGCCTCTCAGGCTGACCCAGAGCTGTTGGGCTCCCTGATGCAAAACTCTTGGCGAATCGAGTCAATTGCGGCCGGTGGCGTGATCGATTACAGCCCAGCGCAACTCACCTTCGCCGCAGATGGTACCTTTTCGGGAAATGGCACTTGCAATCGGATTTTCGGTGATTACAAACTTGAAGGTGCACTATTATCCATTGCCCAAAACATTGCGGCAACGAGAATGGCGTGCCCCGAGGCGTTGATGAATCAAGAACAAAAATTACTGCAGGTTTTACCTGGTACGCATAAAGTAGTGTTAGACAATGCTATTTTAACGCTGACTAACAGTGCCGGGAAGGAAGTGATTAAAGCTGCCGCGACAGCACCATAATATTTAGCTGGCTGTTTGAGTCAGAGTACGCCGTGAATAGCTCAAGGGGATAGCGTGAACACCAGACCGATATACATACCTTTTGCCGGGCCCGCTCTATTGGAAGCTCCGCTTTTGAATAAAGGCAGCGCGTTTAGCCGTCAGGAGCGACAGCAATTTAATTTAGAAGGCCTGCTACCTTACAACATTGAAACCATTGAGGAGCAAAAAGCCCGCGCTTACGAACAGCTCTGCTCGTTTGCTTCTGACATCGATAAACACATATTTTTGCGTAATATCCAAGACACTAACGAGACCCTGTATTTTCGTCTAATTACGGAGCATTTGCAGGAAGTCATGCCGTTAATATATACCCCGACAGTGGGTAAAGCCTGCGAGCTTTTTTCTAAAATTTATCGGCGTAAGCGTGGCTTGTTTGTCTCCTATCCCGACCGCGATAGGTTGGATGATATCTTGCAAAACGCCACCAAGCACAACGTCAAGGTTATTGTGGTTACCGACGGTGAGAGGATTCTTGGGTTGGGCGATCAAGGTATAGGCGGTATGGGTATACCTATCGGCAAGCTTGCGCTCTATACCGCATGTGGCGGTATTAGTCCGGCTTATACTCTGCCCGTCGTGCTGGATGTCGGGTGTAACAACCGCGCTTTGGTGAGTGATCCCATGTACATGGGGTGGAGACACGAGCGTATCAGCGACGCCGAGTACTACGATTTTGTCGATCAGTTCATCCAAGCTGTCAAAGTACGCTGGCCGAATGCGCTATTACAGTTTGAAGATTTTGCCCAAAATCACGCAACGCCGCTTCTACATAAGTACCGTGATGAGCTTTGCTGTTTTAATGATGACGTGCAGGGTACGGCGTCTGTGACAGTGGGAACTTTGCTGGCTGCTTGTCACGCTAAAAACGAGAAGTTGTCAGAGCAAACCATTGTTTTTGCTGGCGCCGGTTCTGCCGGTTGTGGCATTGCCGCGCAAATTGTCGATGAAATGTGTGCAGAAGGGCTAACTCGGGAACAAGCGCTAAATCGAGTTTTTCTTCTGAACAGGGATGGTTTGTTAACCAATAGCTCTTCGGGCTTGCTGGAATTCCAAAAAGAGTTCTGCAAGGCCGATGGCTTAACGGCCGATTGGTTGCTGGATAAGCCTGGCAGGCTCGGTCTGGCGGATGTTATTCGCAATGTTCAGCCCAGTGTGTTGGTTGGTGTTTCTGGCCAGCCCGGCCTGTTCAATAAAAACATTGTCGAGTCAATGCAGGCTCACTGCGAGCGGCCGATTATTTTGCCATTGTCAAACCCAACCAGCCGAGTTGAAGGCTTGCCTGTGGATATTCTTCGCTGGACCTCAGGCCTGGCAATTGTGGCGACCGGAAGTCCTTTTGAACCCGTGGATATAGGTGGCGTAAAGTACGAGATCGCGCAGTGTAATAACAGTTATATCTTTCCCGGTGTAGGGCTCGGAGTGATCAGCGCCAAAGCCAGTAAAGTAACCGACACCATGATGCTTGCGGCCGCTCGAGCACTTGCCTCTTTGTCACCTTTGGCGACCACCGGCGAGGGATCGTTGCTGCCAAATTTGGCCAATATTCGCGAAGTGAGCAAGGCAATTGCAGTGGCCGTTTATAAGCAGGCAGTGGCGGATGGTGTCGCTGTACCAGTGCCCGAAGAATTAATCGGCGAGCGAGTGGAGAAAAACTTTTGGTATCCGCGTTATCGCACTTATCGTCGTACGTCCTTCTGAGGTAAATCGTTTGGATACTTCTGAGACTGCAAAAGCATTAGGGGTGCGCTTAAAGGCTGTTCGCGAGGCTAACGGTTTATCCCAGCGCGAGTTGGCAAAAAGGGCGGGGGTTACCAACAGCAGTATTTCTATGATTGAGCAAGGGCAGGTCAGTCCCAGTGTGCAATCGCTGGAAAAAGTGCTTGCCGGTCTGCCTATGTCCCTGTCGTATTTTTTTTCCTGTGGGGTTGAAAATAACAGTGACAGTTTTTTCTTTCGCGAGCAGATGTCGAAGCACGACAAGCCTTACGGTTTTATGCAGCTCGTGGCGGAAAAGTTAACCCAGAGGCGCGTCACTTTAAAGCGATTTGTGTTCGAGCCGGGAAAAGATACTGGCGATTCACCTCTGACCAGTTTCTTTGATCAAGCCGGCTGTGTTTTTCAGGGTGAAATTATAATGTCTGCCGGCCAGCAAGTTCGAACTCTTGTGCCCGGTGATTGCTTTTATTTAAGGGCTTATACGCCTTTTCGCGCCCGTAATTCGTCCGCTACTGAAACAGCTGAAATAATGGTGTCTTCCGCCGCGGGAGAATAGCAAACTTAACCGTAAACGGTGGCAATATGTTGCAAGGTAAATCGATTCGTCTGGAGGCTAAAGGAGACTGTGCTCATCTTATTTTTGCTGCGCAGGACTCGGTCAACATCTTTAACAAAAATGCGGTACAAGAGCTAACCCAGGCCCTGGATCTGCTAGAGCAGGAAGGTTTTAACGCTCTGTTGATTCGCAGCGAGCAAAGCGATTTTATTTTTGGTGCCGATATCAGTGAATTTTTGCCTTTGTTTGAGGCTGGCGCCGCAGCGGTGGAAGAGTACCTGTCAGTTAATATCGATAATTTCAACCGTCTGCAGGCTCTGCCATTCCCTACAGTGGCGCTTCTTAACGGTTTGGTGTTAGGGGGCGGCATGGAGATGGCGCTAGCGTGCGACTTTCGCGTTGCCGACAGCACGGCAAGGCTCGGGTTGCCGGAAGTAAAATTAGGCATTATCCCCGGTTGGGGGGGGGCGGTGCGCTTGCCGCGGATTGTGGGCGCAGACACGGCCATTGAATGGATTTGTAGTGGCAAACAGTACCGCGCCAACGAAGCGTTAACAGCCGGAGTGGTCGATGCTGTAGTCGCCCCCGAGTCGTTGCTGCACGCTGGTGGCGAGTTGCTCGAGCAGCTTATTGCTGGTGCGCGTGATTATCAGCACCGACGCAAGGTTAAATCTGCGGCTCTCGGGCTCAATTCGATTGAGGCGCCCCTCGTTTTTCAATCCAGTATCGCCTTTGTCGCGGCCAAAGCAGGAAAACATTATCCGGCGCCGCTGGCGGCGGCGAAGGCTATACAAAAGGCGGCCGGAATGAACGCTTCTGAGGCTGAGCAAGTCGAGCTGGAAGCTTTTCTGTCTGTAGCTGTTAGCGAAACAGCAGCTTCGCTTATCAGAATCTTTTTATCTGACCAGGCGCTGAATAAAAAAGCCAAACAATGGGCAGCGATGTCTCCCAAGCCCTGCGGCAAAGCGGCCGTTATCGGCGCAGGCATCATGGGTGGTGGCATTGCCTATCAGTCGGCACTGAAGGGGGTGCCGGTGGTGATGAAAGACATTGAGCAGAAGGGCTTAGAGTTAGGCTTAAAGGAAGCGAATAAATTGATCCTAAAGCAGCTCGAGCGCGGACGTCTGGATGCCGCGCAGGCGACTGCAGCGCTTACAAGAATCGCCCCGACGCTTAGCTACGGCGATTTTATAAATGTCGATGTGAGCGTCGAAGCCGTGGTGGAAAACGAGCGGGTTAAGCAAGTTGTATTAAGCGAAGCTGAGCAGGCGCTGTCGGAGGAGGCAGTATTAGCTTCTAATACCTCTACGATTTCCATCAGTCGGCTGGCCAAAGCTTTGGAAAAACCTGAGCGGTTTTGCGGCATGCATTTTTTTAACCCTGTGCCCGCCATGCCTTTGGTTGAAGTGATTCGCGGCGAGCGAACCTCGGAGAGCACTATCGCGCAGGTTGTAAGCTATGCCCGTCAGCTGGGCAAGAAGCCGGTGGTGGTAAATGACTGTCCCGGCTTTTTGGTTAATCGCGTTTTGTTCCCGTATTTCGGCGGTTTTTCCCTTTTAGTGAAAGATGGGGTGGATTATCAGCGTATCGATAGGGTTATGGAGGCTTTCGGTTGGCCTATGGGGCCGGCCTATTTGCTTGATGTAGTGGGGCTAGATACGGCGCTCCATGCGGAAGCTGTAATGGCAGAAGGGTATCCCGAGCGCATGAAGCGTGATTACACTTCTGCCATGGAGTTGTTGGTGCAACATAAGATGTTGGGTCAAAAGTCAGGCTCAGGCTTTTATGTTTACGATACTGATAAAAAAGGCAAGCTGGTGAAAACCGTCAATCCTGAGGCGCAGCAGTTGCTTCCAACCGTCGAGCAGCTAGATATATCCGACGAAGATATCCTTCTGAGAATGATGATACCCATGGTAAACGAGTTAGCCCGTTGCCTTGATGAGCAGATAGTGGAGTCGGCAGCAGAGGCTGACATGGCGATGCTTTACGGGACTGGATTTCCCGCTCATCGAGGCGGTGTCTTGCACTGGTTAGAAGGCCAGGGTGTAGACAAATTCGTCGCCGATATGCAGGCCTATCAACATCTGGGCGCGCTTTATCGACCAGCCGAGTTTTTGCTGAACAAAGCCCGTCAGGGTTCTGGTATTTATTAAGGAGGTTGACGTGGCATTTAAACCCAATGACCCGGTAATAGTTGACTATGCCCGCAGCGCTATGGGGCGCTCTAAAAATGGCTGCTTCCGCCATACCCGTGCCGACGATATTTCCGCCAGTGTTCTGCGCGCACTTGTGCAAAGAAATCCGCAGCTCGATCCCGCTGAAATAGATGATTTAATCTGGGGATGTGTGCTTCAAAGAGAGGAGCAGGCATTTAATATAGCGCGCTACGCCTCGCTACTGGCAGGGTTGCCGCACTCGGTTCCGGCGCAAACCGTTAACCGGTTGTGTGGCTCATCAATGGCGGCCTTGCACACGGCTAGCGCGCAAATTCGCGCCGGTTTGGGGCATGTCTATTTGGTCGGCGGGGTTGAGCACTTGGGGCATTTGCCCATGTACGAGGCGATCAATCCCAATCCCAGGCTCGGGTTAACCGTAGCCAAGGCCGCCGGCAATATGGGTATCACCGCGGAATATTTGGCCCAGCTGCACGGTATTGAACGCCAGCAAATGGATGAATTTTCCCTGCGCTCACACAAACTTGCAGGAGCAGCTCGCCGAGCGGGTTTGTTTGCGCGTGAGATTGTCTCCGTTGAAGGGCACAATGATGCGGGCAATACTGTGCTCGTAACTCAGGACGAAACCATTCGTGAGGACACGACCGCCGAAGGCTTGGCCGCACTTAAGCCGGTATTTGATCCGGTAAATGGTAAGGTGACCGCTGGCAGCTCTTCACAGCTTTCAGATGGTGCGTCGGCGATGCTGGTTATGTCATATCAACGAGCCCAGGATCTTGGCCTAACACCTGTCGCGCGCGTGCTTTCGCAGGCGATTGCCGGAGTGGACCCGTCGATTATGGGCTATGGCCCTGTACCAGCCTCCATAAAGGCCTTAAAGCTTGCGAGCGTTGAGATGGTTGATATCGACTGTGTGGAGTTAAACGAGGCCTTCGCCGCGCAGGCGTTGCCGGTGTTAAAAGATTTGCAATTGCTGGATGCAATGGATGAGAAGGTCAATTTACATGGCGGTGCTATCGCTTTAGGTCATCCATTCGGTTGCTCCGGTACCCGTATTACGGGTTCTTTGTTAACTGTTATGGAGGCGCGTGAGGCAACTCTAGGGCTTGCAACCATGTGTATTGGCTTAGGGCAGGGGATATCAACAGTTATCGAGCGCTGCTGATCTGGTAAACTGCCCCGTTTTGCGGCTGAGAGGGTGGATTGGTCTTGCGGATTCAGTTTACTGAGGATCCCGAAGGATGGTTGCAGCAGGTAAAACGGCAAAGTGCCTACTCCTTGCAAGCAATTCGCTTTCGGCACCATTGTTTTTATCGGGCCCGTTCTGAGGATGAGTCCGTGTTGGCTCTCGTCTCCAAAGGTGATGCGGGGCTGGAGGCTGCCATGGTGGCGGATACGGCCCATGCTCGTCAGCTGATTGAAAGCGCGGGCGGCAATGTGACCATCCAAACCCTTGCCGCAGAGCTGAACACGCCTGTGTTGTCAGTGGAAACCGCTGTGCCTCTGCTGCCTACTCACATTGCCAAACCCTGGGGCCAGGAAATTTGGTATACGGGAATGGAAGTACGCGGTGTATCTCACGTCGGTGATGAACTGCACTCTGTTCCCTTACCTTGGTTGCTGTCGCTGATGCCAGAGGCCTTTTGTAACGGCAAGCCTGAACAGCTCACGCTATTAAAAATCCTGGATCCACTGCCCGATGAGGTCTACGGGGATCTGTATTTTGAAATGCATGAGCGCAAACAGGAAGTCTATGTAGTCACCCATGTGAATAAGCAGGCCTGGCCGGATGGTCGCGGGGGAATTCGTTTCGGGTTTAATCAAAGAGTCCGCGCAAAATACGCTAGTGATGACGAGTTTAAAGCCGCTTATCTGGAGACGGTTAAGCGATACGAATCGGTCCGCCGTCGCATAGATGAGTGCTTGGACGGTATCAGGTTGCAGCAGGGCGTTGGGCTGAATGACCCGGTAGAGCCTGCGAGAATAGATGCCTGGCTCGCACAAGTGCCTGACTTACTAGTGGTTCAAGAGGCAGAGCTTCGAGCGCAAATGGATAGCTTTAGCAATCTAATGCCGCTGCAGGTTGGTGATGTGGTCCGTGTGCCTTGCATGACTCCGCACTCTCTCTTACACGGGGTACGCACGGTAGAGTTCCAGACGCCTGTCTATGAGCGCAAAATTCTCTCTTTTGCACAGAAGGTTCTCACTCAGCAATGGTGGGATACTGAGGAGGCTTTGCAGGGGGCGAATCTGGATGTTGAAGCCGCGCAGTTGTCGGCTGCCGTGGAAGTGGTGCCCGGCTTAACTCAGCAAGAGATAGTCGACTTCGATGACTTCAGGGTGTGGCGCCTGCGCGCCCGGGCGAGTGTCGAGCTGTCACTGGCTGGAGCGCAGAGTTACCAATTGTTAATGGCGGTAAGCGGCAAGGTGAGGGTTGCACAGCAGGATCTGGCTTGTGAACAGGCCGCGCTTTTGCCCGCAAATGGTGCATCTGGCTGCTGCCTGTTTATGGAGTCTGGTGCCGTGGCACTGTTAGCGGCACCAATTAAAGGGTAATTGCGGTGCTTAGTGTTATTTAATTGACGCGCTTATTGAACCTCTTGCCGGTCTATGGCAAAATTGCCACCCTTCTCGTAACCGGCAGCTCGATTTTTTGAAAAAACTTATAAAAATCAGAGTGTTAGGGTTATTGATTTGATTTTGCCTGTGTCTGGGCAACGCGGTCGTGGTGGAATTGGTAGACACGCCAGATTTAGGTTCTGGTGCCGCAAGGTGTGAGAGTTCGAGTCTCTCCGACCGCACCATTTAATGTAGACGTGTCAGACAAAGTCTGGCACCAAACGATGTCTAAGCATCGAAGTTATGCACGAGGATACTATGCAGGTTTCAATCGAAACGACTTCTGGTCTAGAGCGTCGCCTGACTATCGGCGTACCCGCTGATACCGTAGAAGGCGAAATTGAAAAGCGACTGAAAGAGGCCGCTAAAAACATTCGCATTAACGGTTTCCGCAAGGGTAAAGTGCCCTTGAAAATCGTCAAGCAGCGCTATGGTGCTGGTGTGCGCCAGGAAGTTGTTGGAGAGGTGATCAGCCGCTCTTTCTACGAAGCTGCACAGCAAGAAGACGTTAAGCCCGCCGGCCAGCCAAACATTCAGCCCAAACAGATGAAAGAGGGCGAAGATCTGGAGTTCGTGGCGACTTTTGAGGTGTATCCCGAAGTTAAGTTGGGCGATGTGAGTGGATTTAAGGTAACTCGTTACACCGCTGATATTACCGATGAAGACATCGATAAGATGATCGAAACCCTGCGCAAGCATCAGGCAACCTGGAAAGAGGTTGATCGTGCGGCGGCCGAAGGTGATCAGGTGAATATTGACTTCACCGGCACTAAAGACGGCGAAGAGTTTCAGGGTGGTAAAGCACAGGGTCACAACCTGGTGCTGGGCTCTAACTCGATGATCCCGGGCTTTGAAGACGGCATTGTCGGCATGAAAGCAGGCGAAGAAAAGACCATTAAAGTGACCTTCCCTGAAGACTATCAGGCAGAAGAGCTGAAAGGCGCAGAGGCGGAATTTGCCATTAAGGTTAACACTGTTTCTGAGCAAGAGTTGCCCGAGCTGAAAAAGCCGTTTTTCCAAAAGTTTGGCCTGGAAAAGGGGGGTATTAAGACCTTCCAGAAAGAAGTGAAAACCAACATGGAGCGCGAACTGAAAAATGCGCTCAAGGCCAAGGTTAAGTCACAGGTTATGGATCAGCTGCTTGAGGCCAATGAGGTTGAGCTGCCCAAGGCTTTGGTGGCTAATGAGATTCAGGTGTTGCGCAATCAGATGATGCAGCGCTTCGGTCAGCAGCCTAAGGGTTTCGACGCCAAGTCAATGTTACCGGATAGCATGTTTGAAGAAGACGCTAAGCGTCGTGTAGCGCTTGGGTTGATTGTGGGTGAGGTTGTAAAGACTGCCAAGATCAAGCCAGAGGCCAAAGCTGTGCGTAAGATGGTTGAAGAGATCGCCAGCACTTACGAAGACCCACAAGAGGTGATCGACTACTACTACGGTCAGCGCGAGTTGCTCGCCGGTATCGAGTCAGCAGTATTGGAAGATCAGGTGGTTGAGCACATCGTAGAGCAGGCAGAAGTAACTGAAGAGTCAGCAACTTACGATGAAATCATGCAGCCAAATGCTGAAAAATAACGCTTATTGAGCAAAAAAACCGCGAAACGCCTGTTTCGCGGTCTCCCCCTCCAGCTTTTCTCTTTCTTTACTGGCAAAGCGCCGCGTCACAGGTTAAGCTCCCAGCTATTGGGTTTGCTTTATCGCAAATCGTCATTTTGGAATGTACGACAGAAGGGTGTTTCATTGATGTCTTATGAGCTAAACGACAGCCGAACGCAAGAAGTCACCGCCAGCGGTCTGGTGCCTATCGTAGTCGAACAGACTGCAAGGGGTGAGCGTTCTTACGACATTTACTCTCGACTGCTAAAAGAGCGGGTTATCTTTTTGACTGGTCAGGTCGAAGATCATATGGCGAATTTAGTGGTCGCACAGCTGCTGTTCTTAGAGGCAGAAAATCCCGACAAGGACATTCACCTGTACATTAATTCACCCGGCGGCTCGGTTACCGCGGGTATGTCAATTTACGATACCATGCAGTTTATCAAGCCGGATGTGAGTACTATGTGTATGGGGCAGGCTTGCTCTATGGGAGCTTTCTTGTTGGCCGCCGGCGCCGAAGGCAAGCGCTATGCGCTGCCCAATTCACGGGTGATGATCCATCAGCCCAGTGGCGGGGCCCAGGGCCAGGCATCTGATATCAATATCCACGCTCAGGAGATACTGAAAATCCGTCGTCGTCTGAATGAGCTGTTGGCAAAGCATACCGGGCAGTCTTTAGAGCAAGTAGAGCTGGATACTGAGCGAGATAAGTTTATGTCCTCTGACGAGTCAAAGGAATATGGCATTATTGACTCTGTTGTGGACAGCCGGGTTCAGGCAAAATAGGCTGTTTAGATTAGAGACGCGAGGGCTAGCTGTGCCTTATTGGGGCGCCGGGCTTGAAAATTGGGATTAAAGGGCGCATCTTTTAATCCGTGGCAGAAATATTGGGAGTGGTTTAATGACCGATCACACCGGAGAAAACGGCGACAAAAACGGCAAGTTGTTGTACTGCTCGTTTTGCGGTAAGAGCCAGCATGAGGTTCGCAAATTAATTGCGGGCCCCTCGGTGTTTATTTGCGATGAATGTGTCGATCTTTGTAATGACATTATTCGCGAAGAGATTCAGGAGAGTGCTACTGAGGGGCAGTCGGAAAAACTGCCCAAGCCCAGTGAGATATCCGCAATTCTTGATCAATATGTTATCGGCCAGCAGCGAGCCAAAAAAGTGCTTGCAGTGGCTGTATATAATCACTACAAGCGCCTGCGTGTAGGCAGTAAGGGTAAAGACAAAGATGCGGTAGAGTTAGGCAAAAGTAATATCCTTCTAGTCGGGCCGACTGGTAGTGGTAAGACTTTGCTGGCTGAAACCCTGGCGCGTCTGTTGAATGTGCCTTTCACCATTGCCGACGCTACCACGCTGACTGAAGCCGGTTATGTGGGTGAGGACGTTGAAAACATCATCCAAAAGCTGCTGCAAAAATGCGACTACGACGTTGAAAAGGCGCAGCAAGGCATTGTGTATATTGATGAAATCGACAAGATTTCCCGTAAGTCTGACAATCCTTCTATCACTCGCGACGTGTCTGGTGAAGGGGTTCAGCAGGCGCTTTTGAAGCTTATTGAGGGAACGGTTGCTTCAGTCCCTCCGCAGGGTGGACGTAAGCACCCACAACAGGAGTTTTTGCAGGTTGATACTGGCAATATCTTGTTTATTTGTGGTGGTGCTTTTGCAGGCTTGGACAAAGTGATTCGAGATCGTTCTGAGCGCGGAGGCATTGGTTTTGGCGCCGAAGTGAAAAGTAAGAATGATGACAAGAGTTTTGGCGACACCCTGCACGAGCTTGAGCCGGAAGACTTGGTTCGTTACGGTTTGATTCCAGAGTTTGTAGGGCGCCTGCCGGTAATCGCCACCCTGGACGAGCTGGATCGTGAGGCTTTGGTGGAGATTCTTGCAGAGCCTAAGAACGCGCTCACCAAGCAGTATCAGCGCTTGTTTGACATGGAAGGCGTGGAGTTGGATTTCCGTCGCGACGCTCTGGAAGCGGTAGCACAGAAAGCTATGGATCGTAAAACCGGTGCACGGGGTCTGCGCTCGATAATGGAGTCGGTACTGCTTGATACGATGTACCGTATCCCTTCTGAAGAGCATGTGAAAAAGGTAGTGGTAGACGAAACGGTTATTAAAGGTGAGTCGGACCCTATTCTTGTGTATGAAAATGCAGAGCCAGCTCAAAGCCGTGCGGCTTCAAAAGATGACTGACGGCGATCGTGTTCTCGTTTAAAAAAGGGTGCCTCTGGCACCCTTTTTGCGTTTTAAAGTCGGTGTCGAACTTGTAATACGACATATCTGCCCCAACAACCAGGGTAGATCCTAAAGTTATTCGCTAAGGGGGTCAGAAATGTATCAGAGCGAGCAAGGTGATATGAATACAGATTTACCCTTACTGCCATTGCGAGACGTGGTGGTGTATCCGCACATGGTCATCCCACTATTTGTGGGCCGTGAAAAATCTATTGAAGCACTGGAAAGTGCTATGCGAGCGGATAAGCAGATTGTCTTGGTGGCACAGAAAAACGCTTCAGATGATGATCCTGCCCCTGACGCCCTGTACAAAGTCGGGACTCTCGCAACTATCTTACAGTTGCTCAAGCTTCCCGATGGGACCGTCAAAGTTTTGGTCGAGGGGGGGCAGCGAGTCTCCATTGACTCTGCCGATGAGCAAGATGGTCACTACAGAGTTTCGGTTACTGTTCACCCCGATGAGCGCTTAGAGACAGATGAGTCGCAAGAGTTGATCAAGACCGCGAAAGAGCACTTTGAGCAATATGTTAGCCTCTCGCGAAAAGTGGCTTCTGAAGTGATGAACTCCCTCAGCGGGATAGATGATCCTGGCCGATTTGCCGATACCATCGCAGCGCATATGGCCCTAGAGCTTGAGCAAAAACAGGTAGTGCTTGAAATAACCAATGTGCGAGAGCGCATAGCAAGCTTGCTTGAACTCATGGATGGACAAATTGACTTGTTGCAGGTCGAGAAAAAAATTCGTGGCCGAGTTAAAAAGCAAATGGAGAAGAGCCAGCGGGAATACTATTTGAATGAGCAAATGAAGGCTATTCAAAAAGAGCTGGGTGATATGGGCGAAGAGGCCAACGAGGTCGATGAGCTGGAGCAGAAAATCGCCGACAGCGGCATGCCCGAAGAAGCCAGCGAAAAAACCCGTGCCGAGCTCGCCAAGCTTAAAATGATGTCGCCAATGTCTGCGGAAGCTTCGGTGTTGCGCGCTTACATCGACTGGATGATAAAAGTACCCTGGAAAAAACGCAGCAAGGTGCGTCACGACCTTGATCGAGCGGAAGCGGTGTTGGAGCGCGATCATTATGGGTTAGAAGAGGTTAAAGAGCGCATTCTTGAGTACTTGGCCGTGCAAAAGCGGGTAAAGAAAATTAAAGGCCCTATCCTGTGCTTAGTAGGTCCTCCAGGTGTCGGTAAGACTTCTTTGGGTGAGTCTATAGCGCGGGCTACCAACCGTAAATTTGTCCGTATGGCCCTGGGCGGGGTTCGAGATGAGGCCGAGATCCGTGGCCACAGGCGTACGTATATTGGTTCATTACCAGGTAAGTTAGTGCAAAAAATGGCCAAAGCGGGTGTCAAGAATCCCCTGTTTCTGCTGGATGAAATTGACAAAATGGGTATGGACAATCGGGGCGATCCGGCTTCTGCTCTGTTAGAGGTGTTGGACCCTGAGCAAAACAATCACTTCAACGATCACTACCTGGAGGTCGATTACGATTTATCCGATGTAATGTTCGTCTGTACGTCAAACAGTATGAATATTCCGGGCCCCTTGCTTGATCGTATGGAAGTGATTCGCATCCCCGGTTATACCGAGGATGAAAAAGTTAATATTGCGCGTAAATACCTTATTCCTAAGCAGCTTAGGGCTAATGGTCTCAAAGAAGGTGAAATGATCCTCGAAGATGAAGCGATTCGTGATGTGATCCGTTTTTATACTCGTGAGGCTGGTGTGCGTGGACTCGATCGCGAAATTGCCAAGCTGGCGCGTAAAGTAGTGACGCGCCACGTAAAAGACAAAAGCCAGAGCAGTGATCACATTGGTCCGGTCGAGCTTGAAGGCCTGCTGGGCGTGCGTAAATTCGATTATGGCCGCGCCGAAAACGATGACCAGGTAGGGCAGGTTACCGGTTTGGCATGGACCCAGGTCGGCGGCGAATTGCTCACTATTGAGTCGTCAGCAGTTAAGGGCAAAGGACGGATCGTAAAAACGGGTTCGCTCGGTGATGTCATGCAGGAGTCTATTCAGGCGGCTCTAACCGTTGTGCGTTCGCGTGCTCAGGTTCTCGGCATCGCGCCTGACTACCATGAAAAGATGGACGTACACATTCACGTTCCTGAGGGTGCCACCCCGAAAGATGGTCCCAGTGCCGGTATTGCAATGTGCACTGCGTTGGTTTCTGTTTTGACTGGTATCCCCGTTAGGGCGCAGGTTGCGATGACTGGAGAAATTACTCTGCGTGGCGAGGTGTTGAGAATCGGCGGGCTAAAAGAAAAATTACTGGCAGCTCACCGCGGCGGCATTAAAACGGTATTGATTCCCGCCGACAACGAACGCGATTTAAAAGAGATACCAGATAATATTAAGGCGGATCTCGAGATTCGACCGGTTAAATGGATTGACGACGTACTGCAAGTTGCGTTGCAACATACTCCTAAGCCTTTGTCCGATGAGGAGTATCAGGCTTTGGAGAAGGCGGCGGAAACCAATGCGGCAGGGGCCAGAATAAACACTCATTGAGTGCTGATTGATTGTTACTTTGCGTAACCAAGGATGATCGCGGAAACATTTGTAAGCCCCGTATGACGGGGCTTTTGTTTAAAACACGACCAATTTTGCAATTGCTTTCCGAATTCGCAAGCGCGGCCTTGACCCGCACTCTAGCAGTTGGTATAAATCGCAATTCAATAGTGAGTGGTGGTGCTGAGCCGCACTGGGTTAGCCTGATGTCGCCAAATCAAAAAAACACTGCACAACTATAAACACGTGTTCTGGAAAATCTACTTAAGGGGTTAAACGTGAACAAAACTGAGCTGATCGAAGCCATTGCCGCATCTGCGGATATTTCCAAAGCTGCTGCTGGCCGTGCATTGGACGCCGTTGTCGACGGTATCACAGATTCATTGAAGAAGGGTGACCAAGTTGTGCTGGTTGGTTTTGGTACCTTTTCTGTTAAAGAGCGTGCCGCTCGCACTGGCCGCAACCCGCAAACCGGTGCTGAAATTCAAATCGCCGCTGCTAAGGTTCCCAGCTTTAAAGCCGGTAAAGCTCTAAAAGACGCCGTAAATTAATCGGCTTCGATCGAGATAAACATCGGTAATTAAGATTGTCGCTATCGATGAGAAAAGGCGCATCCCGGATGCGCCTTTTTTATGTTTAACAAGTAAATAGTGTCAAACACAGGCACACACGGGTCTGGGAGCAGAATATGTTACAAACCATGCGAGACAACTCTAAGGGTGTCGTTGCGGGTATACTGGTAGGCCTGCTGGTCATTATTTTTGCGTTGTCAGGTGCAGAGGCCTTATTCAGCAGTCGCAACAATACGCAGATAGCACTGACAGTAAATGGTCAGGAAATATCTGAAACGGAAGTATTGCGTGCGGTGGAACAGCAAAAAACTCAGTTGCGAAATCGTTTTGGCGATTCTGTCCCCGAGAGCTTTCTCAGTAACGAAAACTTACGTCAGCCAGCTATCGATCGCTTGGTCGATAGAACTTTGCTTACCCAGGCAGCACGCGAAGCCAATATGGCGATTTCCCGTCAGCGTATTGACGATGTGATTGTATCTATTCCCGCTTTTCAGAATAGTGCTGGTCAGTTCGATCCGGACGTCTTCACCATGGCGTTGCGTCGCCTCGCCTACACCCCAGCGAATTACCGTAATGAACTATCGCGTGATTTAATGGTAAGTCAGCTGGCAAACGGTATTACTAATTCTGGTTTTGCAACTGAAGCAGAAGTCGATTATTTGGCCGAATTGAATAATCAGACCCGAGACTTTGCCTACGTCAGTTTAAGTATTGATGATCTATTGGATCAGGTTGAGGTGTCCGACGCTGAAATCGCAGCATATTATGAAGCTAACCCCGAACCATTCACGGAGCCAGAAAAGCTCGTTGTTGAGTTTATCGATTTGAGTGTTGATCGCTTAATGGCAGCTGAAACCCTCTCAGATGAAGAAGTTAGACAGTACTTTGAGGAAAATGTGGACGACTTTACTCCTGTGGTAGAGCGCCATGTTGCGCATATTTTGCTCGAAGAGGCTGAGGGTGGTGAAGTGGCTGAAGTGCAAGCGGCGCTGGAGGCCGGCGAGGACTTTGCGGAGTTGGCGCAACAATACTCAGACGATCTTGGCTCTAAAGACCTTGGTGGCGACCTCGGAGTCACCACCGGCGATGCATTTCCGGAAGAGTTTGAAGAGGCGCTGGCCCAGTTGAGCGTCGGTGAGGTTTCGGATCCTGTAACTACCGAGGCGGGCACCCACTTTATCAAGCTGTTGGACAAGTCAGGTGGTGAGGCGCCTGATTTCGACGCCGAGCGCGACGCAATCGCCGCGCAAATAAAGCGCGCGCGCGCCGAGGGGCGTTTTGTTGAGCTGCTCGACAGCCTAGAAGACTTGTCCTATAACGCTGAATCTTTGGAGAATGTAGCTGACACCTTAGGTTTAGAGGCCCAGCGTAGCGATCCATTTTCTCGCGACGGTGGCTCAGGTATTGCGGCCTATGATTCTGTGGTGAAAGCCGCCTTTGGGGAAGAAGTGCTGGAATTTGGCAATTCTAGTGAGCTGCTTGAGTTGGCCTCTGATCGAGTTGTTGTAGTCAAGCTTCTTGAGCGTGAGTCTAGCTACGTTAAACCTTTAGATGAAGTGCGCGGCAATATTACAGCTATTCTGTCGGAGCAAAAGGCTGCGGACATTCTTAGAGAGCGTGGCGAGAGTATTGTCGAGCGTGTTGCCAGTGGTGAAGACTTCGCTACCTTGGCCGCCGATGAGGGGATGGAGTTGGTACAAGTAACCGATATATCCCGAGCCGATACCGAGCAGCCTCGAAGTGTGGTTGAGTTTGCTTTCTCTCTGCCTCGCCCAGTAAATGGGCCGGTTGTGGAAGGCTCGGTCAGCAATGGTGAATATAATGTGGTGCAGCTGAAGGAGGTTGCAACGCCAGAAGCCGATGAAATGCCACAAGAGCAGCGCGAGGCTATGCTACAAGGCGTAGCGGGGCTCTATAGCTCTGCAGACTTTGAGTCGTTTAGCCGTTATTTACGTGAATCAGCTGAGATAGTGGTTGAGTGATTTAGTTTGATTTGTTGATTGATTTAAAAAGGCGTGCTCCATGTGGGCGCGCCTTTTCTTTTTCTGGCCTAGTCCTTTCAAGTCCTCTCCTGATAACCCGCCAGGCTGCTTTGGTTGCGGCCTTTTTCTTTGCTCTGATAAAGCGCTTGATCGGCTCTTTCGATCCATTCGTTGGTGTCTTTTATCTCTGTTGTGAGTTCACAAATACCGAGACTGATAGTGACGTGAATATCTTCCTCTAAGTTTAGGCGCTGCGAAACAACACGGTTGCGTAGCCGTTCGGCAAATTCGAGTCCGCCGCTGGCGTCTGTCGCTGTAAGGACAGTGCAAAACTCCTCTCCGCCGTAGCGTCCAGCAATATCCGTTTCTCGCATTTCATCCCTTAGGCATTGGCTGATCATGCGGATCACCTCGTCGCCGGTGCTGTGTCCATAAGTGTCATTCACCTTCTTGAAGTGATCAATATCAAACATAATCAGGGTGCAGGGTATCTGGTAGCGGTCAAAACGTTTAAATTCCTGATCCAGGCAGTGCTCCCAGTGGCCGCGGTTGTAGAGCTGGGTCAGGTGGTCGATGCGGCTTAGCCCTTGCAGGTGATGGTTCGTTTCTGTTTGTGCGATCTTGCTTATGGCGCTGTCGGTTACGTCATAAAGGATGAGGCAGATGTGAGAGACTTCAGCGTGAGTATCGAGCAGTGGAATAATTGTGCTGTTTTGATACATAAACTCGGCAACGCCGGTTATGGGGCGGTAGTGTGGAAAGTGGAACAGGTAAGGCCGCTGCTCCCAGGTGGTAAAGGTGGCGCTTTGCAGGACAAAGGCAGGTTCTGCTTTGCGGCAAAACCACTCCCTCGGCAAGCTGGGAAATATCTCGAACAGTGATCGACCTAAAACGTGTTCTGGTGCGCTGCCGCTGTGGTTTTGCATAAACTGGTTCCACAGGCATACCTGGTAGTCCCGGTCCAACACCACTAGGCCCACATCGATATTTTGCAAGATATCCATGAGCCAATGAATATCTTTTAGGACGTGACTTATGTCTTCGTTTGCCATCTGTACCGTTCAATTAATGCCGTCTGGTGTTATTCCAGCAAGTAGTCGAGCTTTTCCAATAAGCCGTCAATACAGTTCTCACTGATTACCAGTAGCAGATCACAATTTACCCTATGATGCTCGATAGAGTAGTTGATTTCTATCACCAAGGCCTCGGACCAGCGCACTTTGCGCTTTTGTAGGTTGCTGGTGGGGTCTGAGCTGCCACCGAGTAGGGTGGGGGGGCCTAGGCTGAACTGAGTGTCTAGCTGCCTAGCAAGGCTGTGCAAGCAGGCCCCGCCGAGGACATTGGTCGTGTCCATGAGCAGCTCATTTTGAATGTCTCGGTTATGCTGGTAGCGCAGTAATTCGGCCAGATCTTGGTAGTTGGTGCCGTTAAAGATAAGTAACGCTTCGCCGGCGATCCCGCCGCCAATAAACCCTTGGCAGACACCAGTTAGGCTGTTTGTGCTGTCGTCATCTGACTGCAGGCTTTGCAGGGTCATGGCGATATCACTGGGGGTCAGAATACCAACTGTGGGGATAGACAGAACGACAAAAACGTCTAGTAAGCGTGCCAGCCGATCCGCAGATTGTCCCATGGCGACGTTTGCGATTTCCTGCAGGCAGTCCCGTTGATCTTCGCTAAGAAGCTTGGTTGTCATTGCGCAACCTGGCGTTCGAGAAACGATAAGGTTAAAAAGTGATCAAATCTGGTGATTATCACTTAAATTTTCTTAATACTAGCATTTTAGCGCTGTGTTGTCCGCGCCTGTGTCTGTAAGCTCCAACTTTGTATTATTTGTCTTAGCAGATTGTACACAGGGGCACTAGTTTCCGTACAATTTGTCCAACGGGTTCAATATCGCGAGAAGACAACATGAACAGACTCAAATACACGCTTGTAGCAATTCTGTGTTTGCTTGGCACGATGGTTGACGCGGGAGAAGGCTCCGGTGTGGCCGTGGTCAAGTCCCATGCCTTTGCCGAGCGTGGCGATCCTAAGTACCCAGCTGACTTTGAGCACTTTGATTATGTAAATCCCGACGCCCCCAAAGGCGGTGAGCTGGTGCTTGCCACCGTTGGCACCTACGATAGCTTTAATCGCTACGCCTCGCGTGGGGACAGTGAGGTCAATAGCGAAGCATTTTATGATTCGCTGATGACAAGTAGCGACGATGAAATTGGGGTCTATTACCCGCTGATCGCCAGCAGTATTGAATACCCGGAGGACTATACGTGGGTGACATTTTATCTTAATCCTAACGCTCGTCATCAAGATGGTAAAAAGATAACCTCAGCCGATGTGGTGTTTACTTTCCATAAGTTTATGGAGGAGGGGGTTGCTTTTGTTAAACAACGCTATGCGGATGTTAGTAACGTTGAGGCAGTGGACGAACTGACGGTTAAATTTACTTTTGCCGCTTCGAACAAGGAGCTGGTGTCGAGCATGGCTTCGCTGCCGATTCTACCTAAGCATTACTGGGAGTCGCGGGATTTCTCTGAGCCTCTGAAAGAGCCCCCACTTGGCAGCGGCGCTTATCGAGTTGTGGATTACAAGCTGGGACAGTCCGCGACCTATGAGCGTATTAAAGATTATTGGGCGCAGGATCTGCCAAGTCGGAAAGGGCTGCTTAATTTCGATAGCATTCGCTATGATTATTATCGCGACGACACGGTTAGTCTTGAGGCTTTTAAAGCCGGTGAGTTCGATTTTAGACGGGAAAATATAGCCAAGCAGTGGGCGGAAGGTTATCAGGTTCCTGCCGTTACGCAGGGGAAAATAGTCAAGGAGGAACTTGCTCACTCAATTCCGCAACCAATGCAGGCGTTTGTATTTAATACACAATTTACATTATTTCAAGATCGTCGGGTGCGCCGCGCGCTCAATTTAATGTTGGATTTCGAGTGGCTGAATAAAAATCTGTTTTACTCATCTTACACCCGAAATGAAAGTTACTTTGAAAATACCCCCTATAAAGCCGGAGGTGAACCGGGTCCGGCCGAGCTTGAAATATTGAAGCCTTTTCGCGACCAGCTGCCTGAAGAAGTTTTTGGGCCGGTATGGAGGCCACAAAAAACCGACGGTTCCGGCAGAAATCGAGAGCAAATGCGTGAGGCCCTGGCACTGCTCAAGCAGGCGGGTTGGACGCTAAAAGACAAAAAGCTGGTTAATGACAAGGGGGAGGAGTTTGCGTTTGAAATTCTTCTTTATAGCCCTTCTATGGAAAGGGTGACATTACCGTTTATTCGCAGTTTGGAGCGAATTGGCATCCGCGCCGATATTCGTATGGTCGATTCTACGCAGTATTTAAATCGTTTGCGCTCTCGTGATTTTCAAATGACGCCGCAGGGCTACAGCGCGATGGCTTACCCGATGCCGGCAATGGAGCTCGCCTGGCATTCGGATTATATGGATTCTACATACAACCAGGCTGGTGTTAGCAATCCTGTAATTGATGCCTTGATTGAGCAGATCCGTATCAGTCAGGAAGATGATGAAAAGCTTTTAGCACTGGGTAAGGCTTTTGATCGGGTGGCTTTGTGGAACTTTTATGTGATTCCCCAATGGCATTCGGAGTCATTTCGTATTGCTTACTGGAACAAGTTTTCTCGCCCCGATAAGCGACCAAAGTATGCTATTGGGTTAGATTCTTGGTGGTACGACAGCGTTAAAGCGAAATCCTTGGCGCAGTGATTAAGGTGGTATTCTAAAGTTGGCGGCATACGTACTAAGACGGTTGCTGTTGATAATTCCCACATTGCTGGCAATTATCACGCTCAACTTTTTTATTGTTCAGGCAACGCCTGGTGGTCCAGTAGACCAGGCCGTCGCCAAAATGATGGGTATGGGCGGCAGCTCTATTCAGCGGGTGACCGGTGGTAGCTCTGATCAGCCCACTGGAGGTTTAAGCGCTGAAGGAGAGTCCTCGCAGTCGCGTGGTGCAAGGGGACTGGACCCAGAGGTCATCGCAGAAATAGAGCGCCAGTTCGGTTTTGATAAGCCGGTCATTGAGCGCTATTTCACTATGTTGTGGGATTATGTGCGTTTCGACTTCGGCGACAGCTTGTTCAAAGCCAGCTCGGTGACTGAGCTGATTGTGGACCGGTTGCCCGTCTCGATATCTTTGGGGTTATGGAGTACTTTAATCATTTATTTGGTCTCTATACCACTGGGTATTCGCAAGGCAATTCGCCATCACAGTAGTTTTGATGTCTGGACAAGTTGGGTCATAGTAATCGGCAATGCTGTCCCCGGCTTTTTGTTTGCCATTTTACTGATTATCGTCTTCGCTGGCGGCTCTTATCTTGACTGGTTCCCCTTGCGCGGCTTGGTGTCCGATAATTATTCCTCTCTCAGTTGGTATGAAAAAGTACTCGACTATTTTTGGCATTTGACATTGCCCATTCTCGCTATGGTGATAGGCGGATTTGCCACTCTCACCATGCTGACTAAAAATTCTTTTCTCGATGAAATTAATAAACAGTATGTCGTTACAGCCCGGGCAAAGGGGGCTACGGAGCGTCGAGTTTTATACAAACATGTGTTTCGCAACGCCATGCTCATTATTATTGCCGGCTTTCCGGCGACATTTATCAGTATGTTTTTTACTGGTTCGCTCTTGATTGAGGTGATTTTTTCCCTGGAAGGGTTGGGTTTGCTGGGGTTTGAGGCAACCCTGCAGCGGGACTATCCAGTTATGTTTGGCACTTTATATATGTTCGGTCTGCTCGGGTTATTAATCGGTATTGTGAGCGACTTGGCCTATACCTGGGTCGATCCCAGGATTGATTTTGAGAGCCGGTAATGAAGTTGAGCCCTTTGAATCAGGAGCGTTGGCATCGTTTTAAGAAAAACCGTCGCGGTTTTTTTAGCCTGTGGCTGTTTTTGTTTTTATTCGTATTAACGCTGTTTGCAGAGTTAATCGCCAACAGTGTGCCACTTCTGGTGAAGTACGAAAACGATTGGTATTTTCCAGTAGTTAACCAGTATTCTGAGCTGACATTTGGTGGCGACTTTGATGTTGCAGCAGATTACAGAGACCCCTATATCGCCGAATTGATTAATGAATCCGGTTGGATGGTCTGGCCACCAATTAAGTTTGATTATAAAACCATTAACTATGATCTACCTTCACCGGCCCCTAGTCCGCCATCGTCAGAAAATTGGCTGGGAACTGACGATCAGGGGCGGGATATTTTAGCAAGACTGATTTACGGTTTCCGCATTTCAGTGATTTTTGGCTTAATGCTGACTTTGGCTACGACGGTAATCGGCGTGGCTGCAGGTGCGGTGCAGGGGTTCTATGGTGGTAAGGTGGATCTTATTGGGCAGCGGTTGCTTGAGGTGTGGTCTAGTATGCCCACTTTGTTCGTGCTTATTATTATCGCCAGCTTAGTTCCGCCCAGTTTCTGGATTTTGTTGCTTATTTTACTCTTGTTCGGTTGGATGGCCCTGGTTGGTGTTGTCCGGGCGGAATTTTTACGTGCCCGGAATCTTGATTATGTGCTCGCTGCGAAATCCATGGGCGTCTCCGATTTCACGTTGATGTTTCGACATCTATTGCCCAACGCAATGGTTGCCACAGTTACTTTTATACCTTTCTTGCTGGTTGGCGGTGTGACTAGTCTTACGGCGCTGGATTTTCTCGGGTTTGGCTTGCCTCCCGGGTCTGCTTCCTTGGGCGAGATGGTAAGTCAGGGTAAGAATAACCTGCACGCGCCCTGGATAGGGATTTCGGTTTTTGTGGTGTTGGCCCTATTGTTAACCCTTTTGGTATTTGTGGGGGAGGGGGTGCGCGATGCGGTGGACCCAAATAAGACGCGATGACAGCCATGACTGACAAGCCACTTTTGCAGATAAGGGATCTGAGCGTTGCTTTTACACAGGAAAATTGCGAACGCACGGTTGTGAACGGCGTAAATCTTGAGCTCTATGCTGGGGAGATTTTAGCGCTGGTCGGGGAAAGTGGCTCGGGAAAATCTGTCACGGCGCAATCTATCCTAAAGCTACTACCTGCCTATGGAGCTGTGTATCAGCGTGGAGAGGTGTTGTTTGACGGCAATGATTTGCTGCAGCTAAGCGAATCCGCGCTGGGTCAGTATCGTGGCAACCGGATAGGTATGATTTTTCAAGAGCCAATGACGTCCCTGAACCCGCTGCACAGCATTGAAAAACAGCTCGCGGAAGTTTTGTGGTTGCACAAGGGTATTTCGCGTTCCGACGCTCGAAGTCAGGTTTTGCAATGGTTGGAAAAAGTGGGCATTCGCGATGCTGAACGTCGATTGTCTGCTTTACCTCACGAGCTTAGTGGTGGCGAGCGTCAGCGAGTTATGATTGCGATGGCGTTAATAAATGAGCCTGAAGTTTTGATCGCTGATGAGCCGACTACAGCTCTGGATGTCACGGTACAGGCGCAGATTCTCAGCTTATTGCAGTCGCTGCAGCAAGAATTAAATATGGCTGTATTGTTTATTACTCATGATCTTCATGTGGTGCGCGCTCTCGCCGATAGAGTCGCCATAATGTGTCAGGGGCAGCTGTTAGAGAGTGGCACCATTGGTCAGGTGTTTGCCGCCCCAAAACACGAATACACTCGTGTACTCCTGGCTTCCGAGCCGGGAGATCCTCCGGCGCCTATAGCCAAACACGCCCCTCAAATACTGAAGGTAGATAACCTGAAAACCTGGTTCCCTATTTATAAAGGTGTGTTCAAGCGGGTCGCAGATCATGTTAAAGCGGTAGATGATATCTCATTTGTCTTGCGTGAGGGTGAGACGCTGGGTGTCGTGGGGGAAAGTGGCTCAGGGAAAACCACTTTGGGTCGTTCTTTGCTGCGTTTGATTCAAAGCGATGGGCGGGTTGAATACGGAACGGAGCAGCGGCGCCCCTTGCTGCAACTAAGCAAAAAAGAATTGAAACCCTTGCGCCGGGAGATTCAGGTTATTTTTCAAGATCCGTTCTCCAGCTTAAGTCCGCGTATGACGGTTGCAGACATTGTTGCTGAGGGCCTAAGGGTGCATGAGCCTAAGCTCGCGAAGGAGGCCCTAGAGGAACGGGTAATAACAGCTTTACAGCAAGTGCAGTTAGACCCTGCTGTCAGATATCGCTACCCCAATGAATTTTCCGGTGGCCAGCGCCAGCGTATTGCGATTGCCCGAGCGTTGATTTTACAGCCGCGTCTGATAGTGCTGGATGAGCCCACCTCGGCATTGGATCGAGCGGTGCAAAAAGAAGTTATTACTCTACTGCAGAGGCTGCAACTAGAGTTTAAAATGGCATTTATTTTTATCAGTCACGACCTGGACGTTGTGCGCGCAATGAGTCACAACATTCTGGTAATGAAAGCTGGGCGAGCCGTGGAAACGGGACCCGCACAGGAGCTTTTTAATAACCCTAGTCACCCCTATACAAAAACGTTGTTGCAAGCTGTAAAGAGCCCAATGGGTTAACGGCTGCCGGTTACGTCTACGTAAAGAGTCAGTTGTTGTCCGGGGTGGATGTAGTTTTTGATGGCTACATTGTTCCAACGGCTGATGTCTTGGATGCTCACGTTAAATTTACGTGCAATGGTATCGAGTGAGTCACCACTTCTGACTTTGTAGGTCAGCCTGCGGGTGATTCCTTCACCCCCATTTGTGCTCGAGGTTTTACTCCATACGACCAATTTTTGCCCTGGCCGTAAGGTGTCTCGGGACGACATTCCGTTCCATTTAGCCAAAGCGTTTACGCTTACTTTATGTTGGTTGGCAATCCGCCAAAAACTGTCACCTTTCTTGACGACATAGTTAACCTTGGTGCTTCCCTTGCCGCCTTTTGAGTTGCTCTGGCTGGAGGCGCGTCTTTGATTGCTGCTGAATGCGTAATGCTCGCTTTGTTCTGAAGCGCTGGGGATTAACAGTGTCGCCCCTGCGCGAATACGAGAGGATGTTAAATTGTTTGCCGTGCGCAAAGCTTCGGGGCTGGTGTTAAAGCGCTTGGCAATTTTGATCAGTGAGTCGCCGCGCTTAATGGTGTACCTCTGCCAGCTGATACGCTGCTCCACTGGAATTGTCGCTAATGCGGCGGAAAATCCCTCCGCTTGACTGGCGGGGATTAACAGCCGGTGCGGACCTTCCGGATCGGTGGCCCAGCGGTTGTAGCCTGGATTTAGTAAATAGAGCTCATCCATGGAAATTTCGGCAAGCTCTGAAGCGCGAGCCAAATCGATTTGCGAGTCGATATCGACGGCGACAAAATAGGGGGCATTGACGATTTCTGGTAGCTCAATATCGTATTTTTCAGGGTTGGCAATAATTTTGGACAGGGCCAAAAGCTGCGGAACATAGGCGCGGGTTTCACGCGGTAAGCTCAATGACCAAAAGTCCGTTGGTTTACCTGCTTTGGCATTGCGGTTGATTGAGCGCTGGAGTCGGCCCTGCCCGGTATTGTACGCCGCAAGCGCATGTAGCCAGTTGTCATCGAACATCTGATGAAGCCGCTCCAGGTAGGCCAGAGCGGCGTCTGTCGAGTCGATAATGTCGCGCCGGCCGTCATACCACCAGTTTTGCTTCAGACCGTATTCGCGCCCGGTGCCGGACATGAATTGCCACATGCCCGATGCCGTAGCGTAGGAGTAGGCGAAGGGGTCAAAAGCGCTTTCCACTACGGGCATTAAAGCAATTTCCAGGGGCAGTCCCTGTGCTTCGACACGCTCCACAATGTGGTAAAGGTAGCGCTGACCCCGGGTGAAAACACGCTCGATGTATTCCGGGTGGCTTGCGTACCAGCTCACATATTCGTCAAGTTGTTCCTGGGAATAGGGGCCCAAAGCAAAGCCATCGCGGATTCGTACCCATAAGTCCTTCTCTACTTGCGGTTTGGGCTTGGCGATACTTGCCGGTGGCGGGCTGGGTAGTGCCTGTGCAGCGGGAGCGGGGGCAACGTCGTTGGACTTGTTTTGCTGGGACGGAAGTAAACCGCAGGAGGCGAGAAAAATACTTACTGTGACGATGATTATTCTGATTAAACTCATGCGGCGCTGTAATCTTTTCATTTGGGGGAAGACCGGCGATTCTATGGGTTTCGAGGCGAGGGGTCAATTTTTGACAAAGCTGTCCTTCCAGGCCCGAATGGCGGCGAAAACCTCGCTTTCGCTGTTCAGCGAGCGGCCTAGATGACGCTCGGCGCTCGCTTTCACTTCGGACTGCGCGGTACGTAAAAAAGGGTTGGTGGCCAGCTCTAATTGCAAGGTGGTGGGGATAGTGGGGAGCTGCCGGGCTCGCTTAGCCTCTTCGCGCTGTTTCCTGTCTCGCAGCGCCTGATTGCCGGGTTCAACTGTCAGTGCAAAATGAATATTGTCCACCGTGTATTCGTGGGAGCAGCAGATAAGAGTCTCAGGAGGTAACTCGCTGAGCCGCTTGAGGCTGTTGAGAAACTGATCGGGCGTGCCTTCAAACATGCGGCCGCAGCCTGCGCCAAAGATGTTGTCGGCACTGAAGAGCCGAGGCGGCTGGCCCGGCAAATAGTAGGCGATGTGTTCCAGAGTGTGCCCAGGGGTAGCGATGACTTGCAGCTTGAGTTCCCCAAGAACTAAAGTGTCGCCATCTTGAAGTGTATGGGTGACTTGGGGGATTTTCCGGCTGCTCGGTCCGTATACAGGCACGGGCTTGTACTCTAACAGTGGGTCAATTCCGTCGGTATGGTCCCAGTGGTGATGGGTAATCACAATTCCTGCTAACTCCAGCCCGTGTTCCCTCAGCTGCTGCCTTACTGGTGCTGCATCGCCGGGGTCGAAAATGTAGGCTTTATTTGAGTCGGGGTCGGGTTGCAGTAACCAAAAATAGTTTGTCTGCAGAGCCGGAAAGCAAAATAGTCGCATAACACCTCCTACGAGCTATGAGCAGGGCAAACGCATTGATCTGCGCTCTATGTCGGCTATGGTAACATCGACACCTCAACGATGACTGGGTATTTCAGCTTGACAAGCAAAGTGTGTGAACCTGACCGGGCGGTTGTGGCGGCGAGCCAGTGGTTCGCGGGCGCTACTGGTCAGGCTATGCTCAAACGCCAGCAAGCGGATATAGACAAAGCTCTAGCCTGCGTATTTGGCTACCACTTGTGTCAGATTAGCGTGTGCCGGGCACTGAATTTGACCGCCAGTAGCCGTATCCCCCATAAGTTTGCGTTAAACCCGCTCGCTGATGGCAGCGGTTGGGAGGGCGCAAGAGGTGATTTGAGTTTGTTGCCCCTGGCCTGTGAATCAGTAGACGCGGTGGTTTTGCATCACGCATTAGACTACAGTGCCACCCCCCAGCAGCTGCTGGCAGAAGCCGCCAGGGCCACCATTCCCAGAGGTTATATCGTCATTCAAGGATTTAACCCCTGGAGTGTACAGGGGGTTTGGCACTGGTCGCGTCGCCATACCAGCGGCCAGCCACTCTGGCAGCATCATCACCTACGGTTGGGGCGTCTGCTGGACTGGTTTGCGGTACTGGGATTGAGCCCGGTGGCGTTAAGTTACGGGCGTTACTGGCCTGGCGCTGGTCCTTGTGAGGGGCTGGAGAATAGCTGCCAGCGCCTTAAACTACCATGGGGCAGCTACTACACCGCCTGTGTTCGCAAAGATGTTATGGGCGCTCTGGCCTTAAAGCCTGACTGGTCAACTGTGGAGGTGCGAGCCTTGGGGCCAGCTCAACGCAAGGCGAGCCGAGAAGGGTGCCGGTCAGAATTGTTTAAGTGAATAAGCCAAGCGTTAAAGCACAGAAAAATGAGTTAAGAGAGCAACCTTCACGTGAAGAAAATCGAGATATATACAGACGGCGCCTGTCGCGGCAATCCCGGGCCCGGGGGGTGGGGAGCACTGCTGCGTTATAACGGTAAAGAAAAAGAACTGTACGGCGGCGAAGCCAATACCACTAACAATAGAATGGAACTGATGGCCGCCATTGAGGGGCTGAAGGCTCTGAACGAACCCTGCGATGTGGTGCTGACCACAGATTCTCAATATGTGCGCAAGGGGATTACCGAATGGCTGGCTGGTTGGAAGCGCAATGGTTGGCGTACCTCGGCAAAGAAGCCGGTCAAAAATGATGACCTATGGCGTTTGTTGGACGAGCAGTGTCAGCACCATAAAGTGGATTGGCGTTGGGTAAAAGGGCATAGCGGGCACGCCGAGAACGAGCGCGCCGATCAGCTTGCCAACCGCGGGATAGATTCATTAAAGGCAAAATAGCATGAGTGTGAGTGGAAAAGGGCACCGGCAAATAGTGCTGGATACAGAAACCACGGGGCTTGACCCAGCTTCGGGACACAAGATTATCGAAATTGGCTGCGTCGAGGTGGTCAATCGCAAGCTTACGGGTAACCACTACCATCAGTATATAAATCCGCAGCGCGAGGTAGACGCGGGAGCGATTGAGGTGCACGGGATTACCAACGAAATGTTGGCAGATAAACCGGTATTTTCACAGATTCGCGACGAATTTCTGGCCTTTATTGAAGGTGGAGAGCTGGTTATTCACAATGCCCCCTTCGATGTCGGTTTTATCGATCATGAGCTTCGCGCACTGAATCCATCCCATCAAACCATCGCGCTAACCAACTCGATTGTCGACTCTCTGGTGCTGGCCAGAGGCAAGCATCCGGGACAGAAAAATAATCTCGATGCGCTGTGCAAGCGATACGGCGTAGATAACTCGCAGCGAGACTTGCACGGCGCCTTGCTTGATGCCGAGATTTTGGCAGATGTTTATCTGCTGATGACAGGCGGACAGACAGCTCTATCGTTGGGAAGTAGCGGCAGCAGTAGTGACGAGGGCGGCTCCGGCAGTGGCGAAATTCGTCGCCTCAGCGCGGATAGGACGCCTTTGCCTATTATTCAGGCGAGCGGCGAAGAGCTCGAGCGCCACCAAGAAAAACTGGCTGAGATCGACAAGGCCAGTGGAGGCAACTGCCTTTGGCGGTAAAATGCGACATCTTTAATGCTTCCCCATGACGGGCTCTAGCGGTTCGTCAGGTTTTAAGGTAGTTTCTATTATTTACGATTAACCTGTTGCTGCTAAACGCAAAAAGCCCACCGTTATAGGTGTTTTTTTAAGCGGCGCCAAGGCAAATTTTAGGACGATAATAGTGAACAATGACACCGCAGAGACTTTTAACCCTTCGTCTTTAAAACTGGTGCACGATGAGCTGGTCGCGACGATCGAGTCCGCCGCCTCCCGCCTGGAACAGTTTGCCGCCGACTTGGACAATGGCGAATTACTGCAGTTGTGTATCGAAGATATCAAACAAATTCGCGGCACTCTAAGCTTGTTGCAATTGCGTGGTGTGGACCTGCTTGCGCAGGAGTTGGTGGAGCATATCACCGACATTCCCCTGGGCAATGACCCGGCGACGGTGACTAAGCTTGAGCGTCTGACGTCAGTATTTTTTATTCTGCCGCGCTATCTTGAATATTGCAGCCAAGTAAAGCGCAGTATGGCAGTGTTGTTAATTCCCCATATCAATGAGCTGCGGCGCGCGCGCAAAGCGCCACAGCTGCCGCAAAGTTACTACTACCCGGTAGACGTTACCCAGTGCCAACGTGCGGCTAAGCCCGAGTTGAATCTGCCAGAAGAATTTCGCCAGGTGGTGCGCCGACTGCGGCACATGTACCAAGTGGCAATGCTCAATGTGCTACAAGGCAAACAGGCGGCCCCGTCAATGGGTATGATGGCGCGCGCCCTAGAACGCTTGGATAAGGTGTGCGGCAACAATCCGGTGGCCAACCTCTGGTGGGTTGGGGCGGAGTTTTTGACTCTTTTGAGCAAAGGCTCTCTAGAATTAAGCAACAGCCGAAAAATGCTCTTTGGCGCCATCGATCGCGACATCAAAAGGCTCCAGTTTGAGGGGGAAGCGGTGCTTAAGCGCGCGCCAAACGAAGCCCTGCTAAAGGAGCTGCTCTATGCCACGGTCCTGGCGCGCGGTGATAGCGAGCGCAGTGAGGCGATCCGTAAAGCCTTTGCAGCCCCCGAACTCGGCTACAACGAAGTGGAGCTGGCCCGCGAACAGGAGCATTTAAAGGGGCCCAGTGCTACCACGGTTACTTCCATGACCGCGGTGCTGCAAGATGAGCTACGCAGTACTAAGAATATTCTCGAACGCGCCGCCCAGGGCGGAGTAGAACTTCTTGTGGACAGCCCCGAATTGGTAGAAACCTTAAAAAAGGTCGCCGATATCCTGTCTATTGTTGGGCTAGTGGCGCCGGCGAATTCCCTCAAAGAGGAAATTGTCCGTATTAGCCGGTGGCAGGATGGCAGTGCCGAGGCCAGCGCCGATGAGCTGCTGGGAGTCGCCGATACACTGCTCTACATTGAAAGCACAGTGACAGGTCTTTCAAAAATGAACCTGTCCGAAGAAAAGCTGGCTCGCTTGAATGCACTGTCGCGCGAAGAGGCGCTTTCCAATAGCCAGATCATGGAGGCCGAGGCTCTGGTGATCGAAGAGGCTGAAGCAGGCCTGGCACTGATCAAACGTGGATTAAACTCCTACGCTGAATCCAACTACGACATCGGTCATATTAAAAATGTCGCTTCTACTTTAACCTCGGTGCGCGGCGGTATGCTGGTACTGAACTTACCCCGGGCGGCCAAGGTGGTGGCCGCTAGCGAGCGATTTGTTAATGAGGCCTTGTTGGGTGGCGAGCCGCTAGCGGCAGTGCAGCATTTGCTTGAAACCTTTGCCGATGCGGTGATCAGTCTCGAGTATTACCTAGATGCGATTAAGTCGGGTAAAGATGCCGACACCAGTGTGTTGCAAGTGGCTGAAGAGAGTCTGCAGGCACTTGGTTATCCTGTCGCATCCTAAACGTTTTTATGATGCAACAGAGCTTGCCGAAGTACTGGCTGATTAAAAACGGCGCCATTGGAGTAGACAGAAACGGACAACCTGTACACAGCCTGGCGGGGATCGCAGACGATCTAGTGCGGTTGCCTCTCACAGTTTGCGATACCGAAGAGTATGCGGTAGTGCTTGAGGAGCACGCGAAAGATGGTGGCATTTTTTGGCGCCCCCTGCGTGACTGTTTGTTGGAATTCGATGAAGCTGATTCTTTACGCGCCAGTCAGGCAGTGCAGCTGGAATTTTGGTTTAACTCTCATCGTTTTTGCAGTCGCTGCGGTGAATCGCTCGGTTTACCGCAGCTCGATGATCTCGAGCGAAGAGAGATGGTGTTGCGCTGCGGGAGCTGCCAAAGTAGCTACTACCCTCGTATTTCTCCCTGCATTATTGTGCTTGTGACCAACCGGCAAGCTTGCCTATTGGCTAAGCATAAACGCTCAAAAAGTGGTGTTTATACAACCTTGGCTGGTTTTCTGGAAGCGGGGGAAACGCCCGAGCAGGCGGTGCACCGCGAAGTTTACGAAGAGGTCGGAATTCAGGTGCGTAACTTGACCTACCACAGCAGTCAGAGCTGGCCGTTTCCTGGGCAACTGATGCTCGGTTACTGGGCCGAGTTCGCCGCTGGAGAACTACGCTTGCAAGAAGATGAAATTGCAGATGCTGGATGGTTTGATGTCGGACAATTACCGGATGTTCCGCCTAAGGGAACCATCGCCAGACGGTTAATCGATGGGTTTGTCGAGAGCTGTAAGCTCGGCGCATCTAAAAATGAGGGTAAAAGCTGTGATGTATAGTGCAATTGCGGCGTTGGCGGCGCTACTGGGGTTGTTGGTGGCCTATTCGGCTGCCAAGCTTTTATGGAAAGACAGTTGGGTACTGGGATGGTTGCGCGGGATGTTTGGTTTGGCACTATTGGCCTTGGCAGTGGTGTTCGTTTTTATCGCCATGGATATATTCAGTTATCGGCAAATACAATCGGAGCACAATGTCGCCACTCTCAGCTTTGATAAAAAAGCTGACCAGGTTTTTAACGTGTTAGTGGTCGACGCGCAGGGCGTAGAACACAACTACATCATTAAAGGTGATCAGTGGCAGCTGGATGCACGAATCATCAAATGGACTGGGGCCTTGGCGAATGTCGGCATTAAACCAGGCTATCGCCTGGATCGATTATCTGGTCGCTACTACTCGTTAGAAAAAGAGCGTGAAGAGGAACGCACTGTTTACTCGTTCAACGAAAGCCCTGCTGGTATAGACGTGTGGGCCTGGCTGCGCGAAGTGAAAGAGCAACTGCCCATTGTTGATGCGGTTTACGGCAGTGCCACTTACTTGCCTATGGCAGATGATGCTGTATTTGAAATAAGCCTGTCGGTTGCCGGGCTGGTGGCGCGCCCACTCAATGAAGAGGCTCGCGCAGCGGTAGGCGACTGGCAGTAGAAAAGTAAAAAAGTAACGGGAGAGATTTTTTGGAATTTATCAGTGAATATGGCTTGTTTTTAGCCAAAGCGGTAACGGTTTTGGTGGTAATCGCTGTGGTGTTGGCATTAATTGCCAACAGTAAACAAAAGAGCGGCTCCAGTGACGGGCATATTGAAGTCACTAAAATTAACGATAAGTTTGAGCAATATACCGACGCGATCAAATCTGAAGTATTGGATTCGGCGGCGCGAAAGCTCGAACAGAAGCTAAAAAAGAAACGTCACAAAGAGCAAAAACGACTTGAGAAAGGTCGCAGCGATTCAGAAAAGACTTCAGCTGAGCGCCGAAAGCGCGTTTATGTGCTGAACTTTGACGGCGATATTAAAGCCTCGGCAGGCAACAATCTGCGTGAAGAAATTACCGCCGTGCTGGGCCTGGCAGAGAAAGTCGATGAAGTTGTGGTTCGACTTGAAAGTGGCGGTGGCATGGTGCACAGCTACGGCTTGGCGGCCAGTCAGTTAATGCGTATTAAAGAGCGTGGTATCCCTCTGACGGTAAGCGTAGATAAAGTAGCCGCGAGCGGTGGCTATATGATGGCTTGTGTCGCAGATAAAATTATTGCCGCTCCCTTTGCGATACTCGGGTCAATAGGGGTAGTAGCCCAGTTGCCCAACTTTCATCGTCTGCTGAAGAAAAACAATATCGATTTTGAAATGTTTACCGCCGGAGAATACAAGCGCACAGTTACGATGTTCGGCGAGAACACCGACAAGGGCCGGGAGAAATTTACCGACGATATTGAAAAAACCCATGTACTTTTCAAAGAGTTTGTCGCCGAGCACAGGCCGGTGGTTGCCATTGAGCAAGTTGCGACCGGTGAGGTTTGGTACGGTCGTCGAGCTCTGGATATCCAACTGGTGGATGAGCTAACTACCAGTGACAGCTACCTGCTCAATCAGTATCCGAATGCCGATATTTTTGAAATTGAATATGCTCACAAAAAGTCTTTGCCCGAAAAGCTCGGCCTGGCCGCAGAGGCGAGCATTGATAAGCTGGCGCTGCGCTGGGTTTCCCGTTTACAACCGTCGCGCTGGTTTTAGGAGGTTCAATGACTACCTTTCAGGCAGTACGCATCAGGCGAGGCGATCAGGCCGAGTTCAGTTGTTCGCTTGAGAGTATCCCCGAGTCGAGCCTAGAAGGCAGTGGTGTGCTTATTGATGTGCATTACTCTGGCCTCAATTATAAAGATGCCTTGAGTGCGGCAGGTAATCCAGGCGTTAGTCGCAACTTTCCCCATACCCCAGGTATCGATGCTGCTGGTGTAGTGCGGCACGACCCAAGCGGGCGCTTTAGCCCCGGACAGCGGGTATTGGTCAGTGGTTATGATTTTGGCATGAATACCTCGGGCGGCTTGGCTGAGGTGTGCAGCGCACCCGACAATTGGGTGTGTGAGTGTCCCGAGTCGCTAACGCTATTCGATGCCATGCTGTTTGGCACCCCGGGGCTAACGGTGGCGCAGGCGCTGGATAAGCTGCAGCGCCTGACCCCCCATGCTGATGGTGAAAAATTTGTGATTAGTGGTGCCTCTGGTGCGGTGGGCAGCCTAGCTACTGTTCTGGCTCGGCACGCTGGCTTTGAGGTAGTCGCGTTAACCGGCAAACGCCATTTGTACCCGCTGTTGCAGCGGCTCGGTGCCAGCGAATGCCTACCAGCTAGTGAGTGGACAGAGGCAAACAGCAAGGCGCTATTAAAGCCTCAGTGGCGCTATGGTTTGGATACTTTAGGTGGCGAAGTTCTCCTCAACATGCTTAAAGCCACGGAGCGTGAGGGGGCCATTGCCAGTTGTGGTCTGGCTTTGTCTCCCGAGTTCTCTGCCAGCGTCTACCCTTTTATTTTACGGGGGGTGTCCATGCTCGGGGTCGACTCGGCCGAACAACCTCTGGCTTATAAGCAAAGCCTGTGGCGCACTTTGGCCGAGGTACCCCTGACACTAGAACTCAGAGACAGTCTGGCGCGCGAGATTTCTTTGGCTCAAGTCCCTGATTATCTGGCGGCTATGTTGCGGGGTCAGGGCCAGGGTAGGGTGGTAGTGAAAATACGCTGATACTGCCAATTCATTTCCCCTATTAACCAAGCGGAGGTTAAAACATGCTTTTCGGCCAAGATAAATCGCAGATGCCCACTAAAGAGCAGGCATTGCCGGGGCGCACTGAGCCTCTTGTGGTGGAATCCAGCCATTGGGTCAAGGGTAATTCGATTAAACCGCCGTTTCCCGAAGATTGCGCTTGGTTTATTGCGGGCATGGGATGTTTCTGGGGCGCGGAGCGTTGTTTTTGGCAGGAGCCTGGAGTCTATACCACCGCCGTTGGTTATGCCGCAGGACATACGCCCAACCCCACTTACGAAGAAGTGTGCAGTGGCCTAACCGGCCACAATGAGGTGGTTCTAGTCGTGTATCGGCCTGCTGATGTTTCTTTGGCTCGGTTGTTACAGCTGTTTTGGCAATCTCACGATCCAACTCAGGGAATGCGACAGGGGAATGACAGAGGCACCCAATACCGTTCTGGATTGTATGTGCCAGAGGAAGATCAGCGTGCTCAGGCCGAAGCCAGCCGGGCAGTTTACCAAAAGGAGCTCAGTGCTCGCGGGTATGGTGAAATAACCACGGAGATACTGCCGGCGCCCGAATTTTATTACGCTGAAACTTATCACCAGCAATATTTGGCGAAAAACCCCGGCGGCTATTGCGGTCTGGGTGGTACCGGGGTTAGCTGCCCCGGATCAGGCTTCTAGCACTTCCGCCACAAATTTCATATAGACGGTATAAACCCGGGCCGGCTTGCCTTCTTCTTCCACGATAAAAAAGGGGGCTCGGTCGACTTCATACTGTTGCGCTAACAGCATACCTGGGCTTTGCGGGTCGTCTTCGCGCGCCTCCAGAATCTGATCGATGCGATCTAGCTGGCCCGATTCCTCCAGCTTATTTTGCACCTCAATGCATTTGCGGCAGGCAGAGCCGCTGCGCAGTATCTTCTTCACCAGGGTAATTTTCATACCGGCTCGCCGTTGTGAGTTAAATATTATCCAATATTGCTGGCGTGCAAACCGCACTCTTTCTTAGTGGCTTCTTCCCACCACCAGCGTCCTTCGCGTTCGTGCTGCCCGGGGCCTACAGGTTTAGTGCATGGCTCGCAGCCAATAGAGATAAAACCGCGGTCGTGCAGCGGGTTGTAGGGCACCTCATAGGCGCGAATATAGGCCCAAACTTCCTCTGAGCTCCAGTTAGCCAGGGGATTAAATTTAGTCAAGCTTTCGCCCTCGCGCGCGAAGGCTTGATCGTCCTGAATCACCGGAATGTCGGAGCGGGTGCCCGGGCTTTGATCTTTGCGTTGGCCGGTAATCCAGGCGTCGACTTCCAATAGCTTTTTGCGTAAGGGGGCAATTTTACGAATACCGCAGCACTCTTTGTGTGTGTCTTCATAAAAACTAAACAGGCCTTTCTCGCTGACCAATTTGCGTACTGCGTCGCCGTCGGGAGAGAGAATGTCGATGTTAATACCATAGTGCTTGCGCACCTGTTCGATAAACTGATAAGTCTCCGCGTGCAGGCGCCCGGTATCGAGGCAGAATACCTGTACATCTGGGCGAATACGGCTGGCCATATCCACCAGCGCGACATCTTCAGCACCGCTGAAAGAGATGGCAATATTCTCGTAGTTCTCAAGCGCGTAGCGCATAATGCGGTGCGGGCTTTGAGTCGCTAATTCTCGCTCCAAATCTAGGGTAGCAATCGTATCAGTCATTATAAGAGTTCCTGCATCACGGTTATCTGGTCTAGGCCAGGCTCAGATTTTGCGCGAAGCATAGCAAAGCGCGGCTCATCTGCCCAATAGCTGTGAGGTATTATCATATAACCGGGTTTTATCCCTAGGATCGGGTTCGCCGGCCATGCTCCCGATTGCATTTGCGCGCCGGGCAGGGTAGATTCGCGGACTTTTATCAAGCTCACAATGAGGGGGAGAAGGCTGTGGAACTCGCTTGCTTAGACTTGGAAGGCGTCTTAGTGCCTGAAATTTGGATTAAATTCGCTGAAAAAACCGGTATCGAAGAGTTGAAGGCGACCACCCGGGATATCCCTGACTATGACGTGTTAATGCGTCAGCGTCTGAAAATCCTCGAAGAAAATAACCTCGGGTTGCATGAAATTCAAGAGGTAATCGCAACGCTTGAGCCTTTGGAAGGGGCCGTTGAATTCGTTGATTGGCTGCGCGAACGCTTTCAGGTGATTATTCTGTCGGATACCTTTTATGAGTTTTCGCAGCCTTTGATGCGCCAGCTCGGTTTTCCCACCCTGTTTTGTCACCGTCTCGAAACAGATGTGAATGGTCGGGTCATCAATTATCACCTGCGCCAAAAAGATCCTAAGCGTCAATCGGTACTGGCTCTGAAAACCTTGTACTACCGTATTATTGCCGCCGGCGACTCCTATAATGACACTACCATGCTGGGCGAAGCGGATGCCGGTATCCTGTTTCACGCGCCGCAGAATGTGATCGATGAGTTCCCTCAGTTTCCCGCGGCGCATAATTACGAAGAGCTAAAACAAGAGTTTATTAAGGCGAGCAATCGCAAGCTGTCGCTTTAATTCCTGCGGGGCACTCTTCTGTGGGGTGCCCGACTTTCCCCGCTAAAACTTAGCGCTTAGCCCCGTCCTGCCTTAGTCTCCGTCTTTCCACAGTAAATTAAGCGGTATATAGTGTTGAAAAAACAGGCAGATGGAGTTGGCCTTGGACTTACAGTCTCAGCTTACCGATAAGCGGATATCGATACGTGCGATGACAGTCGCTCTGGTGGTGTTCACCATGGCTGTAACAGCCCTTGTGGCGATTTCATTGCAATACTACTTCTCACGGCAAATGGCGCAGAATGCAGCCATCAAAAGCTATCAGACTTCCGCTCAGAATATCGGCTCTTTCGTCCAATCAATCGAGTCGCGGGGCATTCAAATTGCCCAGGTGCTCGCTCGTTTTCCCGAATTAGTAAACTCGGTCAACCACAGCACCGCCACCCGGGATGTGTTTGCCGAGGTGATGAATAATAACCCGGTGTTTTACAGCGTCTATCTCGGGTTTGATAACGGTGATTTCTACGGTCTGGTCAACCTTGAGAGCAGCCCTGGTATACGCATTCGCTTAAAGGCCGGGCCTGATGACAGATGGGTGGTAAACACGGTAAGAGAGACAGAGAATGGTCGTACCCGCACTCTCTATTTTTACGACGAAAACTTCCGTCTACGTGATGTTCACAGCGAGCCGAGCCGTTACGATGTTCGCGAGCGCCCCTGGTATGCAGTAGCGCGGGAGGGCGAGGTTGCCTCTTCGCCGCCCTACTTATTTCAGTTCAACCAAGTGACAGGCAAAACCTTCTCTATTCGTGTACCCGGCAATAATGTGGTGGTGGCATTGGATGTGACCCTGCAATCTTTTTCCAACTATTTGCTCGACCACCAAGTGGACGATAAATCAAAAATTTATGTGTTCAATCGGACAGGGCATCTTATCGCTAGCAATCACCTTCCCGAACCCTCCAAACAACAATTTGTGACTCCGCCGCTAGTATTAAACGATGCCCAGCGCCGTTATGTCCAAAGTCTTGGTACTTTGCGAGTTTCCAACGATACCGACTGGCCACCCCTGGATTATACTGTTGCCGGGCAGCCACAGGGTTATTTGGTGGATTTAATGCATATTCTGGCGGCTAGTCTTGGTTTGGAGATTGAGCACATAAATGGTTATCGTTGGCCGGAACTCATTGCAAAATTCAATGGCGGTGAGTTAGACCTGTTGCAGTCGGTCATTGCGAGTGAACAGGCCTTAGGGCGCGGTCCTCTGACACAACCGCTACTGCAATTGCCTTTCAGTATTGCTGTGGCGCGTGGCGCGGCACCGATAAGCAGTTTGCAGGGGCTTAAAGGCAAGTCGGTGGCTGTTGTCGAGGGTTGGGGGCCGGTAAAAAAATTACAGCGTACCGCTTTCGGCGTAAAGATCGTTGAGGTGGCCACACCTTTGGAGTCGTTGCAAGTTGTGGCAGATGGTTTTGCTGATGCGGCCATAGATTTTACGGCGGTTTTACAATCGGTCAGCCGGGACTACTTTTTTGACGATGTCGTTGTCGGAGACGCTTTTTATCCCGCCCAGGGGATATTACCTGATAATCTGCATTTACAGGTACGGCCCGAGTACGAGGAGTTGATACCACTGCTGAACATGGCGTTGGACAACATTGCCCCGCAGGATCGTCAGCTGCTTCATGATAAGTGGCTGGATCCGTCGGTGCGCCCGGGGGTGGGGCATTTAGCGGTGGTGCCTTATCGGGAGTTCTTAGAAGCGGCGCGCAATGAAAGTTTGCAGGGGCAGTTGCGTCGAGTTCGCTTAGACGGCAAAGATAAGTTTCTCTATGTCGATAATATTCTGCCATTGGATGAGGTGGGCGGTTATATTGCGGTGCTCACACCTGCCGAGGCGGTGCTCGGTGAAAGTCATCGCCAGCTGCAGTACTCAGTGTTGATCACTGCCGCCGTGTTGCTATTATTGTTGCCCTTAGCATGGTTTAGTTCGACCCCTCTGGTGCGGCCAATAGAGGCGTTACGCCAGCGTAGCGATCAAGTCAGGCTCAGACAATACCAAAATATTGAGCCATTCCCGAGTAAAGTCAAAGAGCTGGACTCGCTATCGGGTTCGATGGTGGAAATGGCGCAATCAATTCGCCAGCATGAGCAACAACAGAAAGACCTGTTGGATTCGTTTATCCAGATTATTGCCAACGCAATTGACGAGAAATCGCCGTATACCGGCGAGCACTGTGAGCGTGTTCCCGAAATAGGTCTGATGCTGGCGCGAGCCGCCCATGAATCTGAAGACCCGCCATTCGCCGGGTTTCGCTTTAATGATACCCAGTGGCGTGAATTTCGTATTGCTGCCTGGTTACACGATTGCGGCAAAATTACCACGCCTGAGCATATTGTTGATAAGGGCACCAAGCTAGAAACTATTTACAACCGTATTCATGAAATACGTATGCGTTTTGAAGTCCTGTGGCGCGACGCTTATATAGAATTTCTTGAGCAGCGAGAGCAGTACCCTGAGAAAGAGGCCGAGCTTGAGTTGGTGTTGGCAAGAAAGCAGAAAAAGCTACAGGAAGATTTTTCTTTTGTCGCATCCCTTAATCAGGGCAGTGAATCCACGGCTGAGGGTGTCAGTGAAAAGCTGACCGAATTAAGCCAGCTTACCTGGCGGCGCTATTTCAATGATCGTTTAGGGCTTTCCCCGGTAGAGGAGGGGCGCTTACAGGGAGATGTTGCGCCATTGCCTGCGGTAGAGCCCTTGCTGGCAGACAAGCCCGAACATATAATTCAGCGCGAGCGGCGCCCGGATTACCCGGCTCATCTGGGTATTACCATGACCCCGCCCGAGCACCTTTATAATCGGGGTGAGATCTACAATTTGTCCATTCGTTACGGCACATTGACGGCTGAAGATCGCTTTAAAATTAACGAACATATTATCGCCACGATCAAGATGCTTGACGGCTTGCCTTTTCCTCCCGAGTTGGCCAATGTACCGCGCTATGCCTCCACCCACCATGAGTCGATGGATGGCGGTGGGTATCCGCGCGGCCTGAGTGCAAAAGATTTATCGATTCCGGATCGAATTTTGGTGGTTGCTGATATTTTTGAGGCGCTCACTGCCGGTGATCGCCCGTATAAAAAAGCCAAAACCTTGAGCGAGGCGATAGCGATTTTGGCGAAAATGGCTGACAAAGGTCATGTCGATAAAGAGATTTTCCACCTGCTGCTAAAAAGCGGGGCGTATTTGCAGTACGCGCAGCAGTTTTTGCTGCAATCGCAGCTCGATAATGTCGATGTTGAGCAGTATCTTTCGTAAGCTACTTAAGGTTTTTCTTTGATATCCTATTCCCCTTTTGCAAATCGCCTTGGGCTTGTGCTGCTGACCATGCTCGCCTTTGCGGGTAACTCTTTGTTGTGCCGATTGGCGCTGGCAACGCAGGCAATCGACGCCGTCAGCTTTACTCTGGTGCGAATCATTAGCGGCGCGCTCATGCTCTGGTTGCTGGTGAGCTTGCGCCGGCGTCCCTCCAGTCAGGCACCTCCCACGCCAGCTTCCTGGGCGGCATTATCATTGTTTACTTACGCGCTGCTGTTTTCCCTGGCTTACGTGAGTCTGGGCGCTGCAGAGGGGGCGTTGATTCTATTTGCAGCTGTTCAGCTAACTTTACTCGGTTACGCGTTGTGGCGCGGGGTTAAAGTGTCTAGCACGGAGTTGCTGGGGGCTTTGTTGGCGTTTGCTGGTCTTGCTGGATTGCTGTTGCCGGCGGCAGCGCGTCCATCGGTGCTGGGGTTTGTGTTAATGGCCGGTGCAGGCCTGGCCTGGGGCGTATTTACTTTGCTGGGACGGAGGGGAGGTCTGGCGCTGCAACTTACCGCACACAGCTTTTTTCGCGCTGCGGTCCTGTGTGTAATTCTACTGCCGTTTGTCTTGCTTGATTCACAGTGGAGCTGGTACGGTTTTGCACTTGCGGTATTTTCCGGTGCGGGCGCATCGGCGCTTGGTTACGCGCTGTGGTACGCAGTGCTGCCAAGTCTGAGCGTAGCTCAGGCCGCAGCGGTGCAATTGAGTGTGCCTGTTTGGGCTGCGTTGGGCGGCATTTTGTGGCTTGGAGAGAGCTTGAGCTTGCAGTTTATTATCGCCAGTTTGGTTATTTTAGGCGGCATTGCGCTGACCTTGATAAAGCGATAAAAACTGCTCAAATTTTCCCCTCTAGGTGTGTTGACTTGGGTTTACAGGGGTATATACTCAGATACGCTTGAAAGTATGTCCTATATTTATGCCCAACCCTAGTAACAGTAGTTTCTACAGTTCTGGTCTTTCAGTCATAAGTAATAGCAACACTTTTAGCACCAATCGCCTATTAAGGCTTACTCATTGATTGAAAAGGAATAGACTATGTCTACTGTAACTGGCACTGTTAAGTGGTTTAACGAAGCAAAAGGTTTTGGTTTTATCGAGCAAGAGTCTGGTCCAGACGTTTTCGCTCATTTCAGCGCTATTGTTGGCTCTGGTTTCAAAACCCTGGCCGAAGGCCAAAAAGTTGAGTTCACCGTAACTCAAGGCCAAAAAGGCCCACAGGCCGAGAACATCGTCGTACTGTAAGTATGGCGAGTTCCGCTACCCAGCTTGGGCTGGCTAGCTGTAAAAAGGCGAGGTAAATACCTCGCCTTTTTTATTGTTGCATTCACATTTCGTGCTGAAATTTCATCTCTCTAACTCGCTTGGATTATGCTATGGATACGCTGAAACGAGCTGTTACCACTATTCCTGATTTCCCCCGCATCGGCGTGCAGTTTCGCGATATTACCTCACTGTTGGAAGATCCTCTGGCTTTCGCCCTCGCATGTGAGCAGTTGGCAGAGCCGTTTGCCGATGCCGCAATCGATAAGGTGGTGGCGATTGAGGCGCGCGGCTTTGCCTTTGGTGGCGCGGTTGCGCTTTCGTTGGGGGCGGGCATGGTGATGGCCCGTAAGCCCGGTAAGTTGCCTCGCGAGGTGATAAGTCAGACTTATCAACTGGAATATGGTCAGGATTCTTTGAATATTCACGCCGATGCAGTGCAGCCCGGTGAGAGGGTATTAATTGTCGATGATTTGATTGCCACCGGTGGCACGGTGTTGGCGGCGGCAGATTTACTGGCGCGGCTCGGAGCAAAAACTGTCGCCGCCGCGTTTGTGATTTCGCTGCCTGGGTTGGGCGGTGTAGCAGAGCTACAGGCTCGGCAGATACAGGTTCATAACCTACTGGAGTACGAAGGTGAGTAAATACGCGACAGTCTTTTTAGTTCTGGCCCTGGCGGCCTGCAGCAATAAAGCGGTGTACGACAATGTGCAGAATGATCAGCGCTGGCGCTGTGATCAGGAGCCTATCAGTACTCAAGCCGAGTGCCGTGAAAGAGTATCTCGCGATTATGAAGACTACGAGCGCGAGCGCCAGGAGATACTGGAGGCCGAGTAACGCTTGGTCAGGCCGCCGCTTTTGCGTATCATACGCGCCCAGATACGATGTGAGTAATCAAGAGGTTGTCAGGCTATGGGAGTCATCCTTACCTGTATTGCAATATACATTGGCTGCATAGCCTTCGTTCGCACCCGCAACCGGGTGACTTTTCCGCTCAGCCGACAAATGACTGACTTCTCGACCTTTATGGTGCCCTTCAATTTGCCCGCCTACGGGTTGAGCAAGGTGCCCACCACCCCCAGGGTCTCCAAAGAGCATTTCCCCGAGTTGCAGGTGATTGAAGAGAATTGGGAAACCATTCGCGACGAAGCCCTGGCTTTGTATCAAGGCGGTAAAATTACCGCAAAAGATGATTTACCTGCCAGTAGCTTTTATAAAGACAACCGCTGGACCAGTTTTTACCTCAAGCTCTACGATCACGAGATTCCCTCAGCGCGCGAGCTGGCGCCTAAGACTATGGAGCTGCTGGATCAGGTTCCGTATTTGAATTTGGCGTTATTTGCGGTGCTGAACCCGGGTAAAAAACTTAACCAACATCACGATCCCTTCGCTTACACGCTGCGCTACTCCCTAGGATTAAGCACGCCCAACAGTGAAAAATGCGGCTTGCAGATTGATGACTTTCACTACCCCTGGCGCGATGGCGACTCGATTATTTTCGATGAAACCTACCTGCACAGCGCCTATAACGAAACCGACACCCCGCGGGTGATCTTGATGACGGATATCGACCGCCCGCTCAAGCTTGGCTTTGTGCAAAAGGGCTATTGGTATTTTGGCCGCTTCTTTAACAGCCTGTTTATGATTGATAACGTGGACTCATCCCATTCGGGTATTGGCAACAAGCTGGGGCAGGGGTTACTGGGCTACCAGAAGTTTCTCAAATCCATCAAAAGCAAAAACCGCACGTTTTATTACACCGCCAAATGGGTGGTGATTGGCGGCTTGTTACTATTGATCGGTAGCAGGCTGGTGTAAAAAGTTCTCTTCTAGAGTTCGAATCAGCAGCGCCACCTTGGTGATGCTCTCCTGATATTCGGACTCACAGGTGGAATCGGCAACGATTCCGCCACCTCCCCAGCACAGCAGACGTCCCTGGTCGCAGCTGATGGTACGAATGGCAATATTGCTGTCCATAGAGCCGCAGGCACTGATGTAGCTGAGGCTGCCGCAGTAGGGGCCGCGCCTGTGGCTTTCCAGCGTTTCAATAATCTCCATGGCCCGGACCTTGGGCGCGCCTGTAATGGAGCCGCCGGGAAAAGCGGCGCGCAGCAAATCAATGGCTGATTTTTCCGGCTTCAGTACGCCTGTAATGGTGCTGACCAAATGGTGCACATTGGCAAAGCTTTGCAGCTCAAACAGCTTGGGTACCTCGACCTGGCGGCAGCAGCGGCTCAAATCGTTGCGCAGCAGGTCCACGATCATCAAGTTCTCTGCCTGATCCTTCTCGCTTTTACTCAGTGTCGCCGCGCTTTGGGCATCCTGGCTGGGATCAGCGTGGCGTGCGGCTGTGCCTTTGATGGGAGATGTGGTGGCCACGCGGTTTCTGCAGGCGATAAATCGCTCCGGCGAAAGGCTGAGAATGGCGTTGTCGCCAAGGCCCATAAACCCGGCAAAAGGTGCCGGTGATGTTTGGCGCAGCTTTAAGTAGCCGAGGTATGGGTCGCCGCCGTAGGGGGCACAAAACCGCTGCGCATAGTTTATTTGGTAGGTGTCACCCTCAAGGATATGCTTCTGAATGATATCGAATTTTTCAATATAATCTTCTTTGTTAATACAGTTCTCAAAATTATTGATTTTAAAGGAGTTTCCGCTCTTTTCTAGAATTGACTTTAAGTCAGGTAAAGGCGAAATAAGTGCCATTATCGATGTGGTATCTACCCCCGGCTGGGCGACAAGGGCGGCTGTTCGACGCTTATGATCAATCACCAGTGCCCACTGATAAATGCCCATATGCATATCGGCAAGCGTAGAATCGGCCTCGGCGATACTGGGAATGGCTTCCAACCTGCGGCCTAGGTCATAGCTCAAATATCCCAGCGCGCCACCACAAAAGGGCAGTACTTCACCGTCGTATACTGCCGCCTCGCAGGGTGCGGGCATGTGGGTGTCGAGCAAAGAAAAGGGGTCTGCTGCACTTAGGTATTCTTCGCTGTGATTGTCGCGCAGCTGTTGACGCACCAGAGTCTGATTCCCCCGAGTTATCAGCTCCAGGCTGGGCGCGGCGGCCAGAATATCGTAGCGCCCCTGTTGGGTATATGGGTGGCAACTGTCCAGCCAAATAGGCAGGGGGTGATAACGCAGGCAGTTGAGATAGGCCGATGAATCGGCAAGATAGGGAATGGGTGTAACTTGGGGCTGGGGCAAACTCATTGATTTTACGCACTTGAACGGGACGGCTGCGCAGTATACCGATAACTCAGGCTCGGAGGTAAACCGCGCAGCCGTGATTACAGCTCGGTAATGTGCTCCCCGCTCACCTCCGTGGCGTAGCTGGCCAGCACAGTCAGTACCGCATTTTGTAGCACCGCCGGCGATTGCTGAATCAGTAGGTCGAGATAGCGGCCGCTGGGAGGGCTTTGGTTGCTCTCATCGGCCCACTGGCGCGCCGCCTCTTCCAATAAACGGCTGAACACCAGTGGCTGTTCAAAGTAGGCGCTCGGGTGGCGCTGGCAGTAAAGAGTGAATGCCTGCAGAGATTCCACCACAGCGCTTTTGTAATAGCTCGGGTGCAGTGGCTGGGTGAGCTGGTCGATCAGTTGGGCAAAGCTTTCTTCTCCCGGGGTCATTGAGCTGCGCACCAGCTCGCAATCGATTTTACCGTCGCTGCTGCTATCGCCAATCACCAGGGTTTTGGCGCAGGCCAGACTTTGCCAGATAGCACTGAGAAATTTATCGTCAAAGCGGGTAATAAACCCACGCGCCAGACGCCACTCAAACCAGTCGGCATCTACGGCGTGAGCGTTAATGGCGTCGCTGCCGCTTAGCAGCGCGGGCTGTTCGGCGCCATGGGCAAAACTGTGCTCCACGCCCTGAGAGAAGACTTTGCGCTGCGAGTCGAATACGCGGCGCAAGCGCTTGTACAAATACACCGGCGGCTGGCTGGCCAGCCATTCAATCGGCGCCTCACTCCCGCACTTATCAAAGTGGGAGCAGAGCATCATAAAGTTATGCAGCTGGATTGAACGCAAGCCCTCGAACAGATAGGGCTGAGTACGCAGCAGAGCGCCCACAGCAATAATAACTTCCTGGGCCAGTGAGCGCTCCAGGGGGTCGTTAAAGACGGCGTCCAGGCCGTCGAGAATCTCCTGGTTACTTAAGCCGGAGTTAATCATTAGTTCGGCCTCGGCGGTTTCGCCCACGGCTATTTTTAAGTGCCGCGCCGCTAACAGCGTCAGGCTGTCGGCCAGATCCTGGTGGCCGTGATCAAGATAGGCAAAGCACAGGCGGCACAGGGCCCATCGATTGGTGTGGCGCGCGTACTGATAAATATCCTCTAGCACGTCAATGAGCGTCAGGCCGTCGCCCGCATCCTCTGATAATGGTGCTTCGCCTATCAACTCGGCAAAGCCCAGGCGCAATTGTGCGGCGCGGCTCTCGTCGCAAGCGAGCTGTTGCAATTGGGCAAAGCGGGGTGCGAGTCGGCTGCGCTCAATGCGCAGCGAATCCGATGGTTTGCTTTGCGTACTTTTCAGCGGCTCTAAATCAAAGTCCGGTAGCGTTAGTTTTGTTACCCGCGAGGCCCGCACCGCTAAGCTCGCCGAAGCATTGCCCACATGCTCGTGGGTATTGCGCAATTGCAGGTCTTTCAGGGTTTGAAAGAATACCGCCGCATTGGGAATTTGGCAGATGCTGGCATTCACCTTGAGCGTAAACACGGCCACTTCGGCGTCGGTCCAGTGTTTGCGAATATGCGATACCTCGGTAATGAGTAGCTCGCTGAGGAACTCGGCATCGTAAAGTCGGTAATCGAAAGCTTCACTTTGCAGCCAGGATAAACACAGACAGACTTTGCCGTTAATCCGGTAGGTGTGAGAGGTGGCCAGGCTTTGCAGTCGCCGGCGAGGGCGCCCGCTCAAGCCGAGCGATTCGTTGGCGCCTACACGGGTGAACGCTTCCATTAAATGCGGTGCGCTCAATACGTTAATGGGTTTTATGTCTTCTAAAGATTCGGCAATAACCCCGTTTTGCGACAAGGTGGTTTTTACGGCTTCGTTCTCTGCTAATACCACCAAGGCCATTTGCGCCTGGGAAAAGCGTGTTGAGCGTCGGCGAATATGCAGCGGATCGAGATCGGTGGTGGTGATATAACCTTCATCCAACAGGAGCCCTGTGTAATAAAGACTTTGCGCCCAGACTAGGGGAATGTTTTCGTTGGGCTGGCGCGCCTGAGAGCGGGGGTTTTTCTTTTCCGCCGCGATCGATTCTTGCGGTAAGTAATACAGCTCGGGAATTAGCCCTATGCCATCTTTACGAACCATCAATGATTCAATTTTGCGCCGGTAATGATTGGCGGTAGTGTCCAGCTCGTCAAACAATGCGTTGAGGTACAAAAAGCAGTAAAACAGTGGCCATTCTGACTCAATGTGTTCAAAGGTCGCCAGCTCCGAGTGTTCGTAATACAGGCGTGAGCTCTCTTCAATAGCGGTCTGATGGCCGTCCCACAAAAAACGTTTGCAGCCGTAGTTGCCGCCGAGCTTGGATAAAATCGTATCGCGGGTTTTGGTTAGTAACTCTTGGCGGCCCACGGCAAAAGCCGGAAAGCCAATCACCGAGAGCAGTGCACTGTCCACTTCTTTGGACAGAGACTCGCGCGGCAGCAGGGCACCCAGAGTGTTCCGTGCCAGGGATACCGCATCGGGGATCACGTGAATGACCGCGCGGCGCGTGGCGTTGGGACCAAATAAATTAAGGCCGTCGAGCGCCTGCATGGCCGCTTTAGCCATGCCCACAGAGCTTGCGTTAATTTCCGTCAGGCCGTTATTGATTTTGTTGCCCCGCTCCCAGATACCGAAGTCGGGTGTGCGATAGGCGCTGGAGATGTAATAAACCAGGTTCTGCACAAAGTCCACTTCGCTACCGGTGCACACGATGCGCAGCCCCGAGGCGGACATCTGTGCTAGCAGCAAAAGATAAATGGAGGTGGCGTCTATCTGTAAATGGCCCCAGGCGTCGTCGGCCACTACGGGTAAACCACTGGCAGTTTCGTATTTTGCATGTAGCGAATCGATCGGGTCCAGGGTGTGCTTAAACTTTTCCACCTTGTCGGCCTGGCGCATCATTGACTGCAGTAGTCCGCGCATTAACTTTATGCAGGCTTGGTTTAATAAATCCTGGCGGTTGCTTTGCCCGGCGCGCCCCATGGCATTTGCCAGCGCCCAAACGCAGATAATGGAGTAGACATTGTCCCGCACCCAGGCGTCGGTGTAATTGCCGTGGGTGGTAATCGCCGTGCTGGCGGGGAGTAAACCGGTAACCGGATGTTGGCGCTGGAGAATAACCTGTTTGATTTCCTGGTAAATACGCTCCAGTGTATCGTTTTGCCGCTTCATAAACCTTCCCTATTTACCTCTGAGGGCGTCGGTGCTCACCTTTCAGGCCTGACCGCCTGTCGAGTTTCAAGCATCAGCCGTGCCGAGCTTCAGTATAGAAAAAGAATATTGTTCCTGTATGACAAATACGGCCTGAGCCCTGGCCGGTGCGGAGTCCGTCTTGCCTGACTTTGCCTAGTCTTGGTGCGCGCTAGTGATGTCTGCGCGTTTGCAGCGCATCTTGGGCGTTTTTTAAGGCCTGGCGAAGGCGGGCATTATCCTGCTGCAGGCGGGCAATTTCTTGTTGCGCTTGTTGTAGTTCGCCACTGTTAGAGGTTTCCTGCTCGCGGCGCCAGCGGTAGATATTGGCTTCGCGAATACCCTGTTGGCGGGCGACTTCGGCCGGTGACATGCCCTCGTCAATCAGAGCCAGGGTATGCGCCTTAAACTCTTTTGAATAGCGCTGTCTTGAACGACGCTTGACCACTATACCCATTGCTTCTCCTTAAGTTGGGGTGGATGCAGGCTTTCAATATTGTTGCGGATTGTAATGCATGTGATAATAAATATCATTAATTGTTGCGAGTCACTTGGGGGAAACATGCTAGTAAAACACGTCGGTCGCAAAGCGACATTTGGCTTGAGCTGCCTGATTGCAGCATTAGGTGCGCAGGCACAAAGCGATAATCAGCCGCCCAGAGCGGAAGAGTTGGTGGTTACAGGGCAGAAAATCGAGCGCTCGGTACAAGATACCGCCGCCAGTGTGGCGGTTCTGACCGAGGAGTTTATGGATGACCAGCAGATCGACAGCTTTTACGGGTTGCTCGATCGGGTGCCCAATGTGCACGGTATTCTGGGCAGTGGTTTCAGCATTCGCGGTATTGATGCCTTTAACGTGTCCGGCGGCGGTAATAGTTATCTGGCCAGTGTTTACGTTGACGGAGCGCCACTGCCGTATCGTGCGATCCAAAAAGGCGGCTTTTTAACCTGGGATGTTTCTCAGGTAGAGGTGTTGCGTGGTCCCCAATCGACCCTGCAGGGGCGCAATGCGCTCGCCGGTGCGGTTATTGTGAACACCCAGGACCCGACCTATGAATGGGAGGGAAAATTGCGTTTGGGGGCGGGCGAATATGGTAAACAGCAACTGGCCTTTGCCGGTGCCGGCGCCTTAATTGACGATGTGTTGGCATTTCGTATCAGTGCCGAGCAGTATGACTTTGACGGTATTAACGACAATACTACCCGGGGTGATCATCCGGACTTTAACAACAACAATACCTACCGGGGTAAGTTGTTGTTCGAGCCAATAGAAGATTTCTCAGCGTTGCTAAGCTTCTCGCGCACTGAGACCGAGTACGGGGTGCGCTGGACCGAGCCCAACCCAGATGGCAGCGATTTTGACCATCGTATCGTAACCTTTAACGACCCTACCTTCGAGAAGAACGATGCCGACATCACCACCTTAAAACTGGATTACAGCTTTAGCGAACAGTTGCAGTTGATGTCGATTACCAGCTACTCGGACTCCAAGTACGGCTATGAGTGGGATGGCGACGCCAGCTCCGAGCCGCTGTCCATTCTGATTGATGATCGCATTGATGAAACCCTGAGTCAGGAGTTCCGTCTGGTGATGGAGTTTGATCGCTTAAGCGGTGTGGTGGGTGCCTATTATTCAGACCTGGACGTAGTGGATGAAGCCAGTGGTCAGCGTAGCTTAACGCTGCAGGAAACCGGCCTGCCCACGTTATTGGTCACCCCGCCAGAATACGGCGGTATTGGTCTGGATCAGGCCACCGCTGATATGGTGCTGTCGCTCTACGCGCCCATCGATCCGGTGCGCCTGGGCACCTACTCAAAGCTGGAACAGGGGGTGGAAACCCAAGCTGTATTCACCGACTTAACCTTCCGCGTAACCGAAAACTGGGACATCTTTGGTGGGCTGCGCTGGGATAAAGAAGAGCAGCGCAACGCCAGCGATACTCTGTACACCATCGACAACGAAGACTTACTGCCCAATCCGGCTGACTACGCTGCCAATGCGCAGCTGGCCATGTTGATTACCGGTATTAACGCGCAGTTGTATCAAATGGTTGACGATGCTTCTGGAACAGAGCCACCCGCAGATGCCAGCTTCGATGAGTGGTTACCAAAGCTCGGGACCACCTATCGTTTTAGCGACGATGTCAGCCTGAGTTTCACCTACCAGGAGGGTTACCGCTCTGGTGGCGTAGGCACCAATGTCGCGCAGGGTTCTATTTTTACCTACCAGCCGGAGTTTACCGACAACTATGAGCTGGCTTTGCGTACGGCCTGGTTAGACGGTGCCCTGACGGCCAACGCCAACCTGTTTTACATTGATTGGCAAGATCAGCAAATAGCGGTGCAGTTGTCAGGCAACGCCTACGACACGGAAACTCAAAACGCCGGCAGCTCTACCGTAGAGGGTTTTGAGCTGGAGCTTAATTACATCGCGACCGACACGCTGCAGGTGTTTGGTGGCTTGGGTTATTCGCGAACCGAGTTTGACGAATTTACCATTGTGCAGCCTACAGCGACCTATGACTTGTCTGGCCGGGCTTTTCCTCGCGCGCCCGAGTGGACCGCAAATATTGGTGCCAGTTATCACTCGCCAAGTGGTCTGTTTGCCAGCATAAATGCCAATTATGCCGACAGCTCTATCGTTGCAGTTAATCCTTACGCAAATGGTTTAAGCGAGGGTGACGAAGGTTTTGACCCAAAAAATGATCAGCGCACCTTGGTCAACGCAAAGCTTGGCTACGAGTGGGATCAGCTGGCGGTGTACGCCACTGTCACCAATCTGTTTGATGAAGAGTATGTGGAGTTGGCAAGTGTAAGCCAGCCGCCCTCGGTTACCCTGGGTGCGCCGCGTCAGTTTGGTGTGACTCTGGATTATCGTTTTTAATTAAGTGGCGGTATTTAACAAAAACGGCGCCTTAGGGCGCCGTTTTTGTGACTGGGGTTGGCTCAATGCTCAGAGTTCGTCAGACCTCTGACAATTACATAAGCGCAACCGAAGGCGGACACTGCACCGAGTGCAATAAAAATCGCCCGCGCCCAACCAAAGCCTGGTACCAGGGCGCAAATGCTGATTGCCAAGGCAGCTAGGGCAATAAGATTCAAAGCCGGTCGGGGTACCCTGGCTGGTGCTCGCCCCCGGTGCCAAAGCAATACCACGGCCAAACTCGCTACCAGCGAGACAATAATTAACAGACCACTCATTGGGCTTCCTCCCATTGATAGCGCTCGCCGGCCACGTTTGAGGGGCGGTCGAAACGACCGCTTACGGGACGGCTGGCTGGGAGTTTGCGCGCCGTCCAAAGACACAGCAGCCCGACCGCCACTAGAGTGATGTCCACGCAGGCTGTGACGGTTTTACCATTCATTAAAGCTAGGGGCAGGGCGTCGCCGGTGACAATGCCGTTAAGTACCGGAATGCCCAGCGCCAGTAAACCGCAAAGGCCAAATAATTGTTTAATGCTCTTATAAGAGTTGCCGCGCACCAGTGCGTAAAGCAACACCGCAAGCCAACTGGTAAAAAAGATTACTCCCAGCCAGTAGTTCATATGGGTGGGGGCCACTGAGAGGAGCAATTGGCCATAAAACAGCGCCAGACTTGCTACCACTAACCCCATACACGCGCCTGCGGTAAAGCGGCTGATACGTTGATAGGCGGCAACCGATAAACTGCCTTCGGGGCCGTAGGCCCGCCTTTCTATCCAAATCATCATGCCGGTTACTGCTACCAGAGCGGTGCCCACTCCCAGCAGCCCCCAAATAACTTTCACCAACAGGCCGCCGAAGTCACCAAAGTGCAGTGGGTACATCGCGTCCAGCAGTGTGCCGGTAACGCTTTGATGGCGACCAAAGGTGCTGTACTGGGCTAATGGCTCACCGGTTACCGCGTTTAGCTCGTGGGTAACAAACGCTGATAACGTATTGCCGCCTGCAGTGCTGATTGCTATCACCGCGCCACTGTCGCCCCAGCCATAAACGGTTGAATCGCGAATGATAAGTTGCGGATGCTGGCGGGAAAATTCTGTCAGCACCTGGCCCACCTGCGGCTCGGCAGGCAACCCTGTGAGTGCGGGCTGGGTTTCCGGTAAAAAAGTTTCCACCAGCTTTTCTTGATCGCCGGCAAAGCTGACAAAAGCCGCCGCCGGCACCAACAATACCAGTACTAAACCCAAAAACGCGCCGGTAAAACCGATCACCCCGTGGAACAGCAATCCCCATACGCCCAGTACTTTATGGGTGTCGGTAAACAGCAGGCGCAAACTGCGAAAGGGGCGAAAACTGAATAAGTCTTTGAGAATTTTGCGGTGAATAAGCACCCCGGTTACTACCGAGGCGAACAGGGTCAAGCCGAGTAAGCCAGTTAGCACCAAACCAATGGGATTGCCCAGGTGTAAGTCAGCATGGAAGGTGGTCATAAACCTGGCCATGTCACCGGGAAACTGGGCAAACCACTCGGCGCTGCTTCCCTCGAAAGTGTCTTCCAGGTCGAGGGTTTGCGGGTGATGACTGAATACCTGTACCCGATGTTCATGGCCACCGCTGGGTGTTTCAATTTCTTTTTCAAAGCCAAAGTAAAGTTTGGTGGCGCTGCTGTCGCCGGGCAGGGTGATACGCACATGCTCCAGGTACGACGGATCTACCTGCTTTACGTGTTGGCGCAGTAAGTAATCGATACTGGTAAAGTCGTGCTCGATGTCGCCGCGTATTTCCGGGTGCGACCAGATTTTTAACTCCGGGTGCCCAAACACGGACAATGCCCCGGTAAAAGCAACAATAAACAGCAAAATGCCGGTGACAACGCCCACCCAGCTGTGCACGATATAGAATTTTTTGGTGGTATCTCTTTGCATGGTTTATCCGGCCAGGTGTTGATAGATAAGCCCGACGTGAACCAAGCTTAATAGAATAAAAAGCAGCCAGGCGTGCCAGAGCTTTTTCACCATGGCGGCATACAGAAACAGCAGTGTCCAGGTGACCGGGAAGAGCAGAATTGGTACACCGATCCGGTCAATCTCATTCATGGGCAAATAGATTCCCGCTCCGGCGGTAATCAGTGTGGCGGCAATCAGGGCGCCCAAGAGACAGGCCAGAAGGCGCAGCTTGGGGGAGCTAAAAAGTCGTGCTGATTTGGGCATGGGTTGACCTCTATTTGAGGTCGTATCTTAACCTTGAATGCAGACGATAACAATTTTCGTTAGCGTGCAGTGGGTAGTTAATGCAGGGGGTGTTGTTGGCGCTCATCCAGAGCGAGCATTGTTTGCACCCATTCATCGACAGCGGCCATCGGCGTAAAGGCGACGTCCAGCAGTGGTGTGAGAAGCTTTTGCGTGTGACGCAATGAGTAGTGAGGTTCGAGTTGGCGTTTAACCAGCTCGACTAATTCAGGGGTATGAATAGGGTAGTCGGACTTGCGACAGGCGTAAATGAGTTCGAGCGACAGCTTTAGATAGCGGTCAATATCGCTGTGAGCGACTGTCTCTTGCTGCAGCAGAATTTCGGCGCTTTCAAACGCTGCGCCCAAGTAGGGAATGGCTTTACGGTACTGCGCCGTGTGCAGCGCCTGGCGGCCTTCACTGTGCAAGCGCTTTACCAGCGCTCGGCAGCGTGCCGGATTCTGCTGCGCCAGAGTTTTATGCCGAGCGCAGAGAAAAGGTTTTTTGTGGCTATGCGGCGTTGGCACTGGCGTATTCTGCAACTATTTGATTTACCCAGGTTTCTACACGCTCGTCGGTCAATTCAAATTGTTGATCTTCGTCGATGCCCAGGCCGACAAAGTGAGTGCGATCTTGGGTAAGAGCCAAAGACTCGTCAAAGTCATAACCCTTGGTGGGCCAGTGACCAATCACCTGGGCGCCAGCCTTGAGCACTCGCTCGTTGAGCCAACCCACGGCGTCCAAAAAGTAAAAACCGTACCCGCGCTGATCGCCTAAGCCGTATAGAGCAACGGTTTTACCCGCCAGTTTGGTGGCCAGAATCTGCTCTTCAAACTCTTCCCAATCTTCCTGAATGCCGCCGAAATCCCAGGTGGGAATCCCCATAATAATGAAGTCGAAGCCTTCAATCTCCTCAGGTGAGGTGTCAGTTACGTTGATCATCTCAACGATAACGCCGTGAGCGGCCAGGGCAGTGGTTATTTTTTCACCGATCTCTTCGGTGTTGCCGGTATCAGTACCAAAAATCAAACCGACATTGGCTTCGGTAATATCAGCCATATTGAGCTCCGTTATTACTGTGGACCATTTACCGTGGACCAGTTGCTGTAAACCTTGCTGCCTAAGAGGGGCTAGCGGGTAAGGCGTGTAGAATAATAAAAATGAAAATAATTATCAATGAGATGTGGGGGCTGGTGGTTAGATAGATTTCGCTTTTAATAGTTATCTTAAGCTTCTGAATATAAATAGCTTTTACGTGATTTCTCGTTGCGTGGGGGGAGTTAAACTTTTGTAAATTATAATTGGGTTTCAAGTTTTATAATCTCCACAGCCCGGCATCCGCTGCGGAGATCGTTGGCAGTGTGCTTTTTGCCGGGCTTAATGGCCCAGCTTAAAGGTCCATACGCCGGTTACCGGCACAACCGATTCAATACTGTTCAGGCCGGCTATGGTTTGCAACTGCTGTATACCTTCGAGTAAGGCAAAGTCTTTGGCATTTACCAAAACCGGGGCGCGGGTGGCGACCAACAGAGTTTCATCGTCCAGCTTGGTAACGGTTAGGTGTGCGGGCAGGGCTTTGGTTTGGCCGTGCAGGTTTATCTCGAGCTCTACATCGAGGTTTTGTGGCTTATTGAGTGACAACTCTTGCAGATAGTCGGCGCCAAGCTCCGCGCTTAAGGTCGCCTGGGGGAATTGCTCGGTAGTGAACAGAATGTCGCGCAGGCGTTGGTCGCGCAACTCAATCAAGGTATTGACGCTGGCAAGGTCAATGCTCACTTCAATTTTGCCTTCGTCAGTCACGCTGGCCGAAAAATTTTCGAATTGGTTGGTCTCGGCAATTACATCGTTTTTAACGGTGACAAAATGCAGGCTGGATTGCTCTGGAGCCAGCGACCAGTGCGCCAGGGCAGGCAGGCTGGTAAGAGATAAAAAAGCGAGAGTGGATATAGTTTTTACGGCGCGCATAGCTAGGCCTCGTTGCTGTGGGGCTTGTTATAAAGGGGGGTTATCGTAATTCTAATGATAATTCTTATCAAGCAGGCGCCGAGGCGAGTGCTTGATAAGTTGTGTAATTGATGAAGGGGGCTGTTTTACGTAAACGCCTGCTATTAATGGGCGGGTTAGCCGAGCTGCAAGCCGCATTCGCGATTATCTAACACCTTGGTGGGATCAAAATAATCCACGACTATGGGTAGATCATGCTCGCGCATATAGTTTTCTACTTTTTCTTTGCCCCAGTGAAAAAAAGGAGCAACTTTTAAACACTGGTGCTGATTATCCAGACTAAGGATATCCAAGTTGGCGCGATGTTCGGTTTGATCTTTGCGAATGCCGGTAATCCATATGTCCGGCTTATACTGGGCAAAGGCGCGGGCGAAAGGCTCAAGCTTTACTTCCTGGGTAAACTGTTTGTGGGCCACCTCGTCATCCAAATCGGGAAAGCCACCCAGTACCGCTTGCCGGCGAGCGCTGGTAATTTTAGGGGTAAAATAATCCACGTTAAGTTGAAAACGCTGGGTGAGTTCCTCGGCAATTTGATAAGTGGTTTTGGTGTTGTAGCCGTGATCTACGCAAATTATGGGCGTGTTTTTCCCGTGCTGGCTAACCAACTGCAGAACAGCCGCTTCGTGGGGACCGAAGTTGGTGGTGCACACAGTTTTTAGTTTTTGCTCACAAGCCCAGGCAATAATGTCTCCCGGGCTGGAATCTCGCAGTTGGGTGTTCAGGGTCGCAATCTTTTGCAGTGAAAAAGGCATATCAAATTTTCCCGGTAATTTGCCGCAGCGCCAGTTGCGTACCTAAATGCGCGGCTCGGTGTTTTAATTTAAAAACCTGTTGCTCTTTGTGTTTGTTGTGTTGGTGGAATACATCCACCTGCAAATCTGTCACGCGCTGCAGCAGCGTTTCCATTTTACGTTGCATCGACTGTTTTGTTGCCATTTTAGTGGGGGGCACTCTGGCCAGATGTTTCGTAGCTAAACAACATATTAATCCAGTCGTCGACATCGTTTATGGGGGAGAAAGCTACGTCAATTAACGGCGCTATAACCACCTCGGCGGGTAGTGGTGCAAACAATGGTTGCAAGCGCTGTTTTACGGTTTCAATTAACTCGCTTAGATCTGTGTGCGGCTTGTATTTACGCATGGCGTAAGTCAGCTCCAGCGCGGCACGCAGGTAGCGCTCGATCGCGAACTTTTGGGTTATCGGATCTTGCAGCATGGTGTCGGCCACTTCCAGTGCGGTGGCATAGTCTTTAACCGCCAGCCCCCACTGCTGCGCCTGCAAGTGTTTGCGCGCTTTGGTTTGCAGGCGACAGCCGAGCATGCCGGCATCCATAGGTTGTTGCCAGTATGCCTGTGAGGCAGCGGGCGCTGTAGTGGTTTTTTCCATAGTGAGTCACCTACTGGGTCAGTTTTCTCGGGTCGAGCAATTGTTTTAATTCATCTTCACTGATATCCGTCATTTCGGCGGCGACATCAATGACCGGGCGGCCGCTGGCGTAGGCGGCTTTGGCAATTTCCGCGGCTTTTAAATAGCCGACAATCGGGTTGAGTGCAGTAACCAAAATAGGATTGCGGGCGACAGACGCTTGCAGGCTCTGTTCATTCACCTTAAAGGTTTTGATGGCTTTGTCGGCCAATAACCGGCTGGCGTTGCTGATTAGAGTGATACTCTGAATCAGATTGTGTGCCACCAGTGGCAGGCTGACGTTCAGCTCAAAATTGCCAGATTGGCCGCCCAGGGTGATGGCGGTGTCATTACCGATAACCTGATAGCCCGCCATCACGGCGGCCTCGGGAATTACCGGATTAACTTTGCCGGGCATAATGGACGACCCAGGTTGCAGGGCTTCCAGTTCAATTTCACTTAACCCCGCTAAAGGGCCGGAGTTCATCCAGCGTAAATCGTTTGCAATTTTAATCAGGCTGACTGCGCTCGCCTTTAGTTGGCCCGATAGGGCAACGGCGGTGTCCTGGCTGCTGATATGAGTAAAAAAATCGGCGGCGGGAGTAAAGGTTAGGCCGGTTAAGGCATTGAGCTTGTTGCAAAAGGTGGCGGCAAATTGCTCGTGCGCATTGACACCGGTACCGACAGCGGTGCCGCCTTGAGCCAGACTTTGCAGCTGCGCTTGCAGGGCTTTGATATTGCCTATGTGTTGCTCAATTAACCCGGCCCAGGCGTTGATTGGCTGGCTTAGGCGCACTGGCATAGCGTCCATTAAGTGGGTGCGGCCGGTTTTGACGTATTGGTCAACACTTTGGGCTTTGTCGCGACAGCTTTGCGCCAGATGCTCCATCGCGGGAAGAAGATTCTGCGCCACCAGCAGTGAGGCGCTAACGTGTATCGCGGTGGGGATGACATCGTTACTGCTTTGGCCGCAGTTAACATGGTCGTTGGGGCTGACGCTCTGGCCGCAACTTTTACTGGCCAGGGTGGCGAGCACCTCGTTGGCATTCATATTAGTGCTGGTACCCGAGCCAGTTTGAAATACATCCACCGGAAAGTGGTGGCACAGCGCCGGGTCTTTTTGCAGCTTGTCGGCGGCGTTGACAATAGCCTCGGCGATTTCAGCGTCCAGAGTATCCAGCTCGGCATTCGCCTTGGCTGCCGACGCTTTGATAAGCAGCAGGGCGCGAATAAACGCCTCTGGCATGCTCTGGCCACTCACCGGGAAATTATTGACCGCGCGCTGGGTTTGGGCGCCATAAAGGGCGTCCAAGGGCACATCCAACTCGCCCATACTGTCTTTTTCAATGCGAGTATGACTCATGGTTTCCTCCGGCATTTCTGGGTTGACTGCCATTGCTCGTGCGTTATGAGACCAAGCTGTACTGCTGTGATTCAACAGTAGCGCATGAACTCATGCTTACACAAATGATAACGGTTATCAATACTATTTGTTCGGTTGTTTCTGTTGTTCCGACTTTACAGTGTAAAAAGATTGCGGTGACTGCCATCTGTCAATAAAATGAGAATCATTATCGAGATCGTAGGGCTCTTTGATAGGGCATCTGGCGGCGTATCAAGTGATTGGTTTGGGGGTTAATTTGCGTTTTGGAAGCCTGCGGCAGTGGCATTGGGTAAGCTCAGCCATTTGTCTGGTGGGGATGTTGTTGTTTGCTGTTACCGGCATTACGCTCAATCACGCCCATCAAATACCCGCGCAGAAATCGACCCTTAGTCTAGACGCCAGCCTGGATGGCGCTGTATTGCAACACCTGCAACTGCCAGAAGGCGAGAGCGGCCCCTTGCCCCGAGAACTGCGTTTAGAGATTCGGCGCGCTATGGGTATTTATATCAATAGCTCTGTGGAGGCAGAGTGGTACGAAGACGAAATTTACGTGCCGCTGCCCAGGCCAGGTGGCGATGCCTGGATGAGCATCGATTTGACCAGCGGCGAAGCCATATATGAAAAAACCACCCGTGGTGTCATCGCTTATCTCAATGATCTGCACAAAGGTCGCAATACCGGCACTGCCTGGAGCTGGTTTATCGATGTATTTGCTGTAGCTTGTGTTTTGTTTTCAATCACTGGCCTGTGGTTGCTCATTCGCCTGCAGAAAACCCGCCCCGGTACCTGGCCCGCAGTGGTCTTTGGGGTGTTGGCACCGCTGATTATTATTATTTTGTTTGTTCATTAAATGACAAAAGGACGCAGTAAACCCATGACCTTAGCAAAACGATTTTTTCCCCTCGCGCTTGCCGGTGCGTGCGCACCGTTGGTGGCTGCCGAATTGACTGTGGATGTGGAAATTCCAGAAATGGACGTAGCGGAATATCACCGTCCCTATGTCGCTATTTGGATACAAGATAAAAACAGTAAGGCGGTAACCAATGGCGCTGTCTGGTATCAGATTGATGACAACGGCGAAGGCGAAAAGTGGCTTAAAGATATGCGCTTGTGGTGGCGTCGCAGCGGCCGCTCGTTAGAGATGCCGATTGATGGTGTTACCGGGCCGACACGTAAGCCCGGCGCTTACCAGGTAGATTTAAGTCACTTGGCGGATGATTTGGAGGCCGGTGAGTATCAGCTTTATGTCGAGGCATCTCGCGAAGTGGGCGGGCGCGAATTATTAAACGTTGATTTTGCGTGGCCGGTTAAAAAAGCACAAACCTTAACCGCGCAAGGCGAAACTGAACTGGGCAAACTTACCGTTACTTTTAACCCCTAATAAACCACAGGAGTTGGTTATGAAATTTAAAAAATCACTGGCTATTTTAATGGCCTTGGCGCTGCCCATGGCCGCTGAGGCGCACCGTTTTTGGGTGTTGCCCGCCGCGACCGTATTGTCTGGCGACGACCCTTGGGTCACTGTAGACGCTGCAGTATCCAACGATATCTTTTATTTTAATCACTTTCCTTTAAAAGCGCATTTCTTGACAGTGGTTAAGCCCGATGGCTCCAGCGGTGAAATGCTAAACGTGAGTGAAGGTAAGCACCGCACCACTTTCGATTTAAATTTAACCGAGCAGGGCACCTACAAAGTGCTGATGGATTCTAGCGGCTTGCGCGCCAGCTGGGAAACCGAAGACGGCGAGCGTAAATTTTGGCCCGGCCGCGGTGAAAAGCCCGCACCAGGTGACTTTGAAAAGAAAGTGCCCAAGCAGGCCAAAAATCTGAAAGTGGGTCACTCTTCAACCAAGCTGGAAGCCTTTATTACTGCAGGTCAGCCCACCGACACGGTACTGGCATTAAACAATCAAGGCCTGGAAATGAAAGCGTCGGTGCACCCGAATGACTTGTTTACCGGCGAGCCGGTAGAGCTGCAGTTCTTTATGGATGGTGACGCAGTTGAAGGGGTAACGGTTGTGATTATTCCCGATGGCATGCGCTATCGCGACTCACAAGAAGCCATGAAGTTGACCACTGATAGCAACGGTAAAGTCAGCGTGGATTGGCCCAAAGCCGGCCGTTACTGGTTAGAGGCCGAGTACGAAGACGATCAAGCCAAGGCGCCAGCGACCACTCGCAGTGGTAAGTACATTGCCACCTTAGAAGTGTTGCCGCTGTAATCAATGGGCGAGTTAGAACGTATAGCGCTGGCAGCAATGCTGGCGCTTTTGTTTTTATTGTTCACCTGGTTTTGCTATCACCGCCATGGCTGGCGCCCGCGGCGCAAAGCGGTAAGCGGCAATCTGGTGATTGCCTACGCCAGTCAAAGTGGCCGCTCTCACGCACTGGCCGAGCAGTGCTGGCGAGGGTTTGAGGGCAGGGCGAGCCTGATAAATGTCAATCAATTAAGCCCACAAACCCTTTCGCAAACTCGGCAGCTGCTAATATTCGCCAGCACCTACGGTGAGGGTGAAGCGCCCGATAATGGCGCTCTTTTTGAAAAGAATCTTGCCAAGCAATCAAACGCTGAGTGGAATTTCGCTAGTACCGAGTATGCCGTTATAGCCCTGGGTGATTCTTACTACACAGATTTTTGCGCATATGGTTACCGAGTGCATAGCGTTCTAGAGCGGCTTGAAGCTCGGCCTTTAGCGCAATGTATAACACTCGATGCCAGTAAGCCCGAACAGGAGCAAGCCGCACTATTGCAGGTGCAGCGCCTAGTACATTCTATGGGTGGTAATTTTATCGCCGATAGTGCCGAGCATAATCTTATTCCCGAACGGCACACAGTGTCTCTACTAAAGCGCAAGCGGCTTAATCCGAAAAGCCCCGGTGCGCCGCTTTACCATTTGCAGTTAACAAGTGCACCGGACTTGAGTTATAGCGCAGGAGATATCGCCGAGGTGTTTCCCCGACATAATCAACGAACCTGTCAGCAGCAGTTGGCACAGCTTGGACTGAGCGAAACGGCCGTTATCTCGGTGCAGGAAAAAACCTACAATGCCATCGAGTGGCTGGCAACTCGCCAGTGGCCCTTGCCGGATAAACCGGCTGATATAGCACCAGAGAAATGGTTGGCGGAATTACCCGAGGTGGCGCCGCGTCAGTACACCATTGCCAATGCTTTCGATTGTGCAAATCTGCAGTTGGTGGTGCGCCAACAAGTTAATCAGCAGGGCGAGCTGGGCTTGGCTTCTGGTTGGTTAACCGAGCATATGCAGCTCGATGAAAAACTGGAAATATCGGTTCTCGACAATCAAGAGTTTCACACTCCGCCGCCTGCGCAGCCGTTAATTTTAATTGGCAATGGTTCTGGTATTGCCGGGCTACGCGCGCACTGGCAACAGCGTGCCCGCACCGGTGGCGAGCCCGTTTGGTTACTGTACGGGGAGCGAGATCCGCACAGCGATAAACCTTTCGCCGATGAATGTGCCGAGCTAAAAGCGCAGGGCGTATTGCAACAGATCGATTTAGTCTATTCCCGCAACGGCGAGCACTCGCAGTATGTGCAAGATCGCTTACTACAGCGCGGCGAGTTATTGCAGCAGTGGCTGCAAAATGACGCTTGCATTTATGTGTGCGGCAGCCGGGTGGGCATGGGGCAGGGCGTTCACAGCGCACTGCAAAGCCTTTTAGGTGAAGAGCGTTTACAGCAATTGCAGGCCGATGGTCGCTACCGGCGTGATGTGTATTAAGAAGGTTTTATGGCATTGAAAAATAAACGGCGGCGATGCGTGTGTGCAGCGCTCGCATCAGGAGTGCTTGTAATGCTTGGCTTCACCTCGAGCCAGATTAGCGCGCAGCCCAGCCAGAGGATTGAGAAAAACAGCGTCTTTGTCACCGGATCCCGGCACTATCACACCCACCAATTTACTTTGCCCGGGCCCGCCGGTCACGCGCCCTATCAAGTGAGTATTGCCTGGCCGCAAGGCGATATTCCCGCCGATGGTTTTGCCGCGGTATACGCGCTGGACGGTACGGCCGTAACGGGGCAGTTGACCGAGCCATTGTTGGCACAGTTACGTGCGGCCGGTGGTCCGGCCATTATTGCGCTGGGGCACGACGTCAATAAACGCTTTGCGTCGCTCGAGCGTACCTATGATTACACCCCGCCCAACGCACAGGGTGAGCCGCTCGACGATCCGATGGGGCGCGCGGGTGGCCGTGCACCCGAGTATTACCGTTTACTGGTAGAGAACATCATTCCCCGAGTGGAGAACATCGCTCCGTTAAATCCGCAGCAGCGAACCTTGTGGGGGCATTCCTACGGCGGTTTGTTCGCACTTTGGAGCGCATTTTTTGGCGATGAAAGTTTTAACCGCATCGTCGCGGTGAGCCCCGCGCTTTGGTGGAATAATGGTGAGTTTTTACATCAGCTAAATACACAGCTAAATCTGGGCGAGAAACCTGAGCTGCGCTTGGATATTCACTCGGGCAGCGCCGAGCGCAAGGGGGGCGACACACCCATAAAGCGCCATGATAATCCCGCCATCAACAATATGATTCGCATGCGCAATCAGCTGCCCGCCGAGGCACTAAAAAGTTTTTGCCGTGATCTGCGTCGCGCAGGTGTTCGCGGTGACGATGCTGTGTTTGATGGCTTAAGCCACGGCGCCACTTTTTCACGCTCGTTTGAGTTGACCGTTAAAAATGATCCGGTAAACAACCCATAAAAAAACCGGGGCGTTTTACGCCCCGGTTTTTTGCTTTTGAATTTTGTGCTTAACTCGCTCGCTTTTGTTTTAGCTCTAACACACTGATTAACAGCGCGGGTAATACCGTCAGGCTGATCAGGGTTGAAACCGCGATACCGCAGAGCACAATAATTCCCACACCGCGATACAGTTCGGCGCCCTCGCCAGGCAAAAGTACCAGCGGCGCCAGGCCGCATAAAGTGGTAACGGTGGACATCACAATCGGTTTGAGCCGGGTTGCCAGCGCGTCCATTACCGCTTGATAAACCGATGTGCTAGCCTCGCTTAAATTGCGGCGGGTTTGGTCCACAATCAAAATGGGGTTGTTGACTACGGTGCCCAGCAAAATCAAAAAGCCCAGCATGGTAATCATATCGAAGGGTTGATGAAATCCGCCCAGCCCCATCGCTTGCACCGCACTGCCTACACCGTTTATCGCTACCAAACCCAATAAGCCACCGGCCATGCCCAAGGGCACGGTCGCCATAATAAACAGCGGATAACCCCAGTGTTTAAAAATGGCCACCAGCAGCAGGTAGGACAGTACCAGCGCCACCAAAAAGTTACCCGAAAGCGCATTGCGGGTTTGTTCCAGCTGGTCGGCCGCGCCGCCGATGCGGATATCGACCCCGGGCAATAAATCCCCCTGGTCGCGCAACTTGGGTAGCAATTGCTCGCGCACCATCTGTTCGGCGCGCTCCAGTGCTACCTCGCGCGGGGGAATAATATAAACGGTGACTGTGCGACGGCCGTTAACCCGGCGCAAGCTTTCGCTGTCTGACTTTTCCACCAGATCCGCAAGGGCCGACAAAGGCAGCAAGCCTGCGCTGGTGGATACAGGAGCCTGGCTGAGTTGTTCCAGGCTCTGGCGGTTGCCGGCATCGGAGAATAAAAAGACATCGACTTTGTCATCGTCAATAATCAGCTCGTCCACATAAGCGCCGTCACTGAGCGCGGCAATCACATAACCCAGTTCATCGGCGTCCATACCCACTTCGGCCAATCGCTGCCAGCGCGGTTGCAATTCGACCAGCGGCTGATCCAGCGTCAAGGATGACGGGTTGGAATCCACCTGCGGGTTGTCAAACACATCGCTGGCTAAACGGTAAATAGCATCGGCGGCGCGATACAAGGCGGTTTGCTCGGTGCCGCTAATGTCCAGTGCCACCGCGCGGGTGCCGCCGTCATTACTGGTAATAATCGAGCCACGCGATGAGAAGGCGCGCATGCCCGGATAGGCGCGGAATTTTTCGGTGATGGTCTCCATCATGACGGCGATATGATCCGGGTTCACCGGCTCGCTCAAAAACCAAATGCGTCCCACCTGGACCGACAGCATGTAGTACTTGAGCGGCGGCATGGCTGTTTCGCCCGCTTCGAACGCGCTGGGGTCACTTTGCAAATGCTGATCGAAATAGGGGCGCAGCTCTTCGGCAATTTTTTCCATGTGCGACATGTTGTAGCCGGGCGGGGCGATCATCATGGAAAAAGCTTTGGGCTCTTCGCCCTCGGGCAGGTATTCGGCCTCGGGCATCAGCAGCCAGCTGCCGCCTAAAAACAGCAAAATCGCGCCGATTAAAATGATGCCGCGCGCCTTGGTTTTTTGCAGCAGGGCGGGAATAAATTTGGGGAGTGTTAAGGTCACGGCCTCGGCTTTGCTGCGGCACACTAAATTTGCACTGGCGGCCGGCACCACCCAAATCGCTACCAGCATGGAGGCGATAATCGCCGCGGAAATAGCGATGGCAATATCCGAATACAGTTGTCCGGCTTCTTGCTCAATAAACAAAATAGGGGCGAAGACCAGTACCGTGGTAAGGGTAGAGGCGAGCACCGCAGGCCAGACTTCGGTTACGCCGGTAATGGCCGCGTCCAGGGCGTTGAGGCCCCGGCGCCGCGCCTGGTTTATGTTCTCTAGCACCACAATGGTGTTATCCACTGTCATGCCAATGGCAAAGGCCACCCCCGCTAGGGAGATCACATTAACGGTGCGGCCAAACATTAACAGCCCTAGAAAAGCGGCGATGGTACAAATCGGAATACCCATAACGCCCACCAGGGTGGAGCGGGGGCTTTTAAAAAACCAAAACATCACCAAAGTGGCCAGTACCGCGCCGAGGAACAGGTTGGTCCAAACGTTTTTAACCGAGCCTTCAACATAGCGCACATCGTCGCTCATTAGCGACATAGTCAAGCCGTTGGCAGCCAGTTGGTCGCGGTTGATGCGCTCGACCACGGCCATCATCTCTTCTTTAATGGCCATGACATTGGCGCCGCTTTCGCGTTTCACCGATACGGTTAACGAGCGCTCGCCATTGCTGTAGGTCATGGCGCGAAGCTCAAAGTGATCCAGTGAAATATCGGCCACATGCTTAAGTAAAATACTGGTTTGCCCGCGCTGCGTAATGACTAGATTCTCCAGCGCCTGGGCGGATTCAAACCGGCCCACCATACGCATTAGGTAGCGGCGTTTGCCGCTGTCAATGTCGCCCGCCGAGCTGTCGCGGTTGCGCGCGCGAATGGCGTTGCGCACATCGGTTAAGCTGACGCCGCGACTGGCGAGTTTTTGTGGGTCCACCAGAATTTGCACCTGACGTAACGCACCGCCGTTAACATCCACTTGTGATACACCCGTCACCCGTTCCATCTGCGGGCGAATGTTGTCTTCGGCGTAATCGCGCAGCAGGTCAACGTCCAGGTTGCGCGGGTTGCCGGGCAGGGGCTTTAAGGTGAAGTACATAAACGCGTTGCTGGAAAACGCGCTGCTGTAAAGTACCGGCTGATCGACATTCTCGGGGTAACTGGGCACCTGCGACAGGGCATTGCTGACGTTAATCAGCGCCTCGGTAATGTCCACGCCGAAGGGAAATTCCAGGGCAATCTCGGCCTGGCCGGTTTCGGCAAAGCTGGACATGCGCTTCATGTCGGGGATTGAGCGCAGGTAACGCTCCTGCTCAATCAGAATTTCTTTTTCCACATCCTGCGGTGTGGCGCCCGCCCAGCGGGTGACCACACTGATGGTGCGCACTTCCAAATCGGGAATCATCTGCACCGGAATTTTCAGCGCGGCCACTGTGCCCAGTACACACAGGATCAGTACACCCACTGCCACCAAAATGGCGTGTTTAACGGCTCCTGCCAGCATTAGCGCACCTCACCCGTATTGCCGACCACTTCAACGGTTTGGCCGTCTTGTAGCAGCTCGTTGCCCTCGGTAACTACCGATTGGCCAACCTCAAGGCCCGAGAGTATTTCAATATGGCCGTTGACTCGTTGGCCAATTTCAACACTTTGGCGCTTGGCTCGATTTTGCTCCACCACGAATACGCTGTAGCGGCGGTCGGGCTGGCGCAATAGCGCGTCACTCGGAATCATGACCACGCTGGCCTCGCTGTGATTAAGAGGGATGCTGACTCGCGCTGACAGCCCCGCTTGCAGTTCGTCGGTTTGGGGCAGGGCAAGGCGGAGTAAAAAGCTGCGGTTCAGGCTGTCGATGACGGGGATTTTGGCCAGTATTTGCGCGTCGTAGGTGGTATCACTGTGGGCATCAAAGCGCACCTTCACCTTGGCATTATCTTGCAGACGGTTTACGTATTCTTGCGGCACGGCAATGTCCAGCCACAGAGTTTGATTACTGACCAGCTCAAAGGCGGGATCCCCCCGGTTTAGCCACTCGCCCAAGTCTATGTTGCGCTGGGCAATGACACCGCTAAAGGGGGCGTATAGCTGATGCCGGGCCACCAGCTCTTGCTGGTAATCGAGTTCGGCCTGGGCGCGAGCGCGATTAGCTTTTGCCTCGGCTACCAGAGATTCTCGCTGCGCCAGCTCGGTCTGCGCGACAAACTGCTTATCGCTGAGCGCACGGGCTTCATCCAGGCGGCGCTGGGCTTCTTTTAACACCACATCTTGCTGGGTGAGGGCGGCTTGCAAGCTGGCAACTTGGGCTTGAGCGAGGGCGGCATCCAGCTCGAGCAACAGGTCGCCTTTTTTTACGGTATCACCTGCCTCGGCGTGCAGGGCAGTGACTATACCTTCATTCAGGCTGGACAGCTCGGCGTGTTCGGCGGCGCGCGTGGTGCCGGTTAGCGCCAGTGTGCGCTGCACCGAGTCGGCCGTAATAGGAGATACCACCACCCGCGCGGCATCCTGTGCAAACACGCTGACGGCCCACAACAATGCCGCCACAGAAATAATGTACTTCATCCCAGTTACCTTTTTATTCGCTGTCTCGATTAACGGCTTTTTCCAGAGGGTGGATCACACACGTTTGTGCGCTCTAAAACCGCATCTCACATTACCATAAATAAGAACTACTTCTATTTGAAATGATGTTTTTTTACATAGTCACGGAACTTGTTATGCAAGTAAGCGAGGGGCGATTATGTCAGGGGAATGACAAGGTTTAATTTTTGGACAGCGAGTTGGGATAATCGCCGCGACTAATGACACTTTTGAAAGTTGGGAGACTTAAACTCTGGGTGCAGCAGCGATAGTAGCTTTTATTTTAATAAAAAGGACTTCGTGGAATGGCGCGTCGCAAAGATACACCAGCAGCCAATAAATACCGCTGGCATATCTGATTTAAAACTACGCTAGTTTCGGTAAACTTTTTCTTTAAGTGTTTTTAAGCGCGTTTTTACGGCATTGGGGTTTGTATCCGTAAGCACTAAGTGACCCAGTTTGCGTCCAGGCCGTACTGATTTGTTGTACCAGTCCAGCGCAACCTTATCTTCCATTTGCGTGTTTTGATCCAGTTCAACACCCAGCAAATTTAACATGCCTGCACTACCCATTAGCTCGGTTGAGCCTAGCGGCCAGCCCGCTATCGCACGCATATGGTTCTGAAACTGACTGGCCACACTGCAGTGCATGGTCCAGTGGCCGCTGTTGTGAACACGCGGCGCCAGTTCGTTTACCCACAGTTGGTCCTGAGTAACAAAACATTCCATCGCCATTACACCCACGTAATCAAGCTTTTCCAAAAGTCGTTGGATGCTGGCTTGGCCTTGCTCTGTAAGGGCGCTGGATAAATCCGGGGCAGGGGAGACCGAGTGCAACAAGATGCCATTGTCGTGCACATTTTCGGTGGCCGGGTAAAAGCGCACTTCGCCGTTTGTGGCACGCATAGCAATAAAAGAAACCTCGCGGTCGAACTTCATAAACGGCTCAGCCACATAGGGCACGGCGCCGTCAGACTGGGGCTCAAAATGCGCGTCCTTAATAAATTGCTCTACATCTTCGTCGTTGAACAAACGCCACTGGGCTTTGCCGTCATAGCCTTGCTCGGTGTGTTTTAACACCATCGGAAAACCTAACTCAGCTACCGCTGTTTGCAGATCTTCTGCCGCGCCCACGCTTACAAACGGAGTGTGCGATACCTCGCAATCAATCAGCAGTTGTTTTTCGCGGCGGCGGTTTTGACAATGGTAAATCGCGGTCGGATTCGGGTGTACACTGCAATGTTTGGCCAATTTTTTTAACGGGTCTAAGGAACACTGTTCGCGCTCGACCGTCACCACATCTGGCTCGCCTGCGGCCTTAAATAAGGCATCGGCGGTGGGGTAATCTTCCACCGCGATTATGTTTCCCAACCCGGTTACCGGTGCTGTATCTTCATTGTTTTCCGATAAAAAGCTGAAGCTCATGCCCATGGGGATACCCGCCAGGGCCATCATCCTTGCCAGCTGGCCACAGCCAAGAATGGCAACATGCATTATTCAACCTCCACAGGAACAGAGTCAGTCTGACGGGTGCGCCACTCGATAAAGCGTTTGCTTAATTCCGCGTCGCTAAGGGCAAGAATTTGCGCCGCCATAACACCGGCGTTAGCCGCGCCAGCCTCACCAATAGCCTGTGTGGCAACCGCAACGCCCTTGGGCATCTGCACAATAGAAAGCAGGCTGTCCAAGCCTTTTAACTGACGACTGGAAACCGGCACAGCCACCACAGGAATATGCGTCATCGCGGCGGTCATTCCCGGCAGGTGTGCTGCACCTCCCGCACCAGCAATAATCACCTGAATTCCGCGCCCGGGCGCTTCTTCTGCAAATTCACATAAGCGCTGTGGCGTACGGTGCGCTGAAACCACGCGGGTTTCATAAGCAACACCCAGCTCATCTAATACGTCGGCGGCCAAACGCATAGTCGGCCAGTCGGAACGGGAACCCATAATGATGCTGACAACGGGATCTTGCATAAATAACCTCGAAATGGCGAGAGTCTGTAACGATAAGAAAACCGCGCATTTTACCGGATTATGTCCAGATAATCCTAATTTTTGGTCTGTAGGCACCGAAAGGGACTGCCTGAGCGTGGTACGGCGGTGTTTACTGCCCGCAGGTGCGTATTCGGGGGTGTGATACAGAAGTAAAGCTAACCAATACTATATTTAACATAATATACATTATGCGCATATATGGTTTTACCCAGGTCGGGAAGCAGGCGCTGTATTACTATTGCTACTTATTCAAACAAAGACAGATCTATGGCCTCAGCCATAGCTCGATAACCGGCTTCACTTAGGTGCAGACCATCGCCGCTGTCGTAATCGGGCTTAAGACGGCCCGGGCGTTTGGGGTCGCTAACCGCGGCGTGAAAATCGATAACGCCATCCAGTTGTTCAGTGGTTCGGATCCAGCGGTTGATGGTTTCGAGTGCTTTAAGGCTGCCGGGGCTTTCGTAACCGGAGCCTTTGATTGGGGTAAGCGTCGCACCGTACACTTTAATACCAGCGGCGTGAGCTTGTTTAATCATGCTCTGGTAGCCTTTGATGATGGCTGCTGCGGTCTCTGGGTTGCCGCTAGCGCCGATATCGTTAATGCCTTCCAGAATAATAAGCCATTTAACACCTTGTTGATTGAGTACATCGCGCGCAAAACGATCCAATCCCGCGGGCCCTAGGCAAAGTCGAGTAACACAGTTGCCGCCGATACCTTGATTTAATACCCCGATATGCTGAGTCTCGGGATGGTTTTGCAGGCGGTTGGCGAGTTCGTCGGGCCAGCGATTTTGTTTGTTGGTGCCAGAGCCGCGACCGTCGGTAATGGAGTCGCCCATAATCGCGATGGCCGCACTATGCTCAGGCGCCCTCACCTCCAGGCCGCTTACAATATACCAATGATCGGTAGTAACGGACTCCGGCATTGTCGTTTGGCTGATTTGGTTGCCGGGCAGAATATAAGAAGTGGTGCGTGACCCCGGGTGTCCGGTAATGCCCTCTGGTACCTGGCCAAATGCAATGGTCACTGCCAGCTGGGAAAGCGGCTTAACCTCTGAACTAACAGCATCGCTGTACACGGCGGAGCCAGGCTCAATGGTAATGCTGCTGTTGCCATTAAAGGTCAGCATTGTTGTGGATTCTGAGTCGATAGCGCTACCGCCTTTGCTGCGCGCCAGAGCAACTTGCTTAAGAGTCACCGGTGCTTCGCTAAACTCGTTAGAGAACCGCATGCGCAATTCAGAGCCGCCTAGCGATACCCGAAAGATCTGGCGCAAGGTGTTTTGTGTAAGCCCGGGCGCTGGAGGGTTGTTGCGCGGTTCGGTGAGCTGGGGCGCCGTAGACCAGCTGCCCACCCAGGCTAATGACGCCCTGGACGATTCACTCTTTTGTGCCGTTGAACAGGCAATGCTTAAGCAACAAGTCAATACGATGAGCAATAGCGGGACTAGACGGCGGGTCATAAATTAGGTTCCTGGTGGCATTTACGGCGCCGCGCAATAGCGACGTATAAAGTCATCATGGCTGGGAAGTGCTGCGGCGGTTTTTTGTACGCCGTCTTTAAGAAGACGCATATTTTCTATCAACGCAGCTTCTGGCACACGATCGACCGGGGCTTCGTAGTTATGCGGGTATACGCCCTGCCCCAGCATTACTGCTAACCAGCTGTGGGGGGTAAAAAGATCCTCGGGCGAGGCAATAACGCGACCACTGCCGCGAAATATATCCAGCTTTTCGGCCAGGGTATCGGGGATTTCCATAGTGCGCACGTAACGCCAGAATTCGGTATCGTCGCGCTCGGTGGCATTGTAATGCAACACAATAAAGTCACGTAGACGCTCGTAATCTGCGGTCATTGCGCGGTTGTAGTGAGCCATTTCGGCTTTATTAAAACCCCGTCCGGGCCAAAGATTGATAAGGCGTTGTATACCCATTTGCGCGAGGTGAATGCTGGTAGATTCCAGCGGCTCGATAAACCCTCCCGCAAGCCCAATGGCAACACAATTTTTGCGCCAAAAATCGCGGCGGTGTCCAGTACGAAACTTTAGGGGTAAGGGGTCGGCAAGCGTTTTACCCGGTAGGTTATCTAATAGCTTACTCAGTGCTTTGTCGTCGCTCTCAAATGCACTGGCGTATACGTGGCCATTGCCGGTTCTATTTTGCAGAGGGATTGTCCAGCGCCAGCCTGCGCTATCTGCCTTTGATCGGGTAAAAGGATCTGTGTCTCCGGTATTCGTGCAGGGTATGGCAAAAGCGCGGTCGCAAGGCAGATAGTGAGCCCAATCTATAAAATCGCTTTGCATTGCCCCTTCTATAAGCAGAGACTTAAAACCACTACAGTCTATAAAAAAATCACCGCAAAGTTGTTCTCCGCTTTTTAAAGTGACCGATTGGATATAGCCGTTATTGCTGTTCTGGGTAACCTCTTCGATGCGCCCTTCTACTCGTGTTACGCCTCTTTTCTCGGCGTAGCGCCGCAACATTTTTCCGTAAAGGCTGGAGTCAAAGTGATAGGCATAGCGCATGGTCGAAAAAATAGCGTTTTCCCCACCCTGGGGTGGAGAAAAACGCCCAAGGAGAGCTGCGCTAGCGCAGAGGTTATACTGATTAATGTCATCTGCAGCCGAGGTTATGTTGGTATTATTTTGCTTTGAGGTAATGTGTCTTAGGCGAAGCCAGAGTTGATGGAAGGCAAACTCAGGCGTGTCGCGACCGTAAAAACCAAAAGGATGAAAGTAGCGATCACCCTTTTTGTACCAGTCGATAAAATCTATCCCCAGTTTAAAGGTTCCCTGGCACTCGCGGAGAATATCCGGCTCCTTTAACCCCAGAAAATCGTTAAACTCAATTAACGTAGGAATAGTGGCTTCACCCACGCCAACCACTCCTATTTCTTCCGACTCGACTAACGTTATGTCTGTGTCAGGTGGAGAAATCCGCGCAATAGCCGCTGCACACATCCAACCGGAAGTTCCACCTCCGACAATGACGACTTTGTTAACCGACTCTCTGCTTTGCTCATGACTGCCTTGGTTAATCATTGCCGCATCCCTGTACTGGGGCGAAACCCATTGGCAACCACTTCGCGAATTAGGTCGCGATGTGTGGGCACCGCGCTGGTGGCGTTATAGCTTTGCTGGCGAATGCTTTCAAATTCCCTTTTGGCATCCTGGTAAAATCGCAACGCCCCAGATCGACCGGAAATATCCGTTTTAAAGTCCATGCCGTACAAAATATATTGCCAGCTGTTCTCATCAAAAATATCGTGACTGGCATCGATATCCAAAAATGACGGTGGCCTGTGACGCCACTGCTCAAGCTTACCTTTCAGGTAGTCGGAAGCCGTTGCAGGGTCGCGATTGTCGCGCCAAAAGGCGGTGTCATCGCGCCGGCTTAAATAATAATGCAATTTAATAAAGTCGATAACGTGCTCAAAGCGTTTAGTCATGGCGTCGTTAAACTGCTTGGCCGATCTTTCGGTATCACCGGACCAGGGGAATAAATTACAAAGCATTAGCGCGGCCACTTCGGCGAAGCTAATGCCGGTGGCTTCTAAGGGTTCGATAAAGCCCACCGAGAGACCGATGCCGACACAGTTTTTGTGCCACTGAATTTTGCGAAACCCGGCCTCAAAGGACAGTTGGCGGCAAGGTAAGTCGTTGGCCTGTGATCCGATATGGCGACGCAAGGTGTCGGCCGCCTCGTCGTCGCTGCAATGGCGCGATGAGTACACATAGCCCAGTCCACGCCGATCATGTAGACCAATATCCCAGGTCCAGCCCGCGTCTTTCGCGGTGGCGTAAGTGCACGAGGGAATGGGTGCGTCGGGCTGGGTGTAAGGCACTTGCATAGCGACTGCTCGGTCGCAAAATAGTTGATCTTTATACGAAGTAAACTCTGACCCCAAGGTTTCGCCAATCAAGCGCGCGCGAAAACCCGTGCAATCGATATACAAGTCGGCACTGAGTTCGCCGTGAGAGCGCCCCTGCACCGATGCGATAGCGCCTTGATCATCTAATTTAACCGCGTCGATGGTGTCGATCAGTCGCTTTACGCCCATTTCCATAGCGCGGCGACGCACCAGTTGTGCCAGCTTTCCGGCGTCGAAATGATACGCGTAATTTAACGGCGCTTTGTAATTGGGGTGAGTGATAAGTTTGGGGGCAAGGCTCGCGTTAACCGCTCGCTCTTGCACGGTACAGGCTTCGGCCCAGGAGGTGTCCCCTGCGACTCCGAGCAGCCAGTAGGGTAATAAGTCCATATCGGTGTGCTGTGAACACACCTGAAATGGATGAAAATAGGTGTCATCCGGGTTGTCGGCCGGGTTGTGTTTCCAGTTATTAAAACGAATGCCTTGTTTGAAGGTCGCCTCTGCCTCGCGGATTAAATCGCTTTCGTCCAGGCCAATACGTTCCATGGTTTTGCGAATAATGGGAAAGGTACCCTCGCCTACGCCGAGGATACCGATCTCATCGGATTCAACTAAAGTGATGGAAACTCCGCCTGGGGTGTCGGCCGCCAGCATGCGCGCCATATAGGCCGCTGTGATCCAGCCTGCGGTTCCCCCCCCGACGATCAGGACACTCTTGCTCATCTTGCTACCTCTTATTGTTTCTTATGCTCAAGAGCGTCCCTATTTCTCAGTTAAAAGTCAAACCCTAGGTGGAGGCTGATGCGACGGTCCGTGACAAACACGGCGCGGTCAACATATCGCCCATCCAAAATTTCCATCTCGGTACGCTGGTCCTCGTTGGTTAGATTCTGAATATTCAGCTTAACGTTCATCGCATCGGTTAATTGATAAGAGAAGCTCGCGTCCAGTCGACCTGAGGCCGCAGCGTAAACCGGCAAACCGAATTGGATTTCCTCCCCTGTCATGGTGTCGGTGTAGACGTTGGTGGTACCCGAGTCGTTGGTGGTGGTCAGATAACGGTCACGCCAGTTCCAAGCCAAGCGTGCGCTGAAATCTTCATAGTCATACAGCAGCGTGGTCGAGTAAGCCCACTCCGACAGGCCGATCACTGGCACGCTCAACTCATCGCCGTTGATGTCAAGGGCAAAGGCGTCGGGCGAATCATTGTCGATGTAGGTCATGTTGGCGCTGACACCAAAACCACTGAGCCATCCCGGTAAGCTGTCGAAGTACGTCCGACCACCCAACTCGAAGCCTTGAATAATGGTATCTTCGTCGGCGTTAAAGTTTGTGCGGCTGGATACGGGACCATCCAGAAACTCGGTGCCACTACCATCCAGAAATGTGGATTGCGGATAGTCGTCAGGCACAAAGAACTCGCTCGCACCCACCGAGAAATTGTTAAAGGTAATATAGTTGTCGATGGTTTTGTGGAACAACGACAAGTGCATAGTGGTGCCGCGATTGGGATACCACTCCACCGAAATATCGTGGTTTAACGAAATTTCTGGTTCCAGCGTTGGATTACCCGTGGTGTTTGTATAACCGCTAAAAATCGCGGGAATAGAAACATCATCGTCCGGGTAAATGGCTGCCAGCTCATCGTTAATCGGATTTTCTGTAGTTTGCACTGAAGCGGTACCCTGGGCGCGAATATCGGGGTAGCGCGGCGGGGTTAAAGTGCGAGTGAGCGCGTAGCGGAAAATCCAACCCTCTACTGGCTCAAACTTAATATTGAACGATGGCAGGAAGTAGTCGTTTTCGTAACTACCAAGGCGCTGTTTCTCGTAACCCACGCTCTGCATGGTAAGCGGGGGCTGCCCTTCATTTTCTTCTTGCCAGGCCATTACGTTTTCCAGGCCACCCATGGCTTCTACCGAGGCTTCAGCATCTGCAAGGCTTGCATAGTAATCGGCGCCGCCGTTATAAGTGAAGTTGCCTTCACTTTCTATATCATAGTTAACCCAACGCAAGCCAATATTGCCGCTAAAGTTCAACCAGGGTGAGCTACTGTCATTGGCAAAACCGACCATTGCGTAGGCGGATTGGGTTTTGTGGTTGGTATCGTAGAACGATGGCAGCTGGTCAAAGTTGCGATTGCGCAGCGTGTCTTCGGTGCTGTACAGATAGGTCGTGGCTTCCGGGTCGGCACACTGGTAATGCAAGTCTGGACCGCACGCCAGGTAGGTGTCGTAAACCCGGTCAAATTGCTCAGATGAGTTTACTTGACGGGTGGGCACCCAAACACTGCCCAAAGCCTGCTCGTCGCCTTTAAAGAAGTTAGAGAACTCCTCCAGGTAGAAATCACCTTCGGGCGCTGTGCTTACGTAGGGGCGCGGTACGCCATTCCAGTTGCGGCCTGTTGCTGACCACCAGGTGCCGACGAAGTTATCAGACTCTTCGCGATCGGCGACACGACCACCCACAGCGAGCTTTTTGAAAAAGCCATCACCAATTTCGAAGTTGGCGTCTAGCTGGAACGCGTGAGCTTCGGCATCGTTTGACGTGTCAAGCCAGTTAATGCGTGACAGGCCGATATCGGCGGGATCGGTGGATAGCGGAGTTTCAAATTCTGCCCAGGGACGGTCGCCGGACATGTCCATGTTGGTGCGCATAATTTGCGGAATAGCCGCACTACCCAGGCTGTATTTGCCCGAGCTTGATTCTGCCTCAACGTACTGGTAGCTACCACTGATATCCCAGGTTTCCTGCTCAAACTTAAACCCGGTGCTGTGATCGGCTGTGCTGCTAAAACCTGGGGTGTAGCTGGAGTTCATACCCACGGCGATACCCGAATCCAGACCGGTATTGGAAATTCCGCCGCGTACAAACACGCCATCGTCAAATTCGGCGCCATCAAATACGCCTACAGGAGTGGCAGGTTCCAAGGCCAGAATTTGGCTGTCGCGATTACTTTCGCGCTCAGAGATAAACGTGGTGTGGAAAAATTCTAAGTTCTCGTTAGGTGCCCATTGCAGTGCGCCATAATAGCCTTTGCGTACCCGTTCGAATTGATCTTCGGTTTGACGCATACCACCGGGCACATAAACACGCTCGCCATTGTATTCAGTGGCATAGTATGGAGGGATAATAATATTGCTATCGTGAGACGCAATTTTTGAATAGGCGGCATCCAGTAAAATACCAAACTCACCAAAGTCGGTGTCGAAACGGTTGGTGATCATGCCCGATGCCGCGGGTGTGACTTCTTCGGCGAAGTCACCGTAATCGGCAGACAGAGCGACATTTGCACTGAAGCCTTCAAAGTCAAACGGCATGTGAGTTTCAAGGTTAACCGTGCCAGATACGCCGCCTTCGATTAAATCAGCGCGACTGGCTTTATAAACGGTTACCGATTTCAACAGCTCGGGACCGACATCGGCCCAGCTAAGACCCGAGCCACCATTGGCAGAGAAGACTTCGCGGCCATTGATCAAGGTCTTAGTCTTGTTTAAACCGCGGACTTGAACCCCTGAGCCTTCAAACGCGAAACCGTCGGGAGAGCCTTCACTGCCGGCGCGAATACGGTTCATGGTCACACCGGGTGCACGCTCTAGAATTTCCAGTAGTGAGGTGTTCGGCACTTTGCCGGCTTCATCCAACACGATGGAATCGCCGATGGTGTCCGAGTCTCGTTTAAGGTCAATGGCGTTTTCCAGGGCTCGACGCTGGCCGGTAACCATAATTTCTTCAATCGCAACTCCCTCTTCGGCCTCAGGCGCTGGGGCGTCTTGAGCTAGAGCGGGGTACGAGCAGGCCATAACTGCGGCTGCCAGAACAGACCGGCGGAAACCCGGTGCGGTGCGATAAGCACTAGTACGGGAATAACATGAGTTTTTATTCATTATTATCTCAAACTGCCACTTGTCGGCAGTTCCTCCTTTTGTCGGTTTAGCCGCTGGCGCGGTGCGACACGCCCGATTGGGGCAGCAATGCGGCTTGGTTATTAGGGTAAACCGGAAGGTTCCGGCGACTTAGTACTGCCACCCCATGATAGTCACACGGACTATTAGCGGGTGTCAATATACTTGTATACTAGTAACCATAATAAATTGAGATTATATGGCCTGCTGCTTAAAAGTTTGGGTTGGGTCGTGCGACGCGACGCCATTGTTCTTCGTGAGATTAGAGGGTTACCGGTGAAAATATGGGGCAGGCAGCTGCGTAAGTAGCAGTATGAATTAGGGCTCTCAGCGACTAGGGAAGTCCTGGGGGCAATTGATATCCCGGCAGCTGCCTGGGTCGTCAACTGGGATATTGACTAAGCTTTGGCGGTTTTGTTGCACAAAACCAAGCCCTGCCCGTTCGCCACTCAGCGCGGATAAGTCCTCCCAAAAGTGACGGCCAAACACCACAGGATGGCCCGGCGTGGCTTTGTAAATCGGCCGGACAATACGATTTTCCTCTGCCGCCGCACATACCATGTTTAGGGTTTGTAACCCGATGAACGGCATATCCCCCAAAAATACCGCGGCACTGGTCACTTCTGGCGGACAACGATCAACCAGCGCACAAAAGCCCTCTGCCATGGATTGCGCCTGGCCCAGATGGGCCTTTTGTGCACGAATTACTTGGGTGTCGGGAGGTACGCCCAGTCGCTCGGTATAGTCTTCGGCGCGAATCACTACCTGCACCTCGGCGAAGTGACGCTGCAGCAGAGTGATGGTATGGCACAGCAAGGTTTTGCCGTCGAATGTTTCGGCGCGCTTGTCTTGGCTTCCGAAACGCCTGGAGTAGCCTGCGGCCAGTATCAACGCCACTATATTCGAATGTTGGCCGGGAGATTTTGAGCTAGGTTTGCTTGTCATGGGTGCGACACTTATAGCGCGTCTCGTTTTTTGTGGCGCCGGCATCTGACAATATCGGCCATCACCGCCAGGGCAATTTCCGCGGGCGTTTTACTGCCCAGGGCTAAACCAATGGGCATATGAATGCGCGCTACTTGCGCCTCGTTCAGACCGCCACTGCGCATCAATCTGGCTGCGCGGTTTTGTGATGTGATTTTGGAGCCCATCACTCCAATATAAAAGGCATCGGTATTCACCGCTTCCATCATGGCTAAATCATCGATACGGGGATCATGGGTGAGAGCCACAATAGCGGTAGCGGCGTGTGACATTTGCGCGCGCGCGATCGTGATGGACGGCAACTCTGCGCGAAGGGATACGCCATGCTGCGGCATAGCCTGCAATGCCTCGGGGCTGGGGTCGCAAATGATCACCTCGTAATCCAGCGCCCGAGCAAATTCGGCGCAGTAAGCCGATACCGGCGACGCCCCGGCAATAATCAACCGGGCTGCCGGACCGACGCGAACAAGTAGGTTATCACCCTGCTCCTCAACTCTGGGGCCAAGCCCGCTATCCTCCTCAAGGTTGGCCTGTTGTTTGGCCAAGCAAATTTCGCGCACCAAACAGGTCTGCCCCTGAAGCGCCCCCACCAAATGTTGCATTAGGCGGTTGTTGTCGTCGCCAGGGGTTAGCTTTTCGATTAAAACCTCAAGCAATCCACCGCAGGGCAGGCTTACCCCCGGCACGGTATTTTCATCGGGATCTGTACCCCCGTAGCGAAGCTTTTCAAATGCCTGGGTAAACGCTCCCGCTTTCAGTTGGTCGAGAAAGTTTTCCTCAACGCAACCGCCAGAGAGCGAGCCGCAGTGGGCGCCATCGGCTTTGGCAACCATCATGGAGCCCGGCTCGCGCGGCGAGGAGCCAAAGGTGGCGATAACCGTCGTCAGCCAGATCGTTTCGCCCTGGGCCAGCCACTGCTGAGCTTGCTCTAAAACTTGTCGGTCGAGCGCGAGCATCGAAACTAACCGGCGTTTGTGGCGAGCTGTTGCTTGATCGGCAAGGTGCGAATACGCGTGCCGGTTGCGGCAAAAATTGCGTTGCAAATCGCCGGTGCCACTGGTGGCAGGCCTGGCTCCCCTACTCCGCCAATAGGAACATCAAGCGAGTTATTGACATTGTGGGTGTGAATTTCTGTGGGAACATCGGTCAACCTGGGGATTAAATAGTCGTGAAAGTTCGACTGCGCGATGGCACCCTCTTGCGCGGTTATTTCAGTCATCAGTGCAATGCCGACTCCCATGGCGAAGGCGCCCTCAAGTTGCGAGCGAACGCGGTCGGGGTTTACTTGCGGCCCACAGTCAAAAGCAATGTCGGCCCGGTGCACAATCACTTTGCCTTTGTTGTCGACTTCCACATCCACCACCATGGCGCAATAGGAGACAAAACTGTGATGCACGGCCAAACCCAGACCACGGTTAGGGGGCATCTCTTTACCCCAGCCAGCCTCCTGAGTCGCTCGCTCAATTACCTGCCGGTAGCGGCCCACATCAATGGGGTATTCATCGGGGTTTTCACCATAGTTCCAGGTGGCCCCCAGAGTGCGCGGATCAATTTTTCGCGCGGGCCCTAACAACTGCAGCAAAAAGTCGCGGTGATCTTTACCGGCGGCCGTGGCCAGCTCGTGGACAAAACTTTGAATCGCAAAAGCGTGGGGAATGTTATAGACCGAGCGAAACCAGCCGATGCGAATATGCCCCATAGCTTCGCCGGTTTCCTGCTGTATGGCGGGAATTTGAAACGGCATATTGCGAATACCCTGGCCCACTTCCATGGCCGATTGGTGGCCATCATCGGGGGCGAACAGCGACATAATGCTCGGCGACACCGAGCGGTGTAACCAGCCGGTGACGGTGCCATTTTTATCCAGGCTGGCTTGCATATGTTCCAGTGCCACCGTGTGAAAGAAGCTGTGCTGAATATCGTCTTCGCGTGTCCACTGCACGCGCACTGGGCGTCCGTCTAATTGTTTGCTCAGATCAATCGCTTCAAAAACATAATCGGGCTTGGCCTTACGACCAAAACCACCGCCCAGTAGTGTGCAGTTAATCGTAACCTGCTCGGGTTTTAGGTTTAGGCGTTTGGCAACACCGTCGCGCGCGGCCTGGGGGTTTTGCACCGAGGTCCAAACTTCGGCGCTGTCTTTACCGATACGGGCAATGGCGGCGGGCGGCTCCATGGGCGCCTGGGTCATGTGAGGTGCATAGTATTCGGCGCTGACGGTTTTATCCGCCTCGGTCAGGGCGGCCTTTATATCACCCTGGCTGCGTACCGCTTTGCCCGGTTGGTTGGCGGTCTGTTGCAGCTGTTTTTTGTAGGCGACTGAGTTGTAGCTGCCATTAGCGCCTGCGGGGGTGTTATCCCATTCGATGTTAAGTGCTTTGCGGCCCTGAATGGCCGCCCAGGTGTTGCTGGCAAGCACTGCAACACCGCCCAAAGGCTCGTAACCCGATGGCTGCGATGCGGTGCTAAGAGTAAGAATTTTTTCTACCCCGGGGATTTTTTTTGCCTCTCGATCATCGACCGATTTGATCTTGGCACCGTAGGCCGGAGGCCGGGCAATAACGGCGTAGAGCATATTGTCAAAGAAGGTATCGGCGGCGTAGATGGCTTGGCCGTTAACAATGTCCTGTCCATCAATTGCCAGTGGTTGCTGATGATTTGTATTTTTAAAACTGCCCGGCTCGCGCATAATGTAGCGCCACTGTTCGGGTTTTTTAAGTTGCAGTGATTCGCGTGGTGGAACCGCAAGCTCAGCGGCGGCTTCGGCCAACTCGGCAAAGCTTAAGCGGCGAGCGCTGGGGGTATGTACCACCTCGTGAACGTCGGTGCGGCATTCACTCACATCCACCTGCCACTGTTTTGCCGCGGCTTGCTCAAGCATGGTTCGCGCGGCGGCGCCACAGCGGCGCAGCGGATCAAACCAGTGGCGCATGGAGCGTGAGCCGTCGGTATTTTGGTTGCCGTACTTTTCTTCGTGGGCAATTGCCTGGTGGACTGTTACGCGGTCCCAGTCTGCGCCCATTTCGTCGGCAATCACCATGACTACGCTAGTGCGAATGCCCTGCCCCATTTCGGCCCGATGATTGACGATGCTGACAGAACCGTCGGTGTTGATACTGATAAACACCGTGGGATCATCGACCCAGCCATGAGCCATTCCTTCGGCGCCGTACTGTTTTTCCTGTCCGTCTTCGGCCAAGCCCAAATTCCAGCGCGCCGCGAGTACCAGTGCGGCACCGGTGCCGACACCTTTGAGAAACCGGCGACGACTGACGTTTGCGATTTGTAAGTTGTGCGGATCGGTGCTCATGCTTTTACCTCCGTAAACAGTGAGGTATCCACCGCCGCTGTGGAGGCGTCGGCGGCGCGGTGAATCGCCTTGCGGATGCGGGTATAGGTTCCACAGCGACAAAGGTTGCCGGCCATGGCGTCATCAATCTCTTGGTCGTTCGGGTTCGGTTTTTTCTTGAGCAAGGCAACCGCGCTCATGACCTGACCACTTTGGCAGTAACCGCACTGAGCGACGGCTTCATCCATCCAGGCGCGCTGGACTTTTTGCCCCACAGGGTCGTCAGCCATGGCTTCAATGGTGGTGACGTTTTTACCCACCGCGGCCGAAACGGGGGTTACGCAGGATCGTATCGCAGCGCCATCCAAATGCACGGTGCAGGCGCCGCACACAGACATGCCGCACCCGAATCGAGTGCCGGTTTTCTTGACAATATCGCGCAAAACCCACAGCAGCGGCATGTCTGCCGGGACGTCAAGCTCGGTGGCTTGACCATTTATTGTTAGGCTAATCATTGCGGTTCTCCGTCACATTTGCGGTTGAGTTACGGTTGCTCTTTTTACTGAAATTCGTTTTATGACACAGTCTTGGTCGCACTTTGACGCATATTTTGAACATCGCGTTTGGGCGATGCGCCGAATAAGCGACTGTATTCGCGACTGAACTGCGAAGGGCTTTCATAACCTACTGTGTAAGCCGCCTGGGCGGCCTCATAATTTTGATTGACCATCAATCGTTTGGCTTCATTTAAGCGCAGCCACTTTTGATACTGCAGCGGACTTTTGGCCGTGAGCTTGCGAAAGTAATGATGAAGACTTGAGCTACTCATTTGCACATGCGCCGCCAAGTCTTCTACTCGCAGTGGTTCATTATAGTGGGCTTTAAGCCAGTCGATAGCCCGAGATATGCGCTGGCTTTGGCTTCCTGCAGTAATGATTTGTAAAAGCCTGGGGGCGATATCGCTTTGCAGCAAGCGAAAATGAATCTCTCTTTCGATAAGAGGGGCCATTACCTCAATGGCATTCGGCTCGTCGAGTAAGCATAACAAGCGATAGAACGGTTGCAAAAAACCAGAGCTCACAGAACCGATGACCGCACTTTCCTCCGGTTCACGCTCACGCGGTGGATGCAGCTGAATCTGCGCCATCAGCTCTGTCATTATGCTGACATTGAGTTTAAGCACCAAGCCCAAGCAGGGATGTTCGGGGCTTGCTTGCAGTATTTGTGAGCTCGCGGGGTGGTTGAGCGAAGTAATCAGGAAGTGGTCAGCGTTGTATGCGTAGACTTGATCGCCGACCAGCAACTGTTTTGCGCCACCGGCCACTAACACAATACTGGGCTCTACCAGGCAGGGGCACGGCTCCGTTGGGGTGTTTCGTCGAAAGAGCGACAACCCTTTAATGGCGGTGCTTATATCGACTTCGTGATCGCGAGTGCGGCGCTCGATGTCCGTTGCTAGATAACGCTGAAGTGAACTCAGAGTGGCGGTATTGCTGTGCGCCTCTATGGACATAATCTTCTCCTAATTGCGGTGTTTTAAACCATAGGGTGTCGCCTATCCGCTGTCGAGCAGTTTTCCCTGTATTTGCAGGATTAGGCAATAAAACCGGGGGATCTTTCTACCTTAAGCCAAGCCCGCCCAGCCAATATGGCAAGCCTGCGAGTTAGCAGCAACGCTCCTTCGCTAACAGTGGAGTAGAGGCTGATGGAATGAGTTTAAAAGTACAACCGAAACAGGTGCACCCCTGGGCAGGCGTATGTTCCATGTCCCTTTGTGTGGCACTGCTGATTGCCGCAGAGTTTATGCCGGTGAGCTTGCTTAGCCCCATGGCTACAAGCTTGCAAGTCAGTGAAGGGCGTGTGGGTCAGGCCGTCGCAATCAGCGGGCTGTTCGCTGTTTTCAGTAGTCTGTTTGTCACAACTTTAGCTGGGCGCTGGAATAGAAAATCCGTTTTACTGGGTATGACAACGCTGCTGTTCGTTTCATTAGTATTGATGACTGTAGCGGTCAGCGTTGAGGCTTTGATGCTTTCGCGCATTCTGCTGGGCATCTGTATCGGTGGATTTTGGTCTTTGGCTACATCTGTAGTCATGCGCTTGGTCGCCGCCCATGAGGTCTCGCGCGCCCTGGCAATAATGTATTCCGGCCAGGCTTTTGCCGCGGCGTTTGCTGCGCCTATGGGAAGTTTTCTCGGCGCGTTTGTCGGGTGGCGCGGAGTATTTGCCCTGCTCGTACCTGTCGTGGTGATTAATTTTATTTGGCAATGGCGAGTGCTTCCCTCTTTGCCCAATGCTCATGCTCTGTCGGTCGCTGCGCTGTTATCACTTTTTAAGCGTCGTTACTTTGTGAGGGGGATTGCTGCGGTCATTTTTACCTTTGCCGGTGCATTCGCCATGTTCACCTACTTGCGCCCCTTTTTAGAAACCGTAACCAAAGTTGATGTTAATGCCTTATCGGCTCTTTTCTTAGTCCTGGGGCTAGCCGGTTTTGTAGGTACTTGGGTGAGCGGAAAGCTCGCTCATCGGCACGCCATCGGGCTGATTCGATTTCTACCCTTGGGGATGGCCCTGATTACCTTGGGCCTCATTTTTTTGGGGACAAGTATTGGGCCCACTGCTGTATTGCTGGCCATCTGGGGCGCGTTAAATACCACCTTGTCGGTAGCCTGGATGGCGTGGCTATCACAAAACCTTGACGACGTTCCCGAGGCTGCTGGCAGCTTGATGGTCGCCGCCATTCAGGCGGCGATATTAACCGGCTCGGCACTCGGCGGTTGGGTGTTGGACGTTCGGGGAATCCAGGCGACATTCCTTACCGCTGTGCTGCTTTGTGTCGCGGCATTGTTAATCATTGGCCCAGGGCGCGGCTTAGCCAAGCGTGCTTCAACATTGTGAGGTTTTATGCAAAAAGTTTTTGGATTTTTGTTTTTTATTTTAATGTCTATTCACTCAAAGGGGGCCGATATGTCACAAGGAGCAGATAACTTTTACCAGAGCGATAAAGTTACCATCGAGAAAGTAAGCTTTAACAACCAGTACCAGATGCGTGTTGTCGGCAATCTATTTATGCCAAAATCGGCTGACCGCAGTAAGCCGCATCCAGCGATTATTGTGGGGCACCCGATGGGCGCGGTAAAAGAGCAAAGCGCTAATCTTTATGCCACCAAAATGGCAGAACTGGGCTTTATAACTCTCTCGTTGGATTTACCTTTTTGGGGCGAGAGTGAAGGTCATCCGCGCAACGCTGTATCGCCTGATATGTATTCAGAGGCGTTCAGCGCGGCGGTGGACTTTCTCGGCACGCGCGATTATACCGATCGTGATCGTATAGGTGTCATCGGGATTTGTGGCAGCGGCAGCTTTGCGATTAGTGCCGCAAAAATTGACCCGCGCCTAAAAGCCATAGCTACCGTGAGTATGTACAACATGGGCGCGGCTAACCGTCATGCGCTGAATAAATCTCTAACGCTCGAGCAACGTAAAGACATCATCGCCAAGGCGGCGGAGCAGCGCTATGTTGAATTTGATGGTGGTAAAACCGAATACACGAGCGGCACTGTCCATGAATTGACGCATGAGACTCATCCGATTCAACGTGAGTTTTTTGATTTTTATCGCACGCCTCGGGGTGAATTTACACCGGCCAGTAGCTCTCGCGACTTAACGACGCATCCGACGTTTTCCAGTAATACCAAGTTTATGAACTTCTACCCTTTTAACGATATTGAGACGATTTCACCCCGTCCTATGTTATTTATCAGCGGTGATAAGGCGCACTCTAAGGAGTTCAGTGAAGACGCGTACCGTTTGGCGGGCGAGCCCAAAGAGCTCTACTGGGTTGAAGGGGCCGGTCACGTGGATTTGTACGATCGCACGCAATTAATTCCTTGGGAGAAGCTCGAACAATTCTTCTCTAGAAATCTCTAGGTTGGCAATCAAACTCTGGACCTTTAGAGCCTCAGAAACGGCTGAGGCTCCAAAGGTGGGCGGGGCTGGTCGTCGCTTTAACGTAATGCTAATATCTGGTTTTTATATATAAAAACCAATTTAGAGAGTCCGCTAGCATGAATCCAACCAGACGCACGCTTTTTAAGGCCGCTCTTGCCGGCGCTGCCACCCCCGCTTTAGCCGCCGGCGCATCAGCCAAGCCTTGCCCTCCGCCACTGCCTCAGCACAACCACGGAGTAGAGGGCCAGCGAGTTGCCGACTTAGGCAACGGCATGTTCTTAAACCCTATCGTCTCCGGTGACCACCCCGACCCGACTATTTTGAAAGACGGCGATGATTACTATATGACCTTTTCGTCGTTTAACGCTTACCCGGGCATTGTGATTTGGCACTCCAAGGATTTACTCAACTGGACGCCGGTAACCGCCGCCTTAACCCAAAATATCGGCACCGTGTGGGCGCTGGATTTGTGTAAACACGGCGATCGCTACTATGTGTATATTCCCGCCCTGCCCCCGGGCAAAGGCTGGGGTACTTACGTGATTTGGGCCGACGATATTGCCGGGCCCTGGAGCGATCCGGTGGATATGAAGTTGGACAACTGCATTGACCCGGGCCACGCCGTGGGCGAGGACGGCAAGCGTTATTTGTTTGTCAACGGTATTCGTAAAGTGCGCTTAACCGACGATGGGCTGGCCACCGACGGCGAGCTGGAACCGGCCTACTCTCCCTGGCGTTATCCCGAGCACTGGATTACCGAAAATTTTGCCCCCGAGGGGCCCAAGTTGCTCTATCGAAACGGCTACCACTATTTGGTCACTGCGGTAGGCGGTACGGCGGGCCCCGTAACCGGGCATATGGTAATCGCTGCCCGCTCCCGCTCTATTCACGGCCCCTGGGAGCACTGCCCCCACAACCCGTTGGTGCGCACCCTGTCAGAGGATGAACCCTGGTGGTCGCGCGGCCATGCCACCCTGGTTGAGGGCCCGGGCGAGCAATGGTGGATGGTCTATCACGGCTACGAAAACGGCTACCGCACCTTGGGGCGACAAACCCTAATGGAGCCGATTGAATGGACCGATGACGGCTGGTTTAAAGCCCTGGGCGGGGATTTGTCTCAGCCGTTGCCGGCGCCGCAAAAGCCCGCGAATTATAACTCCGGCACTTTTGCCCTGTCGGATGACTTTAGCGAGAACAAACTAGGTATTCAGTGGAGTTTTGACAGCCCTAAGGTGGCCGCCGAACAGCGAGCCCGCTACGGCGATAAGCGTTTGCTGTTAACAGCCGACGGCAATGGCCCGGCGGATACGTCTCCGTTAACGTGTTTTCCCGCCGACCATGCCTACCAGGTAGAAGTGAATCTGGATATCGAAGACGACGCGGAAGCCGGTATCTTGCTGTTTTACAATCACAAAGCTTATGTGGGCTTAGGCTTTACTAAAGACGTGGTGAAAAACTATCAATACGCCGAAGAGCACCCCTGGGCGGCGGTTCAAATCCCTTCGCGCTCGGTGCGGGTGCGGCTGATTAATGACAAGCACGTGGTGACTTATCAGTACTCTCACGATGGCGGCAAAAGCTGGCGCACTCATCCTACACGCATGGAAGTATCGGGTATTCATCACAATGTGTTTGGTGGCTTTTTAAGTTTACGTGTCGCCCTGTATTGCAGCGGCGAAGGTCAGGTCGCGCTCTCTGATTTTACCTACCGAGCCCTGAGTTAATCTGAGCAGCCGACGCTTGTTAATGGCCGGTTAGTTAGCAAGTGGGTGCCGCCCTGGAGCGGCGCCGGTTGCCATTGGTGCTCAAATACTTAGACTCGCCCTCTCCCAATCCAGCGTCAAAAACCTATCGATATCGCCATCGCATTTGCCCAGGTGAATAAGCCCACGGGCGTATCCGGTGTCTTGGTAAAAAAGCGCGAGGTTTCCCCAGGGAGCGTAGTACGCCAAGTCGCCGGCTTTGGCATCGCAGCCATCGGGGGCAAGCCGCGTGTCTAGGGGTGTGGGTAGGTAGGCGATTTTTTCGCTTGCGGCAAAATCTTCCCAGCTTAGCGCTAGAGGTAGCTGCGCCATTAGTGCTTGGGTGTATGGCCGCTCAAGCAGCTGTATGGGCAGCGACTGTGCGCCAATGGTAAGCACTATGGTAGACATCTCAGGCTCCGAGAATTCTTGAAAACGGCCAGTAGCTGCCCGGCAGCCACTGGCTTTGAGGCTATTGCTGATATTGCTTATCGGTCACCGCTTCCTGCCAATTGACCACTTCGCCGTCAGCGAAAAATTGAATGGCCATATGCGTCATGCCCACCGAATCACTGGCGCCGTGCCAGTGCTTTACCCCGGGCGGTGTCCAGACGACATCGCCGGGTTTAATGGTTTCTACCTCTCCACTTTCCTGTTGCACCCAGCCAACGCCGCTGGTGACGATCAGATACTGGCCGCCGGGGTGGGTGTGCCAGTTTGAGCGCGCGCCGGGTTCAAAGGTGACATAAACAGCGGCGCCCTTGTCTTGGTCCGAACCGTCAAACAGCGGATCAATGCGCGCCGAACCGGTAAATACCTTGGCTGGGCCCTCTACCGAGGCCTGTTCGCCGTTACGGGTGATGGTCATGGACGGGGTGGATTCATCGGCCCATGCGGTTGCTGTGGTGGCCAGTACGCTGGCAACCAGCGCCGAGGTAAATGTTTTCATGGTCTGTCCTCCTTGTTCACATTAGCGATTAAAACGGTTACCGCCGCCGTTAGCGGCGGTGGGTATTACACTTCTTGCGCGGTGGGACGAAATAAAATCTCGTTAATGTCGACATCTGCTGGCTGCTCCAGCGCAAAAGCGACCGCCCGGGCAAAGGAGTCGGCGGGAATGGCGACCTGCTCATAAAACGCCTTCATGCCTTCAGCAACTTCCGGGTCGGTGATGGAGTTGTTTAACTCGGTGGCTACCGCGCCGGGCGATAAGATTGTGCTGCGGATATTGTAGGGCGTCATCTCCATCCGCAGGCCTTCGGATATAGCGCGCACCGCGTGTTTAGTGGCGCAGTAAACGGTGCCCGGCGGCAATACTTTGTGCCCGGCTACCGAGGATACATTGATAATATGGCCGGATTTACGCTCTTGCATGTGCGGTAAGGCGGCGGCAATGCCGTAGAGCACGCCTTTAATGTTGACATCAATCTGCTGATCCCACTCACTCACCTGCAATTTTTCCAGCAGTGCCTGAGGCATAATGCCAGCGTTGTTTAGCAGTACATCCACTTTGCCAAAGGTGTTCAAAGCCGTTTTGATCAGCGCTTCGACTTGATCGCGCTGGGTAACATCGGTCTGCACCGCGACGGCGTCGGCACCGGTTTTACTCAATTCATCTGCCAGGGTTTGAATGCGGTCCATGCGGCGGGCGCCCAGTACGAGTTTGGCGCCGCGCTCAGCCAAGTGGCGAGCAGTCGCCTCGCCCAGGCCACTGCTGGCTCCGGTAATAACAACAACTTTTCCTTCAATATTCTGACTCATAAAAACCTCTAACGGATAGCGTGATCGACAGGTTTAGTATGGGGGCTGTGATGGATACTTTATAGGCACGATTCTGGAGGGTTCTTGCCTATTCCTCTGGTGATAAAGAAGTTTGAGCAAGTGTAGAGAGGAAAAGCCGGCACGGTGGGGACCGTGCCGGTAAGCGTTTACTGCAAGGGTTGCAGTTGCAGAGTCAACTGCCAGTTTTGCTGCTTGCTGGGCAGCAAACGGTAGGGCTCATAGGGCGTGGCGCCCCAGCTGTTGTCCCCACCGACGCCGCGCTGACGCAGATCTAATGTCACTTCAGTTAAGGGGCGCGGCACAATATCAATGGCATGGCGATTGGGGCCATCTATCGGATGGTCAAAATCGGCAATTGTATTGTGATGCGCAGAGAAGTCGAATTGAGGGTCTCCGAAAATCTTCAAACCGACACCTTGGTCGTTTCGGATTTCCAGCCATCGTGTATCACTGCGATTGCCGTTTTCCTGCGGACGGATGTAGTGCGTATAAAGGTCGATCACCTCGGCGTGATAAATACCTAAATCGGCACCGTACTTGCGATCCTGATAGTTGGCCCAGGGGCCACGACCATACCAGGCGACCTGATCAAATCCATCCGGCATTTGCATTTTCAGGCCAAAACGTGGCATCTCGGGCAGGTCAGGCGAAAGCTCGGCCTGGTAGTCTACGGCAACGGCCCCATCGGCACCGACGCGATAAGTGACACTGCCATCACTATTCAGCGACGCGAAGTGCAGTTGGAAGCGCACTATGGCCTTCCCTGCATCACGCTCCACGCTTACATCGGTGACCTCGGCTTGCGCGCCCGCATCTTTATAAAAAGATGCGGCTTTTTCGCCTAACTTGTTGCCGTAGTCCTTATCGGTTAGCGCGCGCCAAAAGTTTGGCAAAAGCCCCTCTTTAACCAGCTCGGTGCCTGCCACGCTATAGCTCGTCATGCGGCCTTGTTCGGTATCAAACACTATTGCGACGTCGCCGCTGCTAATAGTGATTTGGCTATCGCTTTCTTCTACCGTCAAATCTTTCGCCGCCTGTAGCGGCTCAGCAGCGGGCGCTTGTTGCAACACAAACTGTTCGCTCGCGACTTTGTGGCCGGCGGGTATAACACCTTCTTGCTCACCCTGGGTGAAGGCAAAGTTCACAACATACTCGGCATCGGGGCTCATGGCGTAGTTCTGCAGTTTTTCCACGACAAGCTCGGTGCTCTCTTGCGGTGCGGTGTCCAGTGCGGGCAGCTGGCCTTCGGCCACTTGAGTGCCGCTTTCCAGCAAGGTCCACGTACCTTCGACATAACTCAAGTCCTTAAAGAAGTTGCGGTTAACCACTCGATAGCGACCCTGATCCACCTGCTCTACGGCAATGTTCTGATAAACCTTTTCGACTTCCTTCAGCATAGGGAATGGGGTGCGATCAGAGCTGACCAGACCGTTGGCAAGGCCGTTACCCGCATTGCGGGTTCCTTCCGGCGACAAGTCGCCGCCATAGGCTAGGTATTGTTTTCCTTCGGCATTGGTACCGTAAAGGCCTTGATCGGCCCAATCCCAGACACTACCGCCCTGCACTTGCGGGTGTTCGTAGACAAAATCCCACAGCTCTTTTAGGTTGCCGCCACTGTTGCCCATGATGTGTGCGTACTCAACCCAGATGAACGGTCTATCGGGATACTTGCCAAGGTACTGAGTTTCGATTTCCTCGATCCCGGCGTACATCCAACCCAGGGCGTCGGTCATCTTTTCTTTGTACCACTGTTCGCGCGTTTCATACTGCACGATCCGGTTATCTTCCATCTCTTTAACCATCTCGTAAGCGGCCGAGATGGTCGGTCCGGGACCGATTTCGTTGCCGAGCGACCAGGAGATAATAGAGGGATGGTTTTTATCGCGCTCGACCATTCCGCGCACGCGATCCAGCAGAGCCTCTTTGAATTGCGGATCATTACCCAGGCTGCCTTCTTCTTCAAAGCCAAAGCCATGAGCTTCCACATTGGCCTCGTCGATAACGTACAAGCCGTACTTGTCACACAGCTGATACCAGTATGGATCATTGGGGTAATGAGCAGCACGCACCGTGTTGATGTTATGACGTTTCATCAGCTCGATATCTTCGTGCATGCTTTCGCGACTGACTACATGTCCGGTGCTCAGCACATGTTCATGTCGGTTAACGCCTTTAATGAGAATCGGTTTGCCGTTGACCAGAAGCTGCCCGCCTTCAATCGCCACACTGCGAAAGCCGATGGGCTGGCGCACGATTTGGTCGTCCTCACCCGGCTGACTCAGTGTGAGCCACAAGTCGTACAGCTTGGGGGTTTCGGCGGACCACGCACTCACATTTGGAAACACGTGGCCGAGCTCGACGTTAGAGGTTTGCCCGGCATCAATTGACAGGGATGTGTCCTTCTCCCACAAGAGCTCGTCTCCGTCATAGACGGCGGATTTCAGCGTGACATCCTGCGCTTTGGTGCGCGTATTGGCCACCTCGACCTCTAAGGCCAACTCCCCGTCGCGGTAGTCGTTTTTAAGCGATGCGTCTGCATGGAAATCCCACAATTGGGTTTTGGGCGCTACCTGTAAAAACACATCGCGCAACACACCACTCATGCGCCACATGTCCTGATCTTCCAGATAGCTTCCGTCGCTCCAGCGATACACTTCAATCGCCAGAGTGTTATTCCCCGCCTTAACAACATCGGTAATATCGAATTCGGCAGGCAGTTTGCCATCCTCCCGGTAGCCGAGTTTTTCTCCGTTTACCCACACGTAAAACGCGGAGTCAACACCACCAAAATGGAGAATGATCCGCTGGTCCTGCCACTGCTCCGGTACGGTAAAGTCACGGCGGTAGGAACCCACCGGGTTGTACTCTGGCGCATAGGGTTTGTTCACGGGAAAGGCGTAACCGTGGTTGACGAAAATCGGATGATCGTAGCCCTCCAGCTGCCAGTTTGACGGCACGGGAATCAGCGGCCAGTCGGACACATCAACACTGGGCTTGTAAAAATCCATAGGGCGCTGCGCGGGCTTTTCGACAAAATTAAAGTGCCATTCCCCGTTCAGTGAGTGGTACAGGCTCGAGTCTCGGTCGGTGCCCGTTTTGGCCTTTTGCGCATCGGTAAAGGTGGCAAAGTAGGCCCGATCGGCCAGTGAGCCCTGATCGAAAATAGCCGGGTTCTCCCACTCAGGGGGCGATTCTGACGCCTGAGCCTGGCCCTGTTTCTCACTGTTGGCTGAGTACTGGCAAGCTGAGACCGAAAGGGCCCCTGCTAGCATGACCAAACGCCGATTGTTAAGAAGGTTTAAAAGTTGCGAAAGCACGGGTTTTATCCTTATTAATTGTGGAAATTGCTGTTTTGTCGCCGCCTTAGCTATTTTCAGTTTATTTGTTGGTGCGCGTTAATATTAAAAATCGTTTAAAAACAGTATTTTAAATAGCTTAAGTCAGAGAGTTTTTATATATGAATATAATACAATAATACTTTTTATGGGCTTAGACAAGATTGGCGAGAGCATTGAGAAGAGACTGGGTGTTTGTGATGAGGTATGCGTGTTAACATTCCCCTCTTACTTAACTTACGGACCTGTGTGTTCGGATATTTGCTTAGGATCGCTTAAGTGGCGCTGCGTTTAAAACAACTTAGTTTCGTCATGGTAATACTTATGCTGCTGCAATCATTGATTGCGGCGGCTGAGCTGACGGCCAGCGTCGATACCAGTGACCCTCACCACGCCACGAATGAAAGTGGCTTGATGCACGACGCGGATGTCGAACCAGGAAACGAAGACAGCTGTGACCATTGTTGTCAGTGTCACAGTCACTGCTCTCATTTAACCCTTACCACGCAGCAGTTCTCTTTAGCTGAATACGGCGCTGACCGCGTGCCCTCTTCTTTATTTATCGGCGCTCTTACTCGTATCCCCTCCTCCATAGATCGGCCTCCCATCGTTTAACCCTCACATTGCTTTTTTAACCTTGCGCCTTGTGGCGCCTGATACGCAATAAAAAGGGTTTATGAATGAAATCATTGAGCCTTATCGCGGCGAACCGTTGTATCGGTTCGTTGTGGTATGTCATTAGTATTGTATTGCTTGTGCCCGCCGCGCAGGCAGTAACGCTGGCCGAGGTAAGTGAAAAAGCCTTGTCCGCCAATCCGGATTTACAAGTTTTTCAGTACCGCTCTCAGCGGGCCAAAGCACAGGCTGAAACTGCCGCTTTGAAGCCGGCCTACGAGCTTGCGCTTGAGGCCGAAAATTTTGCCGGTAGCGGCGAGTTTGCAGATTTTGATAACGCCGAGTACACCGTCAGTTTGAGTTCGGTGGTTGAGTTGGGTGGTAAGCGCAACGCGCGTTTGCATGCCGCCGATAGCCGCATGGCGCAATTGCAGTACCAGCGCGAAGCAGAATCTTTATCGCTTTTGGGGCGAGTAAACCGTACGTTTATCAAACTGCTTGCATTGCAAGAGCAACAGCGAGTGAATCAGCGCGCTACTGAACTGGCCGAATCATCCTTGCAGATGGTTAGCTTGCGGGTCAGTCGTGGTGCCGCACCGTCCGCCGAGAAGCTTCGCGCGCAGGCCTTGCTGGCTGAAGCACGTTTACAGCTAGACGCCACCAGTGCTGCGATAGAACGCCAGCGTTTTGAACTGGCAAATTTCTGGGGCGGCACACCACAAGAGGTTGGCGAGGCGGATGGCCGCTTGTTCCAATTCCCCCGGCCAGCAACTTTCGCCGAACTGTGGCAGCAACTTGAGTCTGCCCCGGTCAATCAGCAGCTGGCCGCCACTGTCCGCTGGCGCGAGGCAGAGCTGGCATTAGCCGAAGCCGACGCCAGCAGCGACTTAAGCTGGCGTTTGGGCTTAAAACAACTGCAAACCAATAACGATACCGCGTTAGTCGCGGGTGTTGCCGTGCCGTTATTTTCTCAGGGCCGGGCGAGCGGATCGATCAACACGGCAAAAGCCGCGCGAGAAATAGCGGCCAGTGAGCAGCGCGCTTCACTGCTGCAATTGCGCCAGCGTTTGCACACCGCCTGGAGTTTGCAGCGTGAATATTCCCAGCGGGCGCTGCGCATTCGCGAGCACATCATCCCCGCCTTGCAACAAGCCGCAGAGCAAACCAAGCAGGCTTATCAGCGCGGCCGGTATAGCTATGTGGACTGGGTGAGCGCCCAGCGAGAACTTTACCAAGCCGAAATAAACGCGATTGATGCCGCCGCTGAGGCGCTTGCCAACCAGACTCTTATCGAACAGTTAACCGCTCGCCCTTATGGGGCCGAGGCGGTAGAAAAATCATTGCAGGAATAAATTATGTGGATACAAAACGTACTTTTCGTGTTGATCGCCGCATTGCCTTTGGTGGTTAACGCGTCGGACGATCACAACCATGCAGACGATCATGAACACGAACACGAACACGAACACGAAAGTGAGCACGCCGACAGCACTGAAATTGAAGAGTCTATGGCGCTGCGCTCAGGGGTTGTTGTTAGCGTTGCGGCAGAAGGAAAAATTGAGCGGCATGTGCAGGTGTACGGCACACTGCAAACGCCCCCTGAGCAGTTTGCCCAGGTGCGCGCGCGATTTGCTGGCCTGGTCAAAACAGTGGCGGTGAATGTGGGGCAAAACGTTAAGCAAGGCGATGTTTTAGCGGTCATTGAATCGAACGATAGCTTGCAGAACTACGAACTTCGCGCGCCAATTGCAGGGGTTATTCAGCATCGTGCGGTAAATCCAGGGGAAATAACCTCTGCCGACCCGCTGTTCACCATCATTGGCAATGAAACCCTGTGGGCGAATTTACACATATTCCCCGCCCAACGTTTTGATGTGGCCGTAGGGCAAAACGTTCATATTCAACACAATGGCCATACCCATGAAGGCGCTATTGCGCACCTTGTGCCCGGTAGCGGCGAAACTCCCTATGTGATTGCCCGAGTTCATTTGCAAAACACGCACAAGGATATGGTGCCCGGCGATATGTTGAGCGCACAGATCGATGTGCAGCTTATGGTGGCGGACGTGGTTGTGACCAGTGAAGCGGTACAGACCCTTGAGGGCAAAGACGTGGTTTTTGTACAGCAGGGCCAGTACTACATTGCCCAGCCCGTTGCGGTGGGTGCGAGCGATGGTGTGCACACGCAGATTCTACAGGGGCTGGAACAAGGCGAGCGTTATGTCGCACGCAACAGCTATTTAATTAAAGCGGATATCAAAAAATCCGGCGCCGCCCACAGCCACTAAGGAGTCGCACATGTTAAATACCATCGTGCACTTTAGTGTGCACAGACGTTACTGGGTGTTAAGCCTGGTACTTGCATTAGTGTTGAGTGGCTATTGGAGCTATCAACACCTGAATATCGACGCCGTACCAGACATTACCAATGTTCAAGTACAAATTAATACCGAGGCCCCCGGCTATTCACCACTGGAAGCTGAGCAGCGCATTACGTTTATTGTAGAGGCCGCGCTCTACGGTCTGCCCCAGCTGGATTACACCCGCTCGTTATCTCGCTACGGCTTGTCACAGGTAACCGTGGTGTTCAAAGAAGGCACGGATATTTACCATGCCCGAAATTTAATTGATGAGCGTTTGGCCTCAATAAAAAATCAATTGCCGCCGGGGCTTGAACCGGTTATGGGGCCTTTGGCTACTGGGCTGGGCGAAATTTTCAGCTACACCCTGACGGCATCAGCGAATGTCTATCAGGCCAATGGCGCCCCCTACGATGCGATGGCTCTGCGCGAGCTGCAAGATTGGGTGATTAAGCCCCAGCTTGCCCAGGTACCGGGAGTGGTTGAAATCAACACCATTGGCGGCTACGACAAGCAGTACCAGGTGCAACCCGATCCGCTGCTTTTGCTACAGCACAAGGTTACCCTTACTCAGCTTATTTCTGCCCTGGAGCGTAATAATGCCAATCGCGGTGCCGGCTATATTGAAAAGCATGGCCAGCAATTCTTAGTGCGCGCCGAAGGTCAGCTAAAAAACGTGGCCGATATTGAGAATATTGTTGTTGCCAATAAAGGGGGGGCACCAATACGGGTAAAAGACCTTGCCGAGGTAGTGCTTGGCAAAGAGCTTCGCACTGGCGCCGCCAGCCGCGATGGACGTGAAACGGTCATGGGGACGGCGATGATGCTAGTGGGCGAAAACTCGCGCACCATCGCCAGGCAATTAGGGGAAAAGCTCGACGAGGTGCAAGCCTCTCTCCCGGATGGTGTTCGCGTGGAAAGCGTGTACGATCGAACGACACTGGTGGATAAAACCATTGCTACGGTACAAACCAACTTACTTGAAGGTGCATTGTTAGTTGTTGTAGTGCTGTTTGTATTGCTGGGAAATATGCGCGCAGCGCTGATTACTGCGGCGGTGATACCACTGTCTATGCTGGCGACGATTAGCGGTATGGTACAAACGGGGGTATCAGCTAATCTGATGAGTCTAGGCGCCTTAGACTTTGGCCTAATTGTCGATGGCACTGTCATTATTGTAGAAAACTGCGTCCGGAGATTATCTCTGGCGCAGGGTAAGAACGCCGAAGCCTTGCCGTTAAAACAAAGGCTGGAAGTCGTCTACCAGGCAACGGTTGAAGTGATACGCCCCAGCTTATTTGGTGTGGCCATTATTACTCTGGTTTACCTGCCAATTTTTAGCCTTAGCGGAGTTGAGGGCAAAATGTTTCACCCTATGGCGGCCACCGTTGTTATGGCTTTGCTGGCCGCAATGATTATTTCCGTTACTTTGGTGCCGGCCGCAGTGGCGGTATTTTTAAAGGGCAAAGTCAGCGAAAAAGAAAGCGCGGTTATTAAAGGCGCAAAACGGGTTTACAAGCCCTTGCTTATTTGGGCGCTAAAAGGTCGCGCTGTGGTGCTGCTGTGTGCGAGTGCTTTAGTGGCAATTTGCATTTGGCTAATGACGACCTTAGGCTCCGAGTTTATCCCTCAGCTTGATGAGGGCGACATTGCTCTGCACGCCCTGCGTATTCCGGGCACGGGGTTGCAGCAGTCAGTGCAAATGCAAAAACTACTAGAGCAACGCCTGCTAGAGTTTTCAGAGGTGGCTAGGGTGTTTTCCAAAATTGGCACCCCCGAAGTCGCCACAGACCCTATGCCACCGAATGTTGCGGATACCTTTGTGATGCTAAAGCCGCGTGATCAATGGGCAGACCCGAACCGGTCCAAAGCCGAATTATTAGTGGCTATCGAAAACGCACTAATGAAATTGCCCGGTAATAATTACGAGTTTACTCAGCCGATTGAAATGCGGTTTAACGAGCTTATTTCCGGTGTCAGAGCGGATGTGAGCATAAAAATATTTGGCGACGATCTTAATGTGCTTCGCAACACCGCCCAGCGCGTTGCACAGGTGGTGACGAAAACCCCGGGCGCGGCGGATGTGCGCATTGAGCAGGTGGAAGGATTGCCTGTGTTAACTCTTAGCCCCAAGCGTGATATCTTAGCGCGCTACGGGCTGGATGTTCAGCTGCTGCAAGAGTTACTCGCCACGGCCGTTGGTGGCACTCAGGTAGGGTTAATTTATGAGGGAGACCGGCGCTTTGCTCTCACGGTTCGCCTGGCCGATGATACGCGGAGTGATTTACAGCAGCTACTCGCCCTGCCCGTCCCTTTACCGCAAGGCGGATACGTGCCGCTTAGCGAAGTAGCAGAAATACAAAGAACCCCTGCCCCGGCGCAAATTAGCCGTGAAAATGGTAAGCGCCGTATCGTGGTAACCGCCAATGTGCGTAATCGTGATTTAGGCAGTGTTGTCGCACAATTGCAGCAAGCAATACCCGATCAGGCCCAGATCCCACCCGGTTATTGGGTAGATTATGGCGGCACCTTTGAACAACTTGAATCGGCCAGCCAGCGCTTAACCTGGGTAGTACCTTTAACCTTACTGGGTATTTTGGCACTGCTGGTCATGGCGTTTGGCTCGGTAAAAGATTCGCTGATTATTTTTACCGGCATTCCGTTAGCGCTTACGGGCGGCGTACTAGCGTTGTGGTTACGCGATATGCCGTTGTCCATCTCGGCGGGTGTTGGCTTCATCGCTTTATCAGGTATCGCAGTTCTAAACGGTTTAGTCATGCTCGCCTTTATTCGTCAGTTGCGTGAAAAAGGTGAAGAGCTGTGGGACGCGGTGGTGCAAGGTGCGCTAACTCGGTTACGGCCCGTACTGATGACCGCGTTAGTTGCCAGTTTGGGTTTTGTTCCTATGGCCCTGAATACCGGTACTGGCGCCGAAGTACAGCGCCCGTTGGCGACGGTGGTGATCGGTGGCATTCTTTCGTCGACGCTGTTAACACTGGTAGTGTTGCCGGTGTTGTACCAATGGGCATACAGTGGCCGCAAACGAGTATAGCCATAAAACTGACTGTCACCACCCGGAATTCTGCCGGTGGGTGACAGGTTTCGGGACGGTCTATCTGGTCGATTTAAAAATTTCGGATAGCGAAACCCAACGTTATATTTACGAAGTGAAAACTAGCCGTAAACGAAATTTTAGTATTCTAAGGTTCTGACACTGATATTTCAGATGGCAGCCTACCAAAAAGATTTTTTTTAACATCAAACTCTAGCGATCGTTCGTTTGCGACAGGGTTGTACGAATACGTAAACACCACCATTGCTTGCCCATCAGAAAGGCTAGGAGTGTTCGTGCCGTGAAGGTATGCAGCAAACTCGCCGTATATTTTTCCGTAGTTTGCGCTAATTAAGTCTCCATCCTTATCCACTTCAGAATTCACCCTAAACGCGTAACCCAACTGAAAACGATGATAATCTCCTTCTAAGCCATGATCATAGCTATAACCCACTTCTTTTTGCCAGCGCCTTTCGTGCTTTTCTAATATATTGTGATAACCATTTTCAGGGGCAAGATAAGGGAATTTAAACTTCGATTCCTTTACGGATACACCTGAATCATATTGAACGATTCCATCGTTCTTCGAAAAAGATAGAGTGAGTGTTTTATCGTAATTGAAAACATCTTGCTTTTCCCCAGCCACCATCAGTCGCACATGGGGGGTTAAGCCCTCGCCATGGGGCGCCACCAAATCCCCTTTTGTGAAATCAAAACCATAAAGTACGCCAGACTGGGGAAGAATAATTTTGGCTTTTTTTGCGTACATGGGAACTGGATTGACTACTTTTCGAAGCTTTAAATCAACAGTTAGTGATCCGCGTTTTGTAATGGTTCGACGAGAGTAATAATAGCCTTTCTTTTCTGCGTGTATATTTACACCATACCCACCAACACCAGAAGCAGATGATTTCCCTTCTAAATCTGTAACTTCTTCAGAAAGTGTTGCTCCCCTTGATTTTTGAAAGGCGAATTGAACTCTAGCACCACTGACTGGTTGTTCTGATTGAGAGTCAACAACGGTTAGGTTAATAAAAACCAAGCTCGATGCAACCGAGCAAGATGAAATTAACAAAGAAAAGATAACAAATAACTTGCACATATCTAACCCAACATAATCGCTAAATTGCCAACATTTGGCCACACAACTAAACTTATTGAGGCAACTCTGAGCATCAGGGCCAGGCCTTACATATCACATTCTTACGCCATTGATCAAAGCCTCGTACTGCTCAATTTACTGTGGCATAGCTCACGCTAAACGCAAGATCAACCTCTGACAGCGTATAGTGGCCGCTGCGGTACGCCGGTGACATACCCTGCTTTCGGTCTTCGTAGCTATTGACGTAATGCCCTAATGGTTTCGGTGGGCGGAGCTTCTGTGGCTTTAAAATATCAAGTAAAAATTGATTCGAATTCATCTAGGCTTGCGTGTCTTCGATAAACTCGTCTGACCCAAGGTGCACCTGATTCTTAAAGCCCCCCTAGAGAGAGGGTTGATTTTTCTCCTCCTAAACGGAACGTTTAATTTCCTCTATCTTGTTAATACTGACGATTTTACTTGTTCTGTATAAGTCTCAGCTTCCACTTAAACACAGAATTCTGGTCCTCAGGGGTCTGGGGCTCAGAGTTTATACTTTAGCGAGAGGTGAGAAACTCCTGAATATTGACCTGGTCGATTTGTGACTCGGGTAAAAAACGGCGCGCGTAGTCCATATAGACGCCGCTAGTTAAAAATAACTCGAAGGTGTCGCGGTCTACATGCCCTTCTTCGACCATTTTGTGCAGAATCGTCAGTGAGACGCTAAGCGGTTTGGCTTTTTTATAGGGGCGGTCTGAGGCGGTTAGGGCTTCAAAGATATCGGCAACAATCAGGACTTTATCGGGAATGGTGAGGTCTTTCTCCGACAGGCCGCGGGGGTAGCCTTTGCCGTTCATGGCCTCGTGGTGAGTGGAGGCGTAGCGTGGCACTCTTTGCAGCTCTGGTGGAAACGGCAGGCGGTCGAGCATTCGAATCGTGCTGATAATATGCTCGTTGATTTTAAAGCGGTCTTCTTCGCTGAGTGTTCCGCGAGAGACAGCCAGGTTATGAATTTCACCCAGGTTGTAGAGGTTTTTCGGCACTTTCATGTTAATGCCGAAGCGTTCAGGGTACTCGGTTGTGCGCACGCGGGGGATAATATGTTCGGGTTTGTCGGCTAGCAAGGTCTCTTGCGCCGGTAAGCTCTGCCCTACTTCGCTGCCAATGGCACCCAGGCGCTGCTCCTCAACCGGTGATAAACCCTGGCGGTTATCAAAGTATCGCAGCCAGGGGGTGGAGCCGATTTTCTTGAGGCGCTCTATGTCGGAATCGTGCATAAACTCTCCACCCACATTGCACTGGGCAATAAACCGGAAGTCGTCTTGCAGCTGTTGCTGTTGGCGCTGTAGTGCTTGCTTTAGTTCAGGCTCTTTTTCGGGGTCGCATTTGCTCGCGCGCTCATAGTTAAGTTCGGCATCGCGCCAGAGCACTTCGAAGCGCATGCGCACTTCGTGAATGCGGTTATAAATGGTTTCCAGCTTACTGCCCTTGTCGACAATATGCTCGGGCATGGTGATTTTGCCGCAATCGTGCAGCCAGGCCGCTATTTTAAATTCGCGGTGCTCCTCTTCACTGTTAAAACGAAAATCTTTAAACGCGGGGTGATTCGAGCGGTGCGCGGCATCGGCCAGCATCAGCCCCAGCTCGGGGACGCGGGCGCAGTGCCCGCCGGTGTAGGGAGATTTTTCATCAATTGCCTCGGCAATTAACTGAATAAAGGAGTCCATTAAAGAGCGCTGTTGCGCCTCGTGCTGCTGGATGGACTCGGCCATATCCACCATGGAGTTGGAAAGCTCGTGTAATTCGTTAATACGTGAGGGGCAGTAGCTTACCTGGTCGTATTGGCGCAGCTTGACCTTCTCACTCTTGTCAAAAAGCTGGCGAATCGGACGCACCACCGGAATGGAGCTAAACCAGCAAACCGGTAATAACAGCAGTAGAAACAGCAAGGTGACGAGTAGGGATATTTTTATGCGGTTCAAGCTGCCTTGAAGAATTTCTTGCGCGGGCACTACTGCAGCAAAATAATCTGTGTTGTCTGCTTGGGGCATAAGTTTATCGACAAACATAAAATGCTTTTCACCGTTTACTCGTATCGGTAGCATTTTGCCGATCTTCTCGGGCTGCTGCAGTGTATCGAGCAGGGCTTTGTAGGGCACGATGGATAAATTTCGATCGTTTTCGCTATCGCGAAACCAGCGCCGCTCAAGCTCGGCAATGTGGGCGGCAGATACATGATCACGCGCGCGATTAATCAGTGGTACCAGAGGCTCCAGCCGCGGAGCCACAATTAAGTGCAAGCTGTCGGCTATGCTCGTGCCTGATTCAGGCAAAATACTGCCAAACTGGATACTGTCAATAAAGTGCTCGCGCGTGCTGTGGCGCAGTATGGCATCGGCGTCTATGGTGGCATGGACACGCTTTTCGCTAACGGCGGTTAACGCCTCTTTGGTGGAGTCGACCCCGACTAATTTTATCTCGGGGTATTGCTGTGCAAGTAAGCTATATAAAGACCAGCCTTGAGGGAGGGCCACGGTTTTACCGTACAGCTGGGCCATTGAGTTGACCGCTGGCGTATCCACATGAGAGGCGACGCTGTAAGGAGTGTGTAGCAAGGCCCGGGTGATATGGCCTCGCTGGCGATTTTCTTCAGTATCCTGCACAGGTTGCAGTAGGTCGATCTCACCGGTTTCAAACTTTTCTAGCAGCTCGGGCCAGGTATATCCATTAATAAACTGTATGGGCAACTCCAAGCTGGCCGCCATTAGCTCAATTAACTCTACGGCATAGCCTTTGGGCTCGCCGGCAACGGCGAAATCAATTGGCGGCCAATCGGTTTCGTTGGAAACCTGCAGTGCCCCTAAAGATTGTATATAGGCTTTTTCGCTATCGCTTAAAGGAACAGGCTCTATAGCTAGCTGTGGCTCACGCAACTGCGCTAATTGATTCGAAGCGATCACCGTACCCTGGCGATCATAGACAAAAACCTCACTCTCGCGGCCGAGGGGATTTTCCCGTAAATAGGTAGAAAACGACTGCAAGGTCACGTCAATACCCAGTACCGCATCACTGTCAGGTATTTTGATAGAGAAGGTTTTGCCCGGGTCTTGAGTGAACTGAAAAATGTAGGGAGCCGAGCGCTGCGCCTGATTTGTGGCATCGGTAAACCACATGCGCTGGCGCACATCGTAGCTGCTGGGCTCGGTGCGCTGGTGACGCTGGCGAAAGTCGTGATCGACGAACGTCAGTTGCCTGATACGCTGGCCGCCCTCTTGGTAAACCCGGTTAATCACCCAGCGGTCTTCAGCCTCGGCTTGTAACTGCTCGCGCACCCGAGGGCTGTTATTGAGGTTGATGACCTCGTAAAAGTCGCCATTGGCAAAGCCCACATAAATGCTGAAAAATATGTTGTTGCTTAGCATTACCTCGGCGAATAGATCGCGCATACTGAGGTCCTGCGCGTCTGGCTCAAGCAGTGACGGATAGCGCGATAGCAGCCGGGTGAGCTGTATGCCGCGTTTTTCCTCTTCCTCGATAAACTGGCTGGTGCTAAGAGCGGCGAGCTGGTACTTATCAACCGCGGCTTCTATGGCCATATTGCGGGTGAAATAATACTGCAGCAAGATGACCAAACCTGCTGTGAGCAACAGTGTTAGGGCCACTGTAGACACCACCAAGGTGCGCATGGATATACGAAATGGCTTTGGGGCTAGCGTTTGATTCACGGCGGATGTCCTTGTTGGCCGTTGGTTAGAGCAACTATATACCTTGTAGATATAGATGCCAAATAGCATGGGTTTATATGTGCAGATTAACCGCTCGGCGGCCTTTGAGCTTGGCGGAATTCCACCGGCTTTGTTTAGAGGGTGATGGCTTAACAGCTTGAGCAATCATTTCTGCCAGATGAACTGTTTAGAGTGGATCCTTAAGGCATACCTTTATTGAGCTAAGAAAGCTGGCACTTACCACGACATAGGCTCCGATATTTGCTTTTTCTGCACCAGCTTCTAGGGCATTTACCTATGGACCCAAAGCGCATTATTTTATTAAAAAATTAGATTCGTCCTGTAAGTTTTTACAGATAAATATTTGTGATCGTTAAAGTGATTATTATCAGTTTCGGTAACGTCGAAGGGCGCGTTACTTAGAGAATGAATTTAAATATCTATCTCACGTAAGGTGACAGAGATAAAAGTATTTTTCTTTGCAGCAGAGAATTGTTGCATTTTGTTATTAATCATAAGTCCGTTCATTTCTTTAAGTGTTTAGCCCTTTTTCTGCTGTTATTTTTTGTGATGACATTCTCGATAATGATTGCGAAAAAATCCCGCCGTCAAAGCTTAGGTCGATATACTCAATCTGCCGCTTATGGTTATTATCTCTTCTGAGAAAATTACAATAATTGCAAACGCCTCAGCTCAGAAACACCTCGGAGGATGCCATGCGTGCAGTGTTTAACCCTCAAGTAAATAGATTCTTGAGTTCTGGTGAAAGTCACAAATAATCGCAATAAGGAGACACGCCAAATGATGTTTTCAACAATGAAAAAGCTCAGCACAGTGGCGGTGTTGGGCGCGAGCCTGAGTTATATGCCCTTATCTAATGCCCAGTCGGCCGATTGTAGCTATACAGTCGTTAATGATTGGGGCGCCGGTGCAATCGCAAATATTGAAATTACCAATACCGGCCCAACGCCCATTAACGGCTGGCACGTAAACTGGGAGTATCAATCAAACACCGTTAGCAATTTGTGGAATGCTAACCTGAGTGGTTCTAACCCCTACTCCGCTTCCAATATGAGTTGGAACAGCGGTATTCAGCCTGGTCAAACCGTAAGTTTTGGTATGCAGGTCAATGCCCCTAACGGGGTCGAGACGGTTGAGGTTACCGGCGATATCTGCGGCACCGCAAGCTCATCTTCTAGCAGCAGCTCTTCGTCAAGTTCCAGCAGCTCCTCTTCCAGTTCCAGCAGTTCGTCGTCAAGCTCCAGTAGCTCGTCGTCCGGCGGTGAAGGATTAACCGCGGTAGAGTTGACCGGTGAGATGGGCGTGGGCTGGAACCTGGGTAATACCCTGGATGCCATTGGCGGTGAGACTGCCTGGGGTAACCCAGAAACGACTCAAGCGCTGATTAATTCAGTGGCGGATGCAGGCTTTAAAACCATTCGCGTGCCAGTGGCCTGGAGCAAGTTCTCGGACCCCGAGAATTTTGTGATCGAGCAAAGCTGGATGAACCGCGTAGAAGAGGTGGTTAACTACGCCTTGAACGCGGATATGTATGTGATTATGAACATTCACTGGGACGAAGGTTGGATGCAACCCACCTATGCCGAGCAGGAGTACGTGAATAATCGCCTGGCTATCATGTGGGAGCAAATTGCCACACACTTTGAGGCCTACGATGATCGCCTGCTGTTTGCCGGTACCAATGAAGTCATGGTTGAAGGCGACTATGGCACGCCGACCGAAGAGTATTACACCGTGCAAAACAGCTTTAACCAGACGTTTGTGGATACGGTGCGGGCTACCGGTGGCAATAACGCCGATCGCTATATCGTGGTACAGGGTTTTAACACCAATATTGATCACACGGTCAACTTTGCCGAGATTCCCAACGACCCTGCTAGCGACCGTTTGTTGATGGAGGTGCACTACTATGACCCCTACAACTTTACCCTTAACCAAAGCAGTAATATTACCCAGTGGGGCTCAATTGCCACTGACCCAAGCGTGACCGAGACCTGGGCCAACGAATCTTATGTGGATTATCAGTTCAGCCGCATGCAGACAAATTTCGTTAATCAGGGTATTGGCGTAATTTTGGGTGAGTACGGGGTAATCTCCCGCCAGAACGTGTCGGATCACGAGATTTACCGGAACTACTGGAACGAGTACATCACTCAATCGGCGGTTGACCACCAGTTGGTGCCTGTGTATTGGGATAACGGCTACGCCGGAAACGGCGGCTTTGCGTTGTTTGACCGCTACAGCGGCGCCGAGATTGAGCCAGAGTTGATCGACGCCATTACCAGCGCGGTCGCTGAATAACCCTCCCCCCCTTCTGCGAGCCATCGTCCGATGGCTCGCTTTCTCCTTTATATCTATTCCTGACGCAAACGTTAGGGCTCGCATTCGATATTTTTGAAAAATTGATTGCAGTTGACAATAGTTATCATTAAGATTGTCACCAAATTCCATATATCCTTGGGGGATCTTATGACCACACCTATTATGGCGCGCCGCGCCTATGGCCCTAGCTTTGCCCTACTGACACTGAGTGTCGCCATCAGCGCCGCAACTCACGCGCAAACACTGACTGATGAGGAAAAGGCAAAAGCCGATGCGGCCATCGAAGAGATGATCGTAACCAGCAGATTCACCACCAACGATCGCCTGGATACAGCGACTGGCCTTGGTTTGACCCTATACGAAACGCCGCAATCAGTGAGCGTAATGACCAGCCAACGTATTTTTGACCAAGATTTACGCACCCTGACCGATGTGGTTAACAACGCCCCAGGCGTATCGGCACGTGGTTTGGACAGCTCTCGACAGAGTTTCTCTGCGCGCGGTTTCTCTATCGACAACTACCAAATTGATGGCATCCCCATGACCTGGAGTTCGGGTGGCGATGCTGGCGAAACTCAATCAAATACCGCCCTTTACGAGCGCATTGAAGTTGTGCGTGGCGCCACCGGCTTACTAACGGGCGCGGGTAACCCATCTGCCTCTGTCAATTTGGTACGTAAACACGCCGACAGCAAGGTACTGACTGGTTCAGTGAATGCTTCCGTGGGCCGCTGGGATACCTACACGGCCACCGCTGATGTGGGTACCGCGCTTAACCGCTCGGGCAGTGTTCGTGGTCGTGTGGTCGCTAACTACGAAGAGGGAGACTCATTTCGCGATTTAGCCGGCGATGAAACCAGCGTGTTCTACGGCGTTGTCGATGCCGATGTGACCGACAACTTGCTGGTGCGTGTGGGCGCGAGCTATCAAGACAATGAACCAACGGCCTCAACCTGGGGTGGGCTGCCGGTGTGGTTTAGTGATGGCGGTCGTACCGACTGGGAGCGCTCTAAAACCATTGGTGCGGACTGGACCTCTTGGGCCTCTACCGTGCAGAACCAATTCGCCGATTTAATTTATAACTTTAACGACGATTGGCGTTTAAAGCTGAACGTTAATCGCAATGTGAATGAAGCCGATCTACTGCTGATTTACATGTCGGGCACGGTCGATCGCGACACAGGTATGGGATTGAACCCCTCCCCCTACAACGCCGAAACCGAACGCGACCAAATCAGCTATAGCGCACAGCTAAGTGGCAATTACTCGCTCTTCGGCAATGAGCACGAGCTGACCTTAGGTGCGATCAGCAGTGATCAGGACTTTATCTCTCAAACTCGCGCGCGCAGCGACGTAGCACCAATTGGCAACTTTTATGAATGGGATGGCAGCTACCCTCAACCTACCTGGGGTGAGCAGTCTGTTGCCTCAGAGGTAAACACTAAGCAAGATGGTTTTTACGGCGCCACTCGCCTATCACTGACCGATGAGTTTAAAGTGATTTTAGGTGGCCGTATTTCGAATTGGGAGCAAACCGGCCAAAACTACGGCACGCCAGTTGATTTGGGTGATGACAATGTTTTTACGCCATACGCTGGTATGGTGTATGAGCTGACCGAACAGCACTCGCTGTACGCCAGTTACACCGAGATTTTTCAGCCGCAAAGTGAGCGCGATCGCAATGGCGACTACCTGGACCCAATTGAAGGCATCAACTACGAAGTCGGTGTAAAAAGTCGTTTCTTCAACGACGCCCTGCACACAACAGTTACCCTGTTTAATGTCGTGCAGGAAAACCTGGCGCAGCCGGATGTGGGACAAACCGTTCCCGGCACTGAACCGCCTGTTCAGGCATCCTATGGCGCAGACGGCGCTGAATCCACGGGTATAGAACTGGAAATGGTAGGTGAGATAGCCGACGGCTGGGATGTAAGCTTAAGCTATACCGCGTTTGAGGCGGAAGATGCCGATGGCGAGCCCGTTAACACCAATCAGCCTGACCAGTTGATTAAGCTGTACACCACTTATCAGTTTGGTGGTGCGCTGGACAAGCTTACGGTTGCCGGCGGTGTTAACTGGCAAGGTGAAAACTACACCGATACCACAAACCCGGTTACCGGCCAAGATGAGCGTTTGGAGCAAGATGCTTACGCACTGGTGAGCTTAATGACTCGCTACGACATTACTTCACAGCTTTCTGTGCAGCTGAACGTGGATAACCTACTGGATGAAACCTACTACAGCCAGATTGGTTTCTACAACCAGCTTGAGTATGGCGAGCCGCGCAACGTCACGGCCTCGCTGAGCTACCAGTTCTAAGCGAACGTCGAGCAACCGGGCCACGGAGGGCCTGCGTTTTTACGTTTCAGCCCGGGGCAATACGCACCAGGCTGCTTTTTTGCTTGTTTTTTTATGTCCCACTCAGGTTGGCGTTTAGCCTCTCACATTATTGCGGCACTTTTTGGAGGCTATCTGTTAGCCTTATCCGCCAGTGTATTACTCGCCGCTGTGCTTCCCGCCTCACGCAGTGACGCCACACTCGTGGCTCACCTTATTAGCTTTGCGGTTTATGTCGCCGCTATTGTATGGGCTTTTGCCGCGCCGCATCACCTGCGTGCTTGGCTCAATATGCTGATACCTGTCCTGCCCTTATTGGCAGCGGGTTTGTGGTTGTCGGGGTTTACCCTGTGAATAATTCTTCAGCGAAATCCAGTGGTTTTCGCCCCGCCATGACCTGGGTACATACCTGGGCCGGTTTAACCCTTGGCTGGATACTTTACTTAATATTTGTGACCGGCACCGCCGGTTATTTTGATACCGAGCTGGACCGCTGGATGCAGCCCGAGTTGCCGCCGATACAGCACGTAAATGCCTCGCACACAGCACAGGCCATTGTCGCGCGTATGCAAGAGCAAGCGCCGGGGGCGGAGCGCTGGTTTATCAGTTTGCCCACCGATCGCAACATACCCTACCCCAACGTATTTTGGCAGGGCGCCTCTACCGATATGGGGGCCAGTGCCGCCAGCGGTCGTGTACTGCTGGATGCGCAAACCGCCGAACCACTCGAACCCCGCGCCACCGGCGGTGGGCAGACCTTGTATCAAATGCATTGGCGGCTTCATTATTTATCGCGCCAGTACAGCGACAAAATCATCGGTATTGCCACGCTGTTTATGATGGTGGGTTTAATTACCGGCATTATTATTCACAAGAATATTTTCGTTGATTTTTTTACTTTACGTTTAGGTAAAGGGCGTCGATCCTGGCTCGACGCGCACAATTTTTTAAGTGTGTTTGCGCTGCCCTTTCACTTAATGATTACGTATTCGGGGCTGTTGTTTTTAGGCTTTTCGCTTATGCCCTTTATTGTCTCATCGCAATACCCAGAGGACGGTCGCAGACAGTTTTACGCTGAAGTTTTCGATCCGCCGGGTTTGATTGAGCCCGCAGGGCAACAAGCGCCCCTGATAAATATTGCCCCATTAATGGCGCAGCTTGAGCAGCATTGGGGCGCAGGCCGCGTGCAGACCTTGGATATTCATCACCCGGGCGATAAAAATGCGCGCATTGTCGCTTACCAAAGTATTTCCGATACCGTTAGCACCAGCGCTGAGCGACGGGTATATGATGGCGTAAGTGGCGAGCTTCTGCATATTCAGCCCGCCGATTCATCAAAGGCCAAGCAAGTGCGAGATGTTTTTTTGGGGCTGCACGAGGGGTTGTTTGCTCAACCACTGCTGCGTTGGCTGTATTTTTTATCGGGGCTTATGGGCACCGGCATGGTCGCGACTGGCTTAATTCTGTGGTCAGTAAAAAGGCGGCAAAAAGCCGAGCGTAAAAACGCCGCTGCGGTTAAAGGTTTACGCTTAGTCGAAGTGCTAAACGCCGGCACGATTGTCGGTTTGCCCGTTGCTATTGCCTGCTATTTTGCCGCCAATCGATTGCTTCCAGTCACTATGGCCAGTCGCGCCGCGTGGGAGGTTCATACGTTATTTATGGTTTGGCTGGTGCTTTTGTTGTGGGTGGCGGTAAGGCCCAGGGCACGGGTATGGCAAGAGTTATTAATGCTGGCGAGCGCCTCTTATTTGTTATTGCCGCTTCTGAATGCGATCACGACCGAGCGCGGTTTAATTCGCAGTGTGGCTCAAGGCGACTGGGTTTTTGCGGGCGTTGATTTGGCATTTGCCATACTGGGGGGCTGTTTTGGTTGGTGCGCCTGGCGGGTGCATCGGTTAAAAGCGACTAGCCGGTCGGGAGCAACACCATGAACGGGATTTTATCGTTTAGCCTTCTATTGCTTTGCGCGGCAGCGTTTACCGGCTTTGCGTTGGCGAGCGCCAAAGTGCGCTGGCAATTGCAAAAAACCGGCAGCTCATTTGCTATCACGCCTGTCAGGTTGCGCGCCTTATCCTGGTTGTTAATAATTATTGCCTGTGTCTTTGCGCTAAACTTGCGAAGCTTGGGTATTGGCTTGGCCCAGTTAGCGGGCTGCGCTTCGGCGGCGGCAATCGTCGCCTTGCTGGCCGCCAATTTTCGACCGAGATTGCTGCCGCCTCTGGCGTTGGGTTTCGCCCTATTGGCATCACTCATGTCTACAGCGAGTGTGTTGGTCTCGCTGTGGGCATAAGATATAGGCTTAGGGAGCCAGTGATTGTTCCGAGTGAGACGCCGTGTTTTTATCCAAAGCCAGTAGAGGCGCCAGGGCTGTTTCAGACACTTGAAGCACCGTACCGTGGCGGCTGCCCTCGGGCATTTTAATCTGGTCGCTCACATCTTCCCAATGAATAAAGTCCTGGGTTTTCATCGCGCCAAAGGCTTTGCTGGTGTACTCGTCGTAATAGACCAACCAGCTATCGGGCAGGCGCAGTATTGTTGGGCCCTCTACCCATAAGTCTGTGGGAGTAAAGGGTTCAAGCGGTGTCTGCCAAGGGCCGTATAAGCTGTTGCTGCGAGTGACTTGTAAGTACTTGGCCGGCGGGTGGCGGGTTTCGTCTTTTAACACCATCACATACTCATCACCGTCTTTTACGATGGTTGAGTCAATCACGTTAAAGTCCGGCTGGTAAAACAGCTGGGTCTCGCTGTAGTGTTTAAAGTCTTTGGTGGCGGTGTAATAAATGCGGTGGTTAAGTCCATCGTCGCCCGTATCTTCGGTAGCGGGAAAGCGGCCGGGTATGGTGCTGGCCCAGTAAATCAAATACTGCTCGCGTTCATCATCCCATATGATTTCCGGTGCCCAGCTATTGCGGGCAGTGGGTTCGTGGGCCATGACGGCAATAAACTCGGGTTCGCTCCAATCAATCAGGTTATCCGAATGAGCGATGCCAATGCCCTTATCCCACCAGCCGGTGGTCCACACCATATGGTAGCGACCATCAGGGCCCTGAATAATACAGGGGTCGCGCATCAGGCCCTGTCCTACGGTGGATTGCAAAACTGGTTGGTCGCCATTCAGCGCTTGCCAATGGTAGCCGTCGCGGCTGTATGCCAGATGTAAGCCGCTCTCGCCATTACCGCGAAAGGAGCTGAAAATATAGCCGGTTTTTGACTCTGGTTTACTGACGCAGGCGTTAAGTATTAGTGTTAAGGCAGCTATTGGGAGTGAGCGAGCGAGAATTTTGAGCATGCTTTACCTCTGTTGTCGCAGCGAAATGCGTTATTATGTTTTTGGCCTATTGATAATATAATACCAATATAATGATTGCCGTTCAGCCACGACATGGCCTCGATAATAATTAATTCGTCAATAATAAGGTTTGCACAATGCGACAAATACTATTCAGTGTTTTATTTATAGGCTTAGTCGCCTGCTCGCCCACTGCGACAAAACAGACATCTCCCACGCCGACGGCCGATTCGGTAAAAGCACTGACCAAGAAAGTCGCCGACTGGCAGATTGAAACCTTTTACCAACAAGGTGAATATCGCGCCCTGCCTAGGGTTCCGCCGGAGTGGATGAACAGCGAGCAGTACCATGACTTGGAGTGGCATCACGGGGCTCTGTACGCGGGTATGAATCAGTGGCGTAAAGTCGCCGACAACCCCGAGAAATATACCAACTGGCTGATCGAGATTGGCGAGCGCAACGATTGGGAGCTGCACCGTCGCCCCTACCATGCCGACGACCACACCGTGGGGCAGTTCTACCTGGCGCTGTATGAAGATTTTAACGATCCTAAGATGCTGGAGCCCACCCGGGAACAGTTTGATTGGATTTTAGAAAACCCCAAAACCGGTACTCTGGACTGGCTGGCAGAAGACACCCACGCCCACGACCGCTGGGGCTGGAGTGACGCACTGTTTATGGCGCCTCCGGTGTGGGCACGTCTGTCTAAAGTGACTGGCGACCCCAAGTATCTGGAGTTTATGGACCGGGAATATCACGCCACCTACGATTTGCTGTGGAGTGAAAAAGATCACCTGTTCTGGCGCGACTCCAGCTTCTTTACCAAAAGCGAGAAAAACGGCGAAGATATTTTCTGGTCGCGCGGTAACGGTTGGGTATTTGGCGGTCTGGCATTAATGATTCCGGACCTGCCCGCTAACTGGGAAGGTCGTGACTTTTATATCGACTTATACAAAGAAATGGCGGCCCGCCTGTTAGAGATTCAGCGCGACGACGGCACCTGGTCTATGGGTTTGCTGGGCGGTATTGACGGTTACCCGATTATCGAAACCAGCGGCACCTCTTTCTTTACCTTTGGTCTGGCCTGGGGCATCAACCAGGGCATTCTCGATCACGAAACCTACCAACCAGCGGTTATGCGTGCCTGGCAGGCACTGTCCGGCGCCGTAACCGATGAAGGGCTGCTGGGGCATGTACAACCGGTAGGCGCCGCACCCGGCGACTCCTTCCCCGACTACACCGAGGTGTACGGTATTGGCGCCTTTCTGGCCGCAGGCAGCGAACTGTACAAGCTGCTGGCTGAAGAAGAAGGCGTAAAAAAAAAAGATAACTGATGTTCGCACCTTTATGTACAACAGCGGGTGGTGCTGGTTTCAGGACCCCCGCGCCATCGTCCACAACGGCAAGTTGCTGGTGGGCGGTGTTGCCGGCAACGGTCGCGGTGACGCGGCCGTTGGCGTTTACGATTTAGAGCGCGACGCTCTGCTGGGTCGCACCACCCTGCACGATCAATTTGATCATGACGACCACAACTCCCCCGTTTTCTACGCCCGCCCAGACGGCAGTGTGTTAAGCGTCTATGCGCGTCACAGCACTGAAAACATCCATTACTACCGCATATCCAACAGCGACGACTATTTAAGCTGGGGTGACGAAAAAACCAAAACCTACGACGACTCTGTCACCTATATGAACCTGTTTGCCCTTAACGATGGCAAGCTGTACAACTTCTATCGCGGCGTTGACTGGAACCCCACCATGGTTGTCTCCAGCGATCACGGCAAAACCTGGGGTGAAGAGACGCACTTTATTCAAAATGAAGTCGAAGGCCGTCACCGCCCTTACGCCCGCTACACCAGCAATGGCACAGACACCATTGGTATCTCGTTTACCGATGCCCATCCGCGCGATTACGGCACCAGCATTTACTACGCCGAATTTCGCGATGGTAACTTCTACCAAGTAGACGGCACGTTTATCAAAAACCTGGCAAAAGATGGTCCCCTAAAACCCTCTGAGGCTGAAAAAATCTTTACCGGTGGTGGCGGCGGGTTTCGCAGCGTAGAGTTGAGCGCGCAAAACAGCGCCTGGACCAGCGCCGTAGAAATAGACAGCCAGGGTCACCCACACATCGCCTACTCTTTGTATCTGAGTAACGACGACCAGCGCTATCGCATTGCGTCATGGAACGGCGAAAAGTGGATTGATCGCGAAGTAGCCCACGCCGGCAGTCGTTTGTACGAACGCGAAGCCAGCTATACCGGCTTAATCACTCTGGATCCAGCTGATCCTCAGCGCGTGGTTATCTCTACCGATGTCGACCCCACCAATGGTGAAGCTCTGGGTGGGAAACATCAGATTTTTACCGCGCAGGTAACATCGGCGGACGAAACTGCCTCCATCGATTGGCAGCGCTTGTCCTTTGATGACCACCGCCACAACATCCGCCCCATGGTGGTAAACGACGGCGAGCACAAATTGGTGCTGTGGTCGCGAGGCCAGTACAACACCTACACGGATTATTATCTGGATACCGTGGGACTGGATTTAAAAGCAGCGATTCACTGACAGGCGTTTTGCGCTGCCCCCCGCGTCGGGGGGCAGTCGCACACCACTATTTAAACTTGTTGCAACGCTTGCACTAAGGCTTGGCTGTCGCTGTAAGCGCCAAAAATACCGCCCTCGTGACTGATACTATTAAGAGTGTGCTCGTGCAGACTTTGTGTAGCGGCGCCACAGCAATCGCTTAACAATAAACAATCGAACCCCCGGTCGTTAGCGTCGCGCATGGTTGAGGACACACAAACATCGGTGGTGACTCCGAGCAAAATAAGGTTGCGAATATTCCTCACCCTAAGTATGTGCTCGAAGTCGGTGGCGTAGAAGGCGCTGTTACCCGGTTTGTCGACCACAATCTCCCCCGCTTGCGGCGCAAAGCCCGGGTAAAAGTCACACCCCGGCTCGCCGCGCACCAGCAAGCGCCCCAGAGGCCCCTGTTTACCCACGGGCGAATTCTGACGCTGCGCTTTACGGCGCTTATTGTCCTGTAAGTCCAGCAACTCCGGGCGATGACTTTCACGAGTATGAATGATTAAAAACGGTTGCTGCCGCGCCGCCTGTAAAAAATCCTGGGCTGGCTTAATTGCCTGGCGCAGATGATCGATATTTTCACCGAGGCTGGCAAAGTAGCCCTCTTGGGCGAGAAAATCCCGCTGCATATCAATCACAACCACCGCCGTATTGCGCGCGCTCCACTGGCCCGCCAGGGGCCAGGGATAAGGGGTTGCCTGCTCGATGGATGCCCACTCGCTCATTGTTGTGCCTCTAGCATCCAATCGGTCGCAAAACGCAAATTGACGTTAGACTCGCTACCCAGCACGTCGCCAGTGCCCGTTTCAATGCCGATAAAATTAGCATCCGGGGCGCCCTCACCCAGTAGGCCGTGCTCGAAAGCAAAGCCTGTGATGTTTTGCATGGTTTCGCTAAATTGCGCAGAGGTCACATAAGCGACACTCTCTTCGGCGCTGAAAAAGTCAATGGTGGCCAGTTGCGACTTTAAATCCTGGGGGCTGGTATTCAGCTGTTCAGCCATGTAAGCGACAAACGCTTCGTGCTCCGGGTGGGTCGGATCGAGCATGGCGATAGTTTCATACCAGGCGCCGGCAATGGCGTTACCCAGGTTGGGTTCACGTGCCAGCGTCTGGGTGTGCACAATTAATCCGTCGACGATTTCGCCGCGAATATCGGCCGAATCAAACACCAGCGTTGTGTCCTCAAACTGGTTGAGAATCTGGCTGAGCTGGGGTTTCCAGGTGGCCACGACTTGGGTGCTTTCGTCGGTGAAAATTGAGCCTATGTCGGCATCCGAGGTGTTCACCACCGTCACATCCTGCTCGCTCAGCCCGACGCTGTCGAGCGCACGCGCCAGCATATAGTGTGAACCAGACAGCTCTACCAGGTTGATACGCTTGCCTTTAATATCCGCCAATTGCGCGTCTTTACCGCGCATCACAATACCGTCACTGCCCACCGAGGTGCTCAGGGGCAGCACCACAGTTGTGTCTACGCCGGAACCGGCGGGAATGGTGAGCGCATCCAGGGTGATCGCCACCGAGCCGTCAAAGGTGCCGGCGGCAAACTGCGTTTGCGCTTCAATGTAGTCGTTCAGTTGCACCGCCTGGAGATCAAAGCCGTATTTATCGCCCCATTTGGCGAGAATACCGTGGTCCTCGGCATACCCCAGGGGCATAGTACCGGCGTAAATGGTCCAGGCGATTTTGTACTGCTCTTCGGCCTGGGCTAAGGGCGCGCAGGCTGTCAGAGCTAAAGTGGCATAGCCAAGGGGGCGGACAAATGTTTTAAACATAGCGATGATTCCGTCATTGAGTCAGTGTCAGACACACCCTACCCCGGCACCAAGCGCCAAAAAATGACAATAAATACCCGCTTACTTGTCAGTTTGTGCAAGTGTTGTCTGAGTCAGCAAATCCAGCGCTTCAGCGATAATGAAGCGGCTTTTCTCTTCAGTTTTGCGGTGTGCCAGGGTCATTACCGAGCCCCGCTTGATCTGTTTGGCAAGAATCGGCACCAGTCGCCCCGCGCTGACAAACTGGGCCGCGTACTGGGCGGGCATAAAGCCGACATAGCGCCCCGAGAGAATCAGAAAGGCAATGGCTTCAAGGTTGGCGGTGTAGCTGACATCACCCAAGAGGTCATAACCGAGACACGCAATGTCGGACTCGTTGAGGAAATTGCGGGCGGCAAAGTTCTGATGTTTGAGTTCATTCAGTAAACGCTCACCGCCCACCCCTTGTACCTGCAAGCGCGCGGCCGGGTTGTCCGGCGCGGCGTAAAGATAATCCAGCTCTTCGTATATGGGGCGATACTGCAGCGCATCGTGGTAGCGCTCGAAGATGCCCAAAGCAATGTCGATGCGTTTATCCAGCAGATATTTTTCTAGCTCGTAGGGAGTTTTCACATACAAATCGATGTGCAGAGCAGACGAAAAATGCTCGCCCAATTCGGTGATGGCGCGATCGAGGCGAAAACGAGTTTCGCCGATAATATTGTCGATCACGCCGATGGCGAGGCGACCCGAGCCATGCCCACCTAAACTTTCAGTGCGGTGCTCAAAAGAGCGAAACGAGGCGAACAACTTAAGCGCTTCATCGGCCACCTGCTGCCCCTCCGGGGTAAGGCGAAACCCCTGTCGGCCGCGCTCGCAGAGTGTGAGGCCCAGGCGCGCCTCAAGTGCGCTAAGACTGCGACTGATGGCCGATGCGTCTTTATTGAGCAGCGTTTGTGCGTTGGAGATGCCATTGGCCTCTATCACCGCTAAAAATACTTCCAGCCCTTTGATGGCGCTGCTATCAATTTTGATCATACATTCGTGTCCGCTGTGTGCTGCTTTGCCTCTAAGAGCATACAGACAAGTCTCTTCGAGCGGAATTTTTTGGCTCACCAGCCAATCTGGTAGCGCTGCTCGCCACCCTATCCACATATAGCCGCAGGATTGTAGCGCCTAAATTCTTTGCCGCGCCGACCAGCTAGGCAAAAGCGCTGAATCTGTATTGGCGCAAAAAGCATTGTTCTGTGCAAACTTTGAACACCTGGGTAAAGCTATGTAAACAAAAGTGTAACCGTTTACATAAATCGTTAAGGTCCCGCCCTAGCTATAAAAGATCGGATAAATAGCACATAAAAATTTACCGCTTCTCGCGTCATCTGAACGGAGCCGTGCAGCATGAGGTTTTGCCCACCTAATAACCTCAGAAGCGCGTGAAGCGATTCCATAATTGATAAAAAATGAGGATGCCCATATGCAAAATAAACAACAAAAGCGTTTACTATCATTAGCCGTAGCGGCCGTATCTGCAGGCCTAACAGCCCTACCCGCAAGCGCACAGAATACTACCGATGAGTCTTTAGGACAGCTGGAAGAAGTGGTTGTCATCGGTATTCGTGGATCGCAAGAGGCGGCCGTGGATATCAAACGAGACTCTTCAATTATTGTCGACTCGATTGTTGCTGAAGACATTGGCAAGCTTCCGGACGTGACCATTGCTGACTCGCTTCAGCGTGTAACCGGTGTGCAAATACAGCGTACCGCCGGGGAAGGCACCAGCCTTAATATTCGCGGTATGCCGCAGGTTTTGACCACCCTGAATGGCGAGCAGTTTTTGAGCCCCTGGTCCATTACCGATGTTGGAGCCAACTACTCCGATATTCCCGCCACCATGATCTCCGGTGTAGACGTGTACAAATCGCAAAGCGCGGCCCTGTCTGTGGGCGGTATTTCTGGCGTTGTGGATTTAAAAACCCGTCGCCCGCGCAATCTTGACCAGGGTTGGACCGCTGCTGCCGGCGCCGAGATGTCGCAGGGCTCCATCACTGAAGAAGACAACTACAACTTCAATGCGTTTGTCGGCTACAACGGTGACCGTTTTGGTTTTACCCTGGGTGGCTTTCAAACCGATTCAAACTCTGCCAACTACCAGATTCGCGAAGACCTGCGTCTGGGCTTTGTTAACCAGGGCGGCGACCCGCTGGACTTAAACAACAACGGCAATCTGAACGATCGCTACCTAGTGCCCGGCGCCTATGGAGTGAGCGCCTTTGTCATGGAGCGCGAGCGCGAAGGTATGTCCGGCTCCTTCCAGTTTGATATTTCCGACAGTCTGGAACTGACCACCGATGTTTTCTACACCAAGATGGATCAATACGATCGCGGTGTGCGCACGCAATTTAACGGCAGCAACAGCGATGCTTACGACGTGCTGCGCCCAGGTACCGAAACCAGTTACGAGACAACAGTTCCGGCTGAAGGTGACACCCCTGCGCGCGACATTAATTCTATTCAAGTCGCTGTGGTGGAAGCGCCGGACTTTCAGGCGACCACGCAGAGCACGCAAAACCACACCGAATCGCTCAATGCCAATATTGAATTGGCGTTTGACAACGGCGGGCCATTCACAGGTTCTGTGCGCTACATTCACGGCGATGCAGAAAAAACTTACGAAAACGCCACCTTCCAGCAAGGCACGCCCGAGTGGTACTGGGTAGACGAAAACAACGACGGCATTGATGACCCGGTTGAGCCTTTCTGGGTGACCGTCGATTACCGCGAAGAATATCCGACATTCCAGTTTGAGGATGATCTCTCAAGCACTGATCGCCTGAATCTGTTCCAGGCGTTTGCCGACGGCGTTGAACAAGAAGCCACCCTGGATGTTGCCCGCGCCGACGGCTCCTATGAGTTTGATTTCGCCAACTTCACCTCGGTGGACTTTGGTGTGCGCTACGGTCGCCGCGACGTGGATAACGAGCGTTTTATCTATATGACGCCTACCGGTTACTACTCCACCTGGGCCGACCCGAATGTACCGGAAGATCTGTGGTATGAACCCCTGCCCGGCGATTACAAGTGGCAGCAGTATCCGGATTGGAATGACTTTGCCGGCAATGCACAGCTGGGTATTGAACCCTATGATGAGCTGCGTGGCATGCTCACTTCATACAACGACTTTGGCCCCTTCGGCGGCTGGGGCGACGGCGTAGCAGCGCTGGACCCTCATGTGCTGGATGATCTGGACGGCTTTATGGAGTTTGTTTACCCAGGGTCCGAGCGCTTTACCGATCCGTCGCGCGCCTACTCAGTGGTTGAAGAAGAAACCTCAGGTTATGTGCAGCTAAATTTTGCCAATGACGAAGGCCTGTTCGGTATTCCGTTTGAAGGTAACTTCGGTGTGCAGGTGGTAGAGACCAAGCGCGAAGTGGTTAATGCCCTCTACGATCAGCAGGCTGTACCTGAAGATGGCACCTACTACGGTGGCGGCTACCCGGCGACCTATGGCGAGCCCCAAGGCTGGCAGATTATGTACAAAACTCTCGGCACCGAGACCACTGAAACTTCGTTTACCGATGTGCTGCCCTCGTTCAACATAAACTTCTTCCCCCGAGAAGACGTCATCGTTCGCTTTGGCTACGCCGAAACCATGTCACGTAACGATTTAGCGAACGTCGGCTCGGGTGAATCCCTTTGGTATCAGGAATACAAGGTCTATACCGAAGACGGAAACCAGAGCGATGAGAATGGCAACTACAACGTCGTTACCAGCCCGGGTGGTGGTAATGATCAGGGTAACCCCTATGTCGATCCATGGCGCGCCAATAACTACAACCTTTCTACCGAGTGGTACTTTGCCGACGGCGGTATTTTGGGGGCCAGCATCTTCTTGATTGAGGTAGAAAGTGCAACTCAGTCAATGCAGGAGGCCCGCGCCTACCCAGACTCTGACGGTGTGGTACGCCGTACCGCCAACGTCTGGACAACGCAGAATGTGCCCGCCTCGGACCTGCAGGGTATTGAGCTGGGCTACAAGCAGGCTTTTACTTTCCTCCCTGGCGTGCTGAGCAACACCGGTATTGAGGCTAACTACACCTACTCGGATAACGACTCGGGCGCTGTGGATTTAGAAGGTAATGCCTTCCCGCTGCAATCGAACTCCGAGCATCAGGCCAACTTGATTCTGTGGTATCAGGGTGAGCAGCTCAGCTCGCGTATTGCCTACAACTGGCGCAGCGAAATCTTTCAGGGTCAGGCGGGCTTAAACACCAACGAAGCGCCTATTAGCCTGGGTAACTGGAGTGAGCCAGCCGGTTATCTGGATGCCTCTGTGAACTACGATGTCAACGAGAACTTTACCGTTTACCTGCAGGGTACCAACCTGACCGAAACGGATTATCGCAACTACTCGCAGTTTGAGGACTCCTTCTACTCACTTAGCGTGCAAGAGCGCCGGGTAGCGGTTGGTTTACGCGCACGCTTGTAAAACCTATTAAGTTACGTGTTCTACTCTCCTTTGTAGAGCTTGCTTTGGGGTCAGATTTTCTGGCCCCTTTTTTATGGGCGGCGTAAGCTGTCATAATGCGCTGATCTTGCTGGTATAAAATCGCGTATCATACAGTGTGTGTAGACACCTGGAGGGTGCGTGACAGATACGCTCAAGCAATCGTTTTTCCCCGGTTTGAATGGTCCGCTGGCCATTGTGGATATCGAAACCACCGGCGGCAATGTAACTCGTGACCGCATCACCGAAATTGGTATTGTGACGGTGGATGATAAAGGCGTGCACGAATGGAGTACGCTGATAAACCCGGGTATGGCAATTCCCAAGACTGTGCAGGCGTTAACCGGAATCGACAATGAAATGGTCGCCGATGCGCCGCGTTTTGAGCAGGTGGCAAAACAAATCTGGCTGCGTCTAGAGGGCAAAGTTTTTATTGCCCATAATGTCCGCTTTGACTACGGTTTTATTCGCAATGCGTTTGCCGACCTGGGCTTTCCCGTACAGCTAAATTTGTTGTGCACGGTGAAGCTATCTCGCGCTTTATATCCGGAGTTTAAGCGTCATGGTTTGGAGGCAATCATTCAGCGGTTTGATATTCCCACATCGGCACGGCATCGCGCCTTGGCCGACGCCCGTGCCACCTATCATTTTTTAACAATCGCCCAACAAGAAAAGACCGCAGCAGCATTTATGACTGCGGTGCAAGGGCAAACAAGGCGCCCCAGCCTGCCGCCTGGGCTTGAGCCCGGTGTCATCGAGCGCCTGCCGAACACACCCGGGGTGTATTACTTTTACGGCGACAACGACAATTTGTTGTACATCGGCAAAAGCATCAATGTCCGCAAGCGTGTGATGTCGCACTTTAGCGCTGATAAAGCCAGCGCTAAAGCCATGGCCATGTGCCAGCAAATTCGCGACATTCAGGCCGAGCCCACCACCGGTGAATTAAGTGCGCTACTGCTCGAGTCGGCCGAGATAAAAAAACACCAGCCCATTTTTAACCGCCGCCTGCGCAGATTAAGCAAGCTGTATACATTGCAATTGCAAGAAGATGACGCAGGCTTGCTGCGCCCGCATATTCTCCCCGTTGGCGAGGCCCAAAGACAGTTAAAAATGTACGGGTTGTTCCCCTCGCAGAAAAAAGCCCGTAACGCATTGCTCGAAGCGGCCAAGCCCGCGGGCCTTTGTGATCATGTGGTACTCACCGACACACCCGCGGTTGTTGCCTGCATGGGGTGGCAGTTAAACCGCTGTCGCGGTTTGTGTACTGGCAGTATTTCCACGGTTCAACACAATGTGTGGATGATGGAATCTCTGGCAAAACTTGCGCTGCAAGCTTGGCCCTATCCGGGCCCGGTTTGTTTGCTGGAACATGCGCAAAACGGCGAGCAGTACACCGCTTTTTTGATTGATAATTGGTGCCTGTTAGCCTCTCAATCCGGCATTGGTGAACCGGATATGGATGATTTACGCGCATCGGCGGCGGAGCCTGCGCTAGACAGAGACTTATACCGCTACCTGAGCAAGGCCATTCTAAAAGGCGCACAACAAACTCAATTAATTCCCCTGTAAACCTACTCGTTTATTTCTTCCTGACTTGTGCAATCTGGTTGGCACGCCCTGTTTGACCCGGTGCGCAGCATTACTTTTATTAACAAATCTATTTATCCAACCCCCTTATAGTCCAATTGACACAATATTTTTTCGGGGCTAGTATCCGCAGCTAACGCCACTTGTATACTAGTGGCCTAAAGACCGCAGAGCGTTTAATCAGACTAGTTTTGCGGACACATAAAAATAAGTTCACCAGTAGAGGACTCGCTCAATGCCAACCAAGCCACACTTTAATCACTCAAAGCTCGGCCTACTGAGCCTGTTAATTGCCGGCTCTGCCACAACCATGGCACAAACTGCCAATAACGACACCGCGCAATCCAGCCAAGGCGCTGCCATTGAGGAGGTCGTTATTACCGGCTACCGAGGTAGCCTACTTAACTCCACCGCCGCAAAGCGCGACTCAGTGGGCTTCTCCGATGAAGTTTTCTCGGACGACATCGGTAAAATGCCCAGCCAGAACCTGGCAGAATCGTTAAGTCGTATCCCCGGCGTTAACATTAACCGTGAAGTAACCGGCGAAGGTCAGCAGATTTCTGTGCGCGGCTTGGGCCCCTCTTTTACCAAAGTGGTGTTAAACGGTAATTCCATGTCCGTGGCCTCAATGGGTGACATGAACCAAAACGGCAGTGATGGTCGGCAGGTTAGCCTAGATATTTTTCCGCCCGAGCTGTTTAAAAGCTTAAGCGTGAATAAAACCGCAACCGCGCAGCAAATCGAAGGTGGTGTATCGGGTTACGTAAATATGAAAACCCTGAGACCTTCTGATTTGGGTGAAGGCCATACCTTCAATGTTGGCGTCGATGGTGTGTACAAAGAAGCGACCAGTTCAACCAGCCCTAAAGGTGCCCTCACCTACAGCTTTTCTAACGATACTTTTGGCGTGTTAACCAGCGTTGTCGCTCAGTCTAATGACCATGGTATTGACGGTTACGAGGTTATTGGCAACGTATTGCAAGGCGTTTGCCTGGGGGAACCTGGTACTAACGCCTGTGCTGATGGCAGTGGCGATGGTCTGCGTTATTCCAATATTGCCACCCCCGATTACGCCGCTGCACACCCAGGCGTGAATGTAGGCGATGTGATTGATATCAGCGGCGAGCAAGCGACATATGATGCGATGCAGCTGCCGTACATTGGTCGTATGGTCTCCACCAACGGCAAAAAAGACAGTATTTCTGCGTTGGTTTCGCTTGAGTACACGCCAAACGATGATATTACTGCCGCGCTGGATTTTTTAACCGCCGACACCGCGAACGAATACACGCGCGATGAGATTTCCCACTTTTATCGTCGCAACTATGTGTACCAGCCCATTCCGTCTGACATAGTGCTGGACAGTAAAAACCAAGTGGTTTCAGGCACATTCTACGGCACATCGCCCTGGATTGGGTCCCAGGACTACGACGAAGAAACCAGCTTTACCAGCATTATGCCGAGTGTTGACTGGCAAATTTCTGATGATTTCTCGATGGCCGCCTCGGCAAGTTTTACCGATTCAGAATTTTCACGCTACAACCCTTATGGGTTGATGTTTGGCGCCAACACCACTTTGGAATACGCCAATGACGGCATTGTGCCCTCGGTAAACTACGGCAGCACTAACGACTACGCCAACTACACCACCCACGACGGCGAAGACCGTATTCGCGCCAGCCATACCGAGCGCGAGACTTCTACCACAGGCTTTCACGTTGATTTTGCGTACGGTGAAGATGCTGAGCGCAACGGGTTTAAATTTGGTATTCACCACGACCAAATGGAATCTACCCGTCAAACCTTCTTGCCTGTGTTTTCCATGGAGTACGATGGCAATGCGGATGGTTCCGTCACCATGGCTGAGTACCTTGAAGGCTCGGGTGCAACGGCAGAGCTAACAAACAACATTCAAAATTATATTCGCACGGTTAATTTTGGTTCGAATATCGACGGCTGGGGCGGTGTACAAAGCTTTGGCGCGACTGACTGGTCCGCCATGAAAGATTTAATCGGCTTCGACCAGTGGCAGGAAGAGCAGCAAAACCTGACCAACATTGAAGAAGAAGTTACCGCTCTTTATTTAGAGTTTAATACTGAAACTGAAATTGGCGGTCGACTGCTGCGTACCAACAGTGGCGTACGCGCGGTAAAAACCGATCAATTTGTGGAAGACCAAACCGGTGCCACCAGTGAAAGTTATGATCGTGTTCTACCCTCATTCAGCGCGGTGTACGATTTAACCGACGACATTAAACTGCGTACCAGTGCATCGCGCAGTTTAACCCGCGCTAACCCCAGCGACATGTTCCCCGGGGCGCAGTGGGATGGATCGGGCATTGATGTAGTGCGTGTGGGTAACCCGGGCCTGGCGCCCTTTGAATCCACCAACTTGGATATCGGCGGCGAGTGGTACTTTAGCGATATGGGTTACGTGGGCTTAACCTATTACACCAAAGATATCACCGGCTTTACTTACCAGGATACCATCTTGGAAAATCTGGATAACCTGGGCCAGTACGGTGTAGATTTAAGCGAGCTGACTCCAACTCAGCTTGAGGCCGAATCCATTTGCACACCTAACTGCACCGTACAAGTTATTACCCGTGTGAACAGTCGTGAAGCCAGTACACTTAAAGGCTTTGAATTGATCTGGGTACAGCCACTGGACTTTTTGGTGGAAGGTTTAGGTTTTAATGCCAGCGCCAACAAAATTGAAGATGACTCGCCCGAAGGCGCCGAAATTACCGGCGTGTCTGATTCGTATAACCTGACCGGTTACTACGAAAATGATGTCTTTCAGGCGCGGGTTACACTCTACCATCAAGAAGGCGCTGTGGCCTTTAACTCTTGGGGTCAGGATGTAGAAACCCGCGATCGCTCGCAGGTGGATGTATCGGCCAGTTACCGTTTGCCGGTAATGCAGGATAACGACCTGACGCTCACCTTTGACGCTTACAATGTTAACAACGAACCCTTGTCAACGCGCTTTGTGGGCGACGGTGTAGAGGAAGATTCACAGTCCTACAATGTGTATTACCCGGGCGCCACTTACACCATGGGTGTGCGCGCATCGTTTTAACGGTATTCACAGTTTAAACGAATGAGGCTTAACAGCATTAGGCGCCGCGTAGGCGCCACTGATTTACTGATGCTCTCCCTAGCATGATGTAAACGCTTAGCCCCGCTTGCGCGGGGCTTTTTTATGCCGGGAGTTTGCTAAGCAAGCTCTGACTATTGAAAGTACTCGGGATGTTCTTTCGGCAGGGTATCTAGCACTTTATAGACTCCGCGCAAATGCAAGCTCATGGCATCTACCGCTTCGCTCACTGAACCTGCTTTAATGGCGCGAATGATGGCTCTGTGCTGGGTGAGAACGCGCTTATACTGACCGGTCATGTGCAAACTTAGGTTGCGCACCCTGTCCATATGCGCTTTCTCTTCCTCTATCATGGCCGCCACCCGGCTGTATCCGGTATGGCTTGCCAACAGCTGATGAAACTTATCGTCCAGTTCTTGAAACAACAACGCGTCATCGGCCTCGGCGGCAAGTTTTTGCTCGGCAATAATGGCTTCTGCGGCTTTCACAGCCTGGTGGTTAGGCTTCTCTGCCAAATGGCTTACCACAGAAACCTCTAAGGCTTCACGAATAAACCGCGCCTCGAGAATTTTTTCCATGCTCAAGCGCGATACATAGGTACCGCGCTGGGGCAGCACCTCAACAAAACCGAGATTGGCGAGTTTAATTAAGGCTTCGCGTACCGGGGTTCGGCTAACTCCGAATTTACTCGCCAGGGCCGACTCGGAAATAAGCTGGCCCGGCTCCAGCTCCATACTGACAATGGCATCGCGAATAAAGCCGTATATTTGCCCGCTGGCAGGGCGAGCATAATCGAGCTGCTTGGCATACGCGGCCGCTCTATCGAGAAATTTTATGGGCTGTTGAGTCAAAGGGGGAAATCCTTATTGGCTAATGCTGATGTTATTATTCTGGCTCACCAACATTCTAATCCATATTACCTGTGCTCGTCAGCCGCTGTAAGACCCAAGGGCCCAAGCACTTTGCAGTAATAAGCTACGCCTAGCGCACTAAGGCCTTTTACCAAGCGCCTGGCGCTACTTGTATCGTCCAGGCGCTTAGGCATAACGGCGCAAGCAAATGTGGCCACCCGTTTTTAAGTGGTGAGCTTCTGCCTTGGAGTGAACGTGAGTTTCACCCTCGCTAATCCGGACATCCCGATAGCGAATCAATCCATTCATTCAATAACGCTTGCCCTTGGGTATCCACCTGGTTGCTGCCCACGGGGGGCATTTGCTGCGCATGATCCCGCAACGCCATACGCGCCAGCAGTATCGATGCATCACTGTCACCCGGTGCCAGCAGCATGGCATCGCTGATTCCCATATCGCCGTTCTGTGGCGGGTGGTTACATAGCTGCATTTCACTGAACGAGGTTTGCCAGCGCAAATCCATATCCACATTAGTGCCCCCGCCCGGTTGGTGGCACTGGGCGCAGTTGGTATGAAGATAGGCTCGGGCCCGCTCTTGCAAAGACGCGCTTTGATCAGCCGGGTCGGTAAGTCTGGCATCGGTGGCGCTACCACTAAGAACACCTATGCTTTGCAGCGTGGTGATCTGGTGCCCGTTAATGCCGGTTGAGGGGTACAAAAAGCTGCTATTTAACTGTGCTGTTTCAAGCCCCAGCGCTCGTCCTGCCGCTTCGGTATGACATTGCATGCAGTCGCTGCCGCTGGGGTAGATCCAGTCTTGTCCTTGGCGCTGCCTAACCGCGCCCCCTACTACCAGCTCGGCATCTGTGCCGGCTTGATTCCAAGCGTAGGTATAACCCGCCCAGACCTGGTCGGTGTGATGTTTCAGTAATCGGGTTTCGATTAATTCGTCGTTTAAGTAAAAGTTTTTGACTAATACGCTGCCCGGCGGAACGGCCCAGTCTTGATTGGGCTGAACGCTTAACTGCTGATTGTCGGGTAACGCTATCCAGCGTTGTTTCTGTGCGCCATCGGACCAGAAAGGCGCGGTCACACTATACGGAATTAAACCGTCGGCCGGCAGATGCGGGCTGGCGGCATTCACACAGCCGGTATCGGAAAGTTGAGCGGCAGGCGCGTTGTTGACGCCGCCGGATTGGTTGTTGTCTTGCAGCTGAAAAATACCGCCGTTAAAACTCAAAATATACAGCTCGCCCTGGTGATCTTCGGCAAACGAGGCAATATTCTGTCCGGTATTGGCTATAAGCACTTCTTTGTCCCACCCGCCCTTATCGTTTGGCTTAAGGGCATGTAAGGGGCCTGTAACAAAATCGCCATACACATAGTGACCTTGCAGCGAGGCAATGGTCGAACCCCGGTAGCGATAGCCACCGGTAATGGATTGAAAGTCGGGTTGAGGCTCTTCGGCCACCGGGTCTGTCAGGCCGCGTGTGTCACAGTTGTTGGCAGGGTTATAGCAGTGCGCTCCTTCGCGAACTCGCCAGCCATAGTTGCCGCCGCGCTGAATGGTATTAATTTCTTCCCAGTTGCCCTGCCCCACGTCGGCCAGCCACAACTCACCCGTGGCCCGGTCGAACGACCAGCGCCAGGGGTTGCGCAGCCCCCAGGCGTAAAGTTCGGGGCAGTCGCCGCCGGCACTTTGCTTTTGTTCCATCTGCGTATCGGTATCGCACAAAAAATCGGACTGATCGGCGAATGGGTTACTGGCCGGAATCGCGTAGGGCGAGCCGTTGTCGACATCGATACGAATCATGCTGCCCCATAAGTTGGCCGTATTCTGGGCGCGGTTGTCTGGGTCACCTGCCGAGCCACCGTCGCCAATGCTCAAGTAAAGGTAGCCATCATCGCCAAAGCCCAGGTGTCCCCCAAAGTGATTTTTAGACCGGTAGGGAGCGGTAAAACGAATAAGCTCTTGCTCGGAGTCGGGGTCAAGCGTGCCCGATGCATCGGTGCTAAAGCGCGACAGCAAGGAATCGCAACAACCGCCACCGGCCTCATCGGTTTGATAAAACACATAAACCTCGCCATTGCTGGCAAACTGAGGATGAAACGCAAATGACAAAAGTCCCGCTTCATTAGCGCTGTCGTTTACTTGGCTGGTTAAATCGGCAAATACACGGGTGTTACTAACGTCTGGTGTGTCGGCAAAACGAATGATCCTGCCGTTTTTTTCGGCTAAGTACCAATTCGCCGAATCGCCTGGGGGCTGGCGCATGTCGACTGGCTGGTTAAAGTTTAGATTTGTGTATACCGGCTGTAATTTAACGCCGTATTCCGGTTGCGGCGATTGTCCGGCAAGGCAGCTGATGTTACTGGGGCGAACGCTTAATCCCGCCGCTGCGCTTGATGCGCTACTTAACGAGCTGCTTGATGGGCTACTTGCCGAAGAATGAGAAGAGCTAGCGGAGGATTGCGCCGGCGAGCTGTTGCCATCGCCCCCATCACCTCCGCCCGAGCCTCCACAGGCAGTTACGAGTAAGCAAACCGTCAATATCTGAACTTTCATAGCCTAGGCCTCCTTGCTATTCAGCCTACACCTAAAACCCGGCATAGCGAGTGTCTTGCGCACAAAATAATCAATATCTGCTCGCTCGCTAAGTAAACGCCAATTCGCACTGGTGTGTTAACCAACATAGAACCTGGCTACAAGGACTTTGGCATCACGCCTCACATTTGTATTACAATTTGCCACTTAAGCGCCCCACCGCATGGTAGTGTTACTGGGCCCGCGTTTATCGCTTTCTTTTTGCTGCAAATCATAAGGATAAAATCATGAAAAGATTCGCCGCCGCCCTACTTACGAGCGCCCTATCCAGCCTTACATGGGCCGATAACCCCGCGATTACCGATACCTTTACCGCCGACCCCGCGCCGCTGGTTGTAGGTGATACCGTCTACGTTTACGTCGGCCACGATCAGGCAGAACCCGACGATTTCTATACCATGCACGAGTGGCTGGTGTATTCATCTACGGACATGGTGAACTGGAAATCCCATGGTTCGCCCTTTAAACCTACCGACTACGAGTGGTCATCGGGCTCGGCGTGGGCGTCACATACCATTGAAAAAAATGGCAAGTTTTACTGGTACACCACCTCGAGCCATAAAACCATTAAAGGCAAGGCTATTGGTGTCGCCGTCAGCGACTCGCCCACCGGCCCCTTTAAGGATGCCCGCGGCTCGGCGCTAGTTACCAACGACATGACCACCGCCACGGATATCTCCTGGGATGATATTGATCCCGCTGCTTATATAGATGATGACGGACAAGCCTGGCTGTTCTGGGGCAATCAAAAGGCCTACTACGCCAAGCTTAAACCCAATATGATCGAGCTGGACGGCCCGATCCACGTGATACCGGACGAACAAGTGAAGAATTTTACCGAGGCGCCCTGGATTCATAAGCGCGGCGACCTGTACTACCTGACTTATGCGGCAGGCTTTCCCGAAAAAACGGCCTATTCGACCGCCACCAGCATCGAAGGCCCCTGGACCTACCGGGGGCTACTGGCTGAGGGCGCAGCTAACAGCAACACCATTCACCAGGGCGTAATTGACTTTAAAGGCCAGTCTTATTTCTTTTACCACACCGGGATGCGGCAGCACCCTAACACCGGTGGCAGTTATCGTCGCTCTATGGCAATTGATTATTTGCACTATAACGACGACGGTAGCCTGCAAAAGGTTATTCAGACCACGGAAGGGGTAAAAGCGGTCAAATAGCTCTAAGAGGCGGGCTTTTCGCTCGCCTCTTTATCTGTTTCGGGCAAAACACCTTTGGGTATCCTAAATTCAAACAAGCGACATAAACAGTTCTATTCGCTAGGTCAAAGTGCCACCCAGCCAGCAATCGGTAAAGTCCGTCGCCAAATGCCAAAGGCAGCCCACGGCGACAGCGCGCCACTTCCATGACGGTATGATCAATAATAAGCCATACACAGCACCGGCCCACACTGTGTGCAGCGGGTGAAAACCAATACTGCAGCGGTTGGGGTCAAAGATTGGGTCGGCTAACAAATGATCGGCGTCAATCAGCATGGTAGCCAACATAATCAGAGCCGCTTTGCGCCAGTTTTGCTGCCAAAACAATTTAGCGAATACCACCGGAACCAGCAGATGAAAGGAATAGTGAATTAGCGGTCTTAATAGTTCTAAGGTGGCATCCATAAAAAGTGAGGCCGGGCCAGTACACGTAATTGAATGTGTGATTAGTATTCAAAACAAGGCAATATTTAGTTGCTTTGAGTCATGTAAAAGCTCGTAGGCTTGAAATTATTTTGCCCATTTTACAAGAAACGCTAAATATCGTTGATAGACCACTTGGGCGCCTTCAGGCGTTGATTTTTTAAGGCTGTGTTCGCCTCCTTTCACTTCATAATATTCTACGTTGTGTTCAATTTTATCCAGTTCGGCCACGAACTCTCGGCTCATATCCACAGGTACCACAGAGTCCTGATCGCCATGAGACAAAAAGAAAGGTGGGTCACCAGCGTCTAGGTAACGAGCGGGAGACATGGCCGCCCGAACCTGGGTTGTCGCTTTCGGATCTGAACCCGCCAGTCGTTCCAACATGGGGCTGTCGTCGTATTTCGACAATCGAAAGTCACCGATAGGTGCTGATTGAGCGGCAACGGCGTGCACCCGGGAGTCCACACCCGGGTACAATCCGTAGTCCGAAAAACCTTCGGCGTTTCCCGTTACCCCTGCCATAACGGCTAGATAGCCGCCCGCTGAGGCACCACTGAGCAGAATCCGATCTGGATCGATGTTGTACGCCTCGGCATTGGCTTTCAAATGGCGAATAGCCAGCTTAATGTCATCCAACTGGGCTGGAAATTTGTATTCAGGCGCAAGTCGGTACATGGCGCTTGCCGCCACAAAGCCAAGGCGGGTCGCTTTTTGAATTTGATTGTTCTTAGAGTCTTTATTCCCGGAAACGAATCCCCCTCCGTGGATAATCAGCAGAGCCGGACGAGGTTTCTGCGAACGCTTTTCAGGAAAGGCAATATTAATGGTCAGTGGCACCCCATCGATGATTCCAATGGGGATGTCTGTTACCAAGCCTGACAATCTTTTTGTACTACTCACAGAACCGCAAGAGACTAAGCCAACAGTGATAAGCAGTAGAGTGAAATAAGTTAAAACTCGGGACAATTGCGTGTTCCTCATAGCAACCACTCCGCTAGGTTTGCATAATGGCAAAACATAATATTAGCGAATATCAATGCTTTCACCAGCAGGCTTGTTAACAATTCGGTAATTTAGATGTCGAAACCGCTAACGTTTTTGACTGCCTACTCCCAAAAACTCTTGTCCGATCTCAATACCGTTATATTTCACTAAGGTTGGTATGGTGGCAATTGTCGGACTAGCCATTGAATATCTCTTGCAAAAACTGCCCCGTCAATGACCGCTTGCGCTTAATCACCGTCGCCGGTGTGCCTTGCGCGACGACCTTACCGCCACCGGAACCACCTTCCGGTCCCATATCGATAATCCAGTCGGCCTCGGCCACGACATCCAGATTGTGCTCAATCACCAATACGGAGTTACCCGCATCCACCAGTCTGTGCAGAACGTGTAGTAGCTTATCGACATCGGCCATATGCAGCCCCACGGTGGGTTCGTCCAGCACATACAGGTTGTGCTGGTTGACGCGCCCTTTGGCATCTTCCGGGGTCATTTTGGCTTTGGCCAGCTCCGCCACCAGCTTAATGCGCTGGGCTTCACCGCCGCTTAGCGTTGGGCTCTGTTGCCCAAGGGTCAGATAACCCAAGCCCACGTCTTGCAGTAAACAAAGCGCATGATGCACTTTACTGATCGGTTTAAAAAACTCGGCCGCTTCATCGATGTTCATGGCCAGCACATCGCCAATGTGTTTGCCTTTGTAGCGCACGCTCAGGGTTTCATCGTTAAAGCGCCAGCCGTGACACACATCGCAGGGCACGCGCACATCGGGGAGAAAATTCATTTCGATTTTCTGCATCCCCTGCCCGCCGCAGGCATTACAGCGGCCGTCACCGGCGTTGAAGGAAAAGCGCGCGGGGGTGTATCCGCGCAAGCGCGCGTCCACGGTACCGGCAAACAGTTTACGGATTGCATCCCAGATGCCGATATAAGTCGCCGGACAAGAGCGTGGGGTTTTGCCGATGGGAGTTTGGTCGACTTCCAAAATGCGGTCAATGCCTTCCCAGCCGGTGATGTTATCGGCGCCCTGCCAGCGCTGTGTTTTCTTGCGTTTATTGGCAATCGCGGTTTTCACGTTGGGATAGAGCACGCCGCGCACCAGGGTACTTTTGCCGCTGCCGCTGACACCGGTAATAGCGACCAGCTGATGCAGGGGCACCGAGACATTGACACTTTTTAGGTTGTTTTGCGTTGCACCCTCCACGGTAAGCGCTTCTTTTTCCCACAGAGCGCGCATTTCGGGGTTGCGCAATTCAGGCATAGGGTGGCGCAAGGGGTTGGCCAGCATTTGCCCGGTGAGCGACTGCTTGTTTTTCATAAGCATGGCGACGCTGCCCTCGCCCACCACCTTGCCGCCGTTAACCCCGGCGCGGGGGCCAATATCGATAATATGATCTGCCTCGCGCATGGTGTCTTCGTCGTGCTCTACTACCAGTACAGTATTGCCTTGCTGCTGCAACTCGCGCAGGGTTTGCAACAGCTGGCGATTATCGCGGGTATGTAGACCGATGGTGGGTTCATCCAGCACATAGCACACGCCCTGCAAGCTGGAACCCAGTTGCGCGGCCAAGCGAATACGCTGGGCCTCGCCGCCACTTAAGGTGGGCGCGGCGCGATCCAGGGTTAAATAATTCAGCCCAACCTTCTGCAAAAAGTGCAGCCGGTTTTGCATTTCACTAAGCAGGTCGCGAGCGATGGCCTGCTCGGACTTTTTCAGTGTCAGCTTGCCAAACCATTTCTCAGCATCGTCCACCGGCTGGGCCGCCAGCTGGGCGATAGAACGGTCGTGAAAGCGCACCGCCAGCGCGGTAGGGTTTAAGCGCTGTCCGTCGCACTTGGGGCACACGGTTTCCGTGTCGTCCTCTTCCGGTTGCCAGGTGTTTTCTTCACCGGTTTGTTCTTCATCAAACCCTTTTAACTTAACGCCCGTGCCAAAACAGCCTTCGCACCAACCGTGTTTAGAGTTATAGGAAAACAGGCGCGGGTCCAGCTCGGGAAAGCCGCAGCCGCAGCTGGGACACGCCCTTTGGGTAGAAAATAAACGCTCTTTGCTCTTACCCGCGGGGGCAATAACAACCACACCATTCCCCAGGCTTAGGGTTTGCTCCAGCGCCTGCATAAGTTCGCTGCTGTTTTGCGGCGTTACGTTAATCGTGGCAAATGGCAGTTCAATATCGTGTTCTTTGTACCGATCGAGCGCGGGCCAGTTGTCCGTGGGTTGGTAGTGGCCGTCCACTCGCAATTGCGAAAAGCCTTTTTCCGCCGCCCACTGCGCCAACTCGCGGTAGATGCCCTTGCGCGCCACCACCATGGGCGCCAGTAAAGTGACTTCTTTGCCGCGATAGTCTTTTTGCACCCGCGCCATAATGGCATCCGCCGTTTGCGGTTCGATGGGCACATCGCAGCTGGGGCAATGCTGCACACCTAATTTAACGAACATTAAGCGCAGGTAGTGATAAATTTCGGTCAGGGTCGCCACGGTACTTTTGCGTCCGCCGCGACTGGTGCGTTGCTCAATGGCCACCGCCGGAGGAATGCCGTAAATGGCGTCCACATCCGGGCGCGAGGCGGGCTGCACAAACTGGCGGGCGTAGGCGTTGAGTGATTCCAGGTAGCGGCGCTGACCTTCGCCAAAAATTAAATCGAACGCTAGGGTACTTTTACCACTGCCGCTCACGCCGGAAATAACCGTGAGCTTATCGCGCGGAATGGTCACGTCAATATTTTTTAGGTTGTGTTCGCGGGCGTGGTGCACACTGATCACGTTAGCGGCTTTTTTCGATGCTGCTCTGGCGTTTGCTTCGGACAGCGGTGAGCCTTTTGAAAGGGTTTTTACGTAATCATTCAGGGCTTTGGCAGTGTAACCCGTGCCCTGCTGCATCACCTCAATGGGTGTGCCCTGGGTAATCAGCTCGCCGCCGGCATCGCCTCCCTCGGGGCCGATGTCGATCATCCAGTCGGCGGCACGAATGACATCCAGGTTGTGCTCGATAATCAGCAGCGAATGCCCGGCCGCCTGCAGCTGCCGGAACGCCTGCATAAGCGTGGCGATATCGGAAAAATGTAACCCCGTGGTAGGCTCGTCGAACATAAACAAAATATGGTCGCGGTCTTTCCCTTTGCTGGCCGCCAAATGGCCCGCCAGTTTTAAACGCTGCGCTTCACCACCACTTAAAGTAGGCACCGCCTGTCCCAACTGCACATAATCCAGCCCCACATCGGCCAATGGCTGCAAACTTTTAACCACTTCGGGCTTGTCGTCAAAAAAGCTCAGAGCCTCACTAACGGTCATAGCCAGAGCATCGGCTATGGATACCGCGCGTTTGTCTTTGAGTAATTTAATCTCCAGAATTTCGTCGCGAAAGCGTTTGCCGTCACAATCGGGGCAACGCAGGTACACATCGCTTAAAAACTGCATTTCCACGTGTTCAAAGCCGTTGCCCTGACAAGTAGGGCAGCGGCCATTGCCTGAGTTAAAGCTGAAAATGCCGGGTTTGTAGCCGCGCTCTTTGGCTTGGGGCGTGGCGACAAAGCACTTGCGGATGGCGTCATAGGCGCCCACATAGGTAGCCGGTGTCGAGCGGGTGGTTTTGCCGATGGGGCTTTGGTCCACCATCACGACTTTATCCACGGCTTCTAAGCCGATAATACAATCGTGTGCGCCGGGCGCTTCGGTTTGCTCGCCAAAATGTTTGAGCAGTGCCGGATACAAAATCTGACGCATCAAGGTGGATTTTCCCGAGCCGCTAACCCCGGTTAAACACACCAATTTACCCAGCGGAATACGGACATCAATGTTTTTCAGATTATGCTCGCAGGCGCCTTTGATCTCGATGGTTTTACTGTGCAGCGCATTTAGATCCGGCAGATATTGAGGTGACATTTCGGCGACGCCATCGGTCACCGTCATTTCAATTTGTTCACTGCCGTTCAAATAGCGCGCCGTGGTGTTGTTTTTGCGCTTTAACAACGCCTTGGGGGTACCGAAAAACTCGATATTGCCGCCATCACGACCGGGTTTGGGGCCAATATCCAAAATGCGATCGGCGGCCAGAATCACCTGCGGATCGTGTTCTACCACTAACAGTGAATTACCCGCGTCGCGCAATCGGTGCAGAACATTCACCAACCGATCAATATCGCGCGGATGCAAACCGGTGCTGGGTTCGTCCAGCACAAACAATGTATTTACCAGCGAAGTACCGAGCGCGGTGGTTAAATTTATGCGCTGCACTTCGCCGCCACTTAAAGTGCGCGATTGACGATCAAGCGTTAAATACTCAAGCCCCACTTCGCACAAAAAGCCGAGGCGCGAGCGCACCTCGCCCAGCAAAAGCTCGGTGGCCTCGTCAATGGCCGAGCCGCTGTCCGCCGCCAACTGGTTAAAAAACGCCAAGGCATTGGCCAGAGGCAACTGCATGGTATCGGCAATGTTTAAACCCGGCAGTTTGTGAAAGGTTTTGTCGGCCAGGGTGGCGCCCACAGGCTTAAAGCGCGTGCGTCCCGCCAGGGCTTTTTGCGCCTCGGCAAACGAGCCGATGCGCCACCAGAGTGATTCGGGTTTTAAGCGCGCCCCGCCACAGGCCTTACACGGGGTATAGGCGCGATACTTCGACAGCAGCACCCGAATGTGCATTTTGTAGGCTTTGGATTCCAGCCAATCGAAGAATTCACGCACCCCGTACCAGACGCCTTTGCTCCAACTGCCCTCGCCTTCAATCACCCACTGGCGATCTTCTTCGCTTAAGTCTTTCCAGGCGGTGGTAATCGCAATACCGCGTTTTTTGGCGAATTTGATTAAATCGCGCTGCACTTCAGCGTAGCTTGGGGTTTGGATGGGCTTAATAGCGCCGTCTTTTAAACTTTTGTTTTCGTCGGGAATCACCAGGCCCCAATCCACCCCGATAACCCGGCCAAAGCCTTTGCAGGTTTCACAGGCGCCGATGGGCGAGTTAAACGAAAAGTGGCTGGGCGTGGGTTTGCCGTAGGTAATATCGCAACTGGGGCAATGGTGGTGACTGGAGTAATGCGCCGCCTGTCCGACCTCGCGGTTGTCGTCCAGCGGGTAAACCAGCACATGGCCTTTGCCATAGTGCAACGCCGCTTCCAGCGCTTCGGTTAAGCGGCCGCGATTGTCATCGTTTAGGCGCAGGCGGTCCTGCACCACTTCTACCCGGCTACCGTCGCGTTGGTGAATGCGGGCATACCCCTGCTGGTTGAGCAGTTGCAGTACTTCATCATCGCTGAGCTTTTCCGGCACGGTAATGGGCAGGCATACCATCAGACGTTGCTCGGCGGGCCAGTTGCTGTACAGCGACTCAACAATACTCTGGGGCGTATCAATAACCACCGGATCGCCGCAACCCGAGCAATAGAGTGTGGCCACGCGAGCAAACAGCAGTTTTAGGTAATCGTTAAGCTCGGTCATGGTACCCACGGTCGAGCGCGAGGTCCGCACCGTGTTGTTCTGCTCGATGGCAATGGCCGGGGGAATGCCGTCAATGCTATCGACGGCGGGTTTATCCATGCGGTCCAGGAATTGTCGCGCATAGGCCGAGAAAGTTTCAACGTAGCGACGCTGGCCCTCGGCGTAGATGGTATCGAACGCCAGCGTAGACTTGCCCGAGCCGCTGACTCCGGTAACCACCACCATTTCCCCTAAAGGGATGTCTAAGTCGAGGTTCTTCAGGTTGTTCTGGCGCGCGCCGCGCACTTTAATGGCGTCGAAACTCATGGATAGTATTCTCGCAGCGGATAAAAAGACTGGCTAAATATACAGTAGTGACCGTTAATGGCCAAGGCTAATAGGTACGCATTGCTGCGTCTGTTGGTTCAGATTGTGACAATGCTCTGGCGAGCCTGCTACCAGAGCCACTCCAACAGATGGTGCAAGGGATCTAGCCCCAGAGTAAAGCCCATGGCGGCAAAAAGCCAAATAAGGCACATAATAATACCGCTGTGAGCGCGCTGCGGCACTGGGGCCAACAGGGCTTGCACCCTGGCGCTAACGTGGCTGCGAGCAAAAAAGCTGGCGCTGGGAGTATCCGTGGCGGATTGCTGCAGACGGGTTACATCGATAATAGTCTGCGCCACCAAAGTGGGGGAATTACGCTGGCAGGCAGCGCGGTCGCAGGCTTTTTCGTGGTTGAGGTCAAGGTCTGCCAGCAATTGCCGACACACGGGCAGCGCCGGCAGCAGCGCAAGGCGGGCGAGAACATTGCGCAGGTTGTCGCCACGGCGCTTGTGCGCTTGTTCGTGCGCGGCAATAACTTGCAATGCGTCGGGGCTAAGGGCGGCGAGCAGCCCCTGGCTGGCAACCAGCTTGCAATGCCAAAAGCCCAGGGTAAAAGCCGTAGGGGCCTGAGTGGGCAATATCCACCAGTCGCCCTGGCGCTCGGCTAATTGCAGCAGTTGCCGTGCGCGGCGGCGATCGCGCTGCCAGTGCCACAGCGCCCACAACAGTAAAGCGGACAAAAGCCCCGCGCCGAGAATCAGCAGTAGCAGCGGGTACTGAATGTCCGGGCGATGCTGGCTACAAATATCACCGTGGCAGTGAGATAAGAGCAGCCCCCCTGCGCCGCCGTTAACGGCCCACACCAAAGCGCCACTTAACACCACCGGCACAGCGTAAAGCGCTAGCTGTATAGTCGCTGCATCCGAGGGATGAAGGCGCATTAAAGGTTGCCTGAGCGCAGAGTAAACCATGCGCAGTACCAGCAGTGCGAGCACCCAGAGCAACAACCACTGGCTGACAGGCGCGAGCAAACTGCTCATGGGGCCACCTGGCGCTTTTGTTTTTTAGCGGCAATCAACTGTTCCAGTTCGGTCAGCGACTCTTCGCTGATGTTATCGGCAAAGTCGACAAATCCGCTGAGAATTGGCGATAAGGTACCCGTGTGAACTTTGGCAATGACCCCGCCCAGTAATTTGCCTAAAAACTCGCCGCGCTCTAGCGCCGGGCGATAAAAATAGGCCCTGCCCTTTTTGTGCCGATGCAAAAGCTGTTTGCGATGCAAGCGCTCGAGGGTGGACTGTACCGTGTTAAGGCTTAAGCGCTCTGCCTGGGGCAAAGCCTGCCAAATGTTTTTTGCCTCCTGCTCCGGGCACTCCCACAGCAGGCGTAACACCGAAAGCTCTAGCTCTCCCAATTGCGGCAAGGTGTTACTTTGTGACCGATGTTTCATTCGTTTGCCCAAAACCGATTGCGACGCGGTTTTTATCGCTTTTTACTCAAGGTTAATTCTTTTCTCTAACACGCTGAATTGTAACTGTTTTTTACGCTTTAGTGGTACGGCCATGTGCGCTTGCCCTCCGCTTTGAGCAAGCCGCCGCTAGAATATCGCGTTTTTCAACGGCGCCACTGAATCCATCAGGCAGCCTGCGCCGTAGAGTGATTAGGTTTTATATAAAAAAGGAGCAGTCATGGATCGTCAAAGATCTATTAAAGCGGGCATTATCAGTGTGATGGCAATTAGCCCCTGGGTCAGCGCCCACCCCATTATCGAAGAGATCAATGTGTCGGGCCAGCGCACCAACCTGATTGGCAAAAGTATGTCCGCATCGCAAGGGATGGTATCCCAAGCGGATATGGAAATACGAGCCATGTTGCGCGTGGGAGAAATTCTAGAGCTGGTGCCGGGCATGGTAGTTACCCAACACAGTGGTACGGGCAAGGCCAACCAGTATTTTCTGCGCGGCTTTAACCTGGACCATGGCACCGACTTCGCCACCGCTTATGACGGCATGCCGGTCAATATGCGCACCCATGGTCACGGCCAGGGTTATACCGATATCAATTTTATTATTCCCGAAACGGTGGGAACGCTTTACTACCAAAAAGGCCCCTACTACGCCGATGTGGGCGACTTTAGCGGTGCGGGCGCGGCGAATATTAACAGCTTGCGCAAGCGCAACCAGGGTATGGTGCAATTAACCGCTGGTGAAAATCAGTACCAGCGCTTGCTCGCCACCGACAGCATCAACACCGGTGCCAGCGATGTCCTGTGGGCGCTTGAGTACACAGCTTACGAAGGGCCCTGGAGCGATATTGATGAGGATCTGGACAAAATCAACGCGCAATTAAAAGGCACCACCGACCTCTCTAACGGCACCTTCCGCTGGGGCTTTATGGCCTACGACAACCAGTGGAACAGCGCCGATCAGATTCCCGCCCGCGCGGTGGAGCAAGGCATTATTGACGAGCTGGGCTCTATTGATACCACCACCGGCGGCGAGTCGCACCGCTACAGTGTGAACCTGGGCTTTGAAAATGAGCAGTGGTTAGTGGAGGCCTATGCCATAGATTACGGCATGAACCTCTGGTCAAATTTTACTTACTTTCTCGATGACCCCGAGCGCGGTGACCAGTTTGAGCAGGTGGACGACCGGCAAATTTTCGGCGGCCAGGTGCGCTACACCATTAACTCCCAGTGGGCGGGTAAAACCGTACAAAACCGCTTTGGCTTGCAGACCCGCTATGACGATATCGGCGAGGTCGGCCTTTACACTACCGAACAGCGCATTCGCGATGGCGTGGTGCGCGCCGATGCAGTGGATGAGCTAAGCCTGGCGGCCTACTGGGATAACACCATTGAGTGGAGCGAGCGTTTTAAGACCGTTCTTGGCCTGCGCTACGATCAGTTTGAGTTTGAAGTAAACGACAAGGTCGGTGTTAACACGGCGGGCGTAAACCTCAGCCAAAACTCGGGCGACGCCTCAGACGGTATTGCCTCGGTTAAAGCCAGCGGTATTTTTACTCTGACAGATCACTGGGAAACCTATTTGTCCGCCGGCAGCGGTTATCACTCTAACGACGCCCGTGGCACCACGATTGTGATTGACCCCAACGATGGTGCGGCAGTTGATAGCGTCGACCCATTGGTACGCTCGCTGGGCGCTGAATGGGGGGTACGCGGTTACCTGGGGCACAACTTTAATGTTTCAGCGGCGCTGTGGTACCTGACACTGGACAGTGAATTACTTTTTGTGGGTGACGCTGGCAATACCGAACCCAGCGATGAAAGTGAGCGCCGCGGTTTTGAGTTAACAGGCTACTACCGTTTAAGCGATAGCTGGACCTTGGATTTGGAATACGCCTACACCGACGCCGAGTTTACCCACGAGCAACCGGGCCGGGAAATTCCAGGGGCCGTGAAGGATGTTGTGCAATTCGGGGTCAGCGGTAACTTTAGCAATGGCCTTTTTGGCAGCGCGCGACTGCGCTATTTCGGCCCGCGCCCTCTGGTAGAAACCGGCGAGGTTGAATCCAGCTCATCAACTCTGGTTAACCTAAAAGCGGGTTACCACTTTGAGCCCTTCACCCTAAGCCTGGATGTACTCAACCTGCTCGACAGTGATGACCACGATATTGACTACTACTACGAGTCGCAATTGGCGGGCGAAACCGAACCGGTGGAGGATGTGCATTACCACCCGCTGGAGCCGCGCACAGTGCGAGTGTCTTTAGAGATGAGCTTTTAACAATAAAACGCCGGGTTTAGCCCGGCGTTTTATTATCAAGTTATTCATTCACCAGTTTATTAGCTGCACCCGGCAAAGCTTCACTATGAAAGCTTTTAATCGCGCGCAGTAAACTAGCTGACTGATGATAGGACTGGGCATTGGCATCCAACTCAATAGCAATGCCATTGTCCTGCAGGCGAACAATATTTCCTTTTAATGTGTAGGTGGCATTAGTGAGCCGCACCACCAAGTGCAACGCCTGGTGAAGCCTGTACTCGTCTGGTGCTGTGGCAATAAAAACGCCAAGCAGGCTAATGTTTTTTAGGCGCCCGGCTGCACGGTGCTTATTGGGAGTAATTAGCTCGGCCAGTAAATCGGTATTGGTACGAACGCTTGCGCGGTGTTCCATAGGTTAATCCTCTGGTGTATTGGCCTGGGCAAACGGCAAATCCCGCCCCAGTCGATCGTAGATAGAAACTTCGTGATGAATACGTACGGCTAAATTCTCTGGCAACTCGGACCAATCAAAACGCCAGTGCCAGTTATTATCCGTGGTGCCCGGGGTGTTCATACGGGCGCTGTTGTCCAGCTGTAAAAAGTCCTGCAGCGGAATAATCGCCATACGCGCCACAGACGCCAGGGCGGTTTTAATCAGTCCCCAGCTGCTAACCTCTTCGGCTCCCAAGTAGTCACCGAGGGCCAGACGTTGCCCGGTAGACAAACTGGCGAGCCAGCCCGCTGTTGTGTCGTTATCGTGGGTGCCGGTGTAGACAATATTCACCGGTTCAAAGTGGTGTGGCGCATTGATGTTTTCGGCGTTACCGTCAAAACCAAACTGCAACACCAGCATGCCCGGCAGTGCAAATTGTTTGCGCAGCGCTTCGACTTTGTCGGTAATCAGCCCCAGGTTTTCTGCCACAATGGGCAAACTGTGAAAATGCTCGAACAGACTCGCCAATAACTCTTGCCCCGGTGCCTCTACCCATTTTCCGCCGCGGGCATCTTGCGCATCGGCGGGAATTTCCCAGTAGGCTTCTAGACCGCGAAAATGATCGATACGAATTAAATCAAACTGTGCCAGCTGCCCGGCTATGCGCTCGCGCCACCAACTAAAGTTATCCGCTTGCATAACGGCCCAGTTGTAATGGGGGTTGCCCCAGTGTTGCCCGGTTGCGGAAAAATAATCCGGCGGCACACCCGCTACGGATAAAGGCTTGCCAGCGCTATCCAGTTTAAACTGCTCCGGGTGGGCCCAGACATCGGCGCTGTCCAGGGCGACAAAAATGGGAATATCGCCAAACAATTGCACACCCTGCTCCAGTGCCGTTTGCTTGAGTGCTTGCCACTGGGAGTAAAACGCAAACTGCTCAAAGTGTGCCTGTTCAATATCGCGCCGATAGAGTTTACGCGCTCGGGTCAGCGCCTCGGGCTCGCGCAGGCGCACAGACGCTTCCCAGTCCAGCCAGGAGGCCCCTTGATGAGCGTTACGCAGCGCTAAAAACAGCGAAAAGTCATCCAACCAATGATGTTGCTCGGCGATAAAACGTTTAAAGTCCTGCCCCAGCGCTCCCCCCTCGGGCGTAGCAATGTGGGCGTAGAATGCCTCGCAGGCCAATACCCGTAACTCGGCCAGCTGAGTAAAGCTAAGAGGTTGAGGTCGCTTAAGTACGCCTTGCAAAGCGGCAGGATTTATCCAGCCCCAATCGATTAAGGTTTGCAGGCAAATGAATTCAGGGTTGCCCGCATGGGCGGACCAAGACTGATAGGGCGAGCGATCATCGTGGGTGGGGCCGGTGGGCAGCATTTGCCATACACTCAGGCCGGCATCGTGCAAAAAGCGCACGAAGTTTTTGGCGTGATAACCCAGGTTGCCACAGGGCACGGCACAGCCATTTAGCGCCGCTGCCGGCAGCGAGCTTGGGTGCAGTAAACAACCGGCGGTGCGGCGATTAAAAATATCCGCAGGCTTCATTGGCCGCCGTCCATATGCCCTTGTCGCATCACGCCGCCATTGGCGGGCGTGCCCGAGCCTTTGCTGATGGGCTGGTCGATTTTGGGCGGCGCTTTTTTGCCAATAAGCTGATACAAATTGGAAATGTGTTGGCGAAACAGATAATCAAAATCGCGTACGCTGTCGGAAGGGTTGTAATCGCCAAACCACCAGAACCAATCGCTGCCCTCACACAAAGCCAACTGTTCGGTGGCCAGTGCCAGGGTTTCAGCGTCCAGGGTTCCTGCTTCCACCACTTCATCGTATTCGGTTTTTGCCTGGCAAAGCATATCCCAAGCTTTATTTTTTTCCACATGGGCAATCCAGGTAGAAAAGGTGCCGTAAACCCAACTGCCCGCACACAGGCCCGCAAGTTCTACCGGGGTGGGTTTACGCTCGAGCCATTCGCTGTAGGTGGTGGTGTACAAACGCGGGTGGTCGGCCAGGCGCGCGTAAAGCGTGTCGAGAAAATAATAAGCGTTCTCGGGGTAATACTCCCAGGCGTTTTCGCCATCCATAATAATGGAAATAACACAGCTTTTGGGATCGCTGGCACTGTCGGCAATATTTTCCAGGTGATGAAGAAAATCCCCCACCGCATCATCGGCGTGCCAGTTGGCGTATTCAAAACCGATTTTGTCCGACAGACCGTCGTCGCGAAAAAACACCCCAACCGATTTATCCGCCACGGTAAATTCTCGATGGCGCTTATCCGGGTGCTGATTAATATCGTCAGCGGCGCTCTGGTTTTGTTGTTGCTTCAGGCTGTGGTGCATGACCGAATCACCGGTAGCCGTCCAGCGAAACCCGGCTTCACCCAGGGCCTCTAAGGTGGCGTCGCTGACGGCCCCCTCTGAGGCCCAACAGCCTTTGGGCTTAAAACCAAAGTGCAACTCAAAAACCTCTAACCCTTTTTGTAAATGCCAGGCGGCGCGGGTGTTGCCGCCGGGGTAGTGAGACGCCGCCGGCAGTGGCGCGTCCGGCATAGCCTCGCGGGTAGTTTTAAAATCCTGCAACAGTGGCACTATCGGGTGGGCATAGGGGCTGGTAATAATTTCTGCCTGTCCGCTTTCAGCTAAACGTTTGTAGCGCGGTAACAAGTCGCTCATCAGTTCGGCAATTACCGTCAGCAAGGTGCGGCGCTGCTCATCGGTAAAGCCTGTGCCCTGCTCTTGCAGCTCGCTGACACGCAGATCTTTGCGCCGCACGGTTTCGGCCAGCCAACCCAGGTGGTACCACATGGCCAGGTCAGTCAGAAACTGTTGGTTAAAGTAGCAGGGTAAATCGTCATCCTGACGCCAGGCATCGAGCATATGCACCAACTGGCGAAACGGCGAGAAGCGATCGATAATACGGTCGCGGTTAGCGCGGGTACACTTTTCCAATAGGTCAAGAAACTCAGGGCTGCCCGGGCTCGGTCTTTCGGCGTCGGTTAATAGCGCCAGCAGTGGGTCTTTAATGGCGCTGCCGGTTTCCAGGTTAGCATTTAACTGCCGCGCGTAATCGTCCAGCTGTTCAATCAAAATAGGCACAAAGTTAAACACCGCCTTGCACTCTGGGTGAGCCTCAAGGTGTGCGGCCATATCGACATAGTCTTTAATGGCGTGTAAGTAAGTCCAGGGAAAATAGTAAGTTCCGGTAACGCAATCGCGGTAATCCGGTTGATGCATGTGCCACAAAAAGACAACGGGTATTTTTGTGCCAGTGCTCATGGTAATAACCTCTAGTCTTGGTTGAGCATGTCGGGGGTCACCAGTACGACACCGCCTGGTGAGACATAAAAACGTTCTCGATCGGCCGCTTCGTCATAACCGATGACGGTATCTGGCGGAATAACACAGGCGCGATCAATTAGCGCTTTTTTAATTTTGCAGTTGCGGCCAATTTCCACACTGGGAAACAGCACCGAGTCGGTAATTTCACTGAAGGAGTTCACCCTTACCCGGGGAAACAGCAGCGAGTGTCTGACCACCGCGCCCGAGACAATACACCCGCCGGCGACCATAGAGTCCACCGCCATACCGCGACGGCCGCTGTCATCAAAAATAAATTTCGCCGGCGGCACATGCTCCTGGTAAGTCCAGATGGGCCATTCAGCATCGTACAAATCCAGCTCGGGGGTGATTCCGGTCAGCTCCAGGTTCGATTGCCAAAGCGCGTCCACGGTGCCCACATCGCGCCAGTAAGCCTCGCCGCCCGAGACCGGATCTTTAAATGGAAATGCCTGTACCTTACGTTTGCTTAGCAGCGATGGAATAATGTCTTTGCCAAAATCGTGGCTGGAGCCTTCGACGCTGCTGTCATTTTCCAGCTCGTTAAACAGCACCTCGGTCGAGAACACATAGATGCCCATGGATGCCAGGGCAATCCCCGGTTTGCCCGGTATGGATTCCGGGTCGGCGGGTTTTTCTTTGAATTTTACAATTTGGTAATCTTCATCCACCGCCATCACACCAAAGGCGCTGGCCTCGGCACAGGGCACCTCGATACAACCAACGGTAATGTCTGCCCCACTTTCAACGTGTGCGCCAATCATGGTGCCATAGTCCATCTTATAGACATGGTCACCGGCGAGAATTAATACGTAGCTGGGATCGTGGCGCTTAATAATATCCAGGTTTTGCAGTACGGCATCGGCGGTACCCGCGTACCAGGAGTCCCCCAGCCGTTGCTGCGCCGGAATCAGCTCAACAAACTCCCCCAGCTCGCCGCCTAAAAAGCCCCAGCCGCGCTGGATATGACGGTTAAGCGAATGGCTTTTGTATTGCGTTAAAACACTGATGCGGCGGATGCCTGAATTCACACAATTGGAAAGGGGGAAGTCGATAATGCGAAACTTTCCGCCAAAGTGAACCGCCGGCTTGGCCCGCCAGCGGGTTAAATCCTTTAACCGGGTTCCCTGTCCACCTGCCAGTACCAACGCCAAGGTTTCACGAGTTAAACGACTGACAAAGCGGCCCGATCTGTGATTGGTCATAGGGTGAAGCTCCTTCTTAAAATAACGGTAGTTAACGCATAAGTCCCCTGCGAGTCAGTGTAGTACTACCATTAGCCGAAGCTATACCCACACCAAACGGCGCAACAAATTTGAAGCTGATACTGATGGATGTCCCTGTTCGATTCGCTGCCCTTTTTACCCGGCAACGGTTACTCCTTGTAAAAGATTCCTGGGCAAGTCAGTTTTGCCCGGTGATTATGTTACCGAAATATTTAACAGCAATATGAGTGCCACAAGCCGACACATCGTTCAGCTTTGCGAACTGTGCCCCTGAAGAAACTACGGCTTAAGAAAATAATGCTGAGGGTCGTCTGACTGTCATGCGCCATGGCTACACTCGCCGTTTTACGACGACGGACACCGAGGGTGATAACCATAGAAGCCGCGCGAAACAAAACCCTTGAATAGAAAGTAATAGAGTGGCACCAATAGTGCAAAAGCATTTTGCGTAAAACCTTAATGTCGCTGTAGAGTGTTGCCAAAAGCGGGCATCGATTTCACGCTACTATAACCATAGTGTGTTACGGTTTTGTGTTTAGCACAGATGAAAAGGAATAAGTCAGCTATGACGCGCTCCAAAGGAAGTCACGTTACCCCCGAGATGCAACGAATCAGTGCAGCAACCCACCACGACCCTTTTTCGGTATTGGGCAAACAAAACGATCAGCTACTGGTTTACCTGCCCGACTTAAACGCCCCGCCTTCGGTGGTGACCGAAAAAGGACAACAAGCGCTAATCCCCATCGCGGCCACCGGTTTTTTTACCGCGCCCTTAACCGAGCTTAACGGAAGTCACCAAAAGCTGGTGTGGCAGAACGGCTCGGGTTATACCCACGAGCGCTATTACCCCTATACCTTTGCACCGCAAATTTCCGACTACGACCTGCACCTTTTTAATGAGGGCCGCCACTGGGAGGTCTACAAGGTATTGGGTGCCCATGTAAAAGAGGTGGACGGTATCAGCGGCGTGTTGTTCGCCACCTGGGCACCAGGGGCCGAGCGCGTCAGCGTGGTGGGCAATTTCAACCACTGGGACGGGCGCCTGCACCCTATGCGATCGCGCGGCAGCTCGGGCGTGTGGGAGCTGTTTGTGCCGGGGCTTGGGCCAGACGAGCTGTACAAGTTTGAAATTCGCAGTCGCGCCACCGGCCAGGTAGTGGTTAAATCCGACCCCTACGCCCAGGCCTTTGAGCTACGCCCCGCCACCGCCGCTAAAGTAAATGCCGAACCGTCCTACCAATGGCAGGACGGCAACTGGATGGAACAACGGGCCCAATGGGATTGGCAGCACAGCCCCTTATCGGTTTACGAGGTGCACTTAAGCTCCTGGCAGCGCAGTGACGATGGCGGATTTTTAACGTATCGCGAATTGGCGCACCGGCTTTGCGACTATGTGAAGCCGCTGGGCTTTACCCATATTGAAATTTTGCCGGTGGCCGAACACCCTTTGGACGACTCTTGGGGTTATCAGTGCACAGGTTACTTTGCCCCTACTAGCCGCTACGGCTCGGCGGATGATTTCCGCTATTTTGTCGACCACCTACATCAACACGGCATTGGCGTTATTCTCGACTGGGTGCCGGCGCATTTTCCCAAAGACGAATTCGCCCTGGCACGCTTTGACGGCACAGCACTCTATGAGCATCAAGACCCGCGCCTGGGGGAGCACAAAGACTGGGGCACTTTAATTTTTAACTACGGCCGCAACGAAGTGCGTAACTTTCTTATTGCCAGCGCGCTCTATTGGCTAAAAGAATGTCACATTGATGGACTGCGGGTAGACGCGGTTGCCTCTATGTTGCACCTGGATTATTCGCGTAATGAAGGCGAGTGGATTCCCAACCGTTATGGCGGCAATGAAAACCTTGAAGCAGTCGAGTTTATTCGCGAACTAAATGTTCAGTGTCACGGGCAGTGCCCAGGCGCACTGGTCATTGCCGAAGAGAGCACCGCCTGGCCGCAGGTGTCGGGCCCTGTTTACCTCGGTGGGTTGGGCTTTTCGTTAAAGTGGAACATGGGGTGGATGCACGACACCCTGGACTATATGAGCAAAGACCCTATCTTTCGCCAGTACCATCACAACAGCCTAACGTTTGGCATGATGTACGCCTACAGCGAGAACTTCCAGCTGCCTTTTAGTCACGATGAAGTGGTGCACGGTAAGGGCAGCATGATCAACAAAATGCCCGGCGATTACTGGCAAAAGTTTGCCAACCTGCGCTTGCTTTACACCTATCAATTCACCTACCCCGGCAGCAAATTACTGTTTATGGGGTCGGAGTTCGCCCAGTGGGCTGAATGGGCCGACAAGGGGCAGCTGGATTGGGCGTTAATGGAATTTGACGCTCACACCGGAGTGCAAAAAACCGTGGCTGACCTGAACCAACTGTATCGCCAGTCGCCGGCGTTGTATCAGCGCAGCTACCAAAGTGACGGCTTTAGCTGGGTAGACTGCCATGACAACACCCAGTCGGTAATCAGTTACTTGCGCATTGCCGATGAACAAACCTATCTCGTCATCTTAAACTTTACCCCAGAGCCTCGCACAGGCTATCGCGTGGGCGTACCGGCGCTGGGCACCTACCGCGAGGTGTTTAACTCCGACTCGCAATACTATGGCGGCAGCAACCTGGGCAATGGCGATGGCCTGGTAGCAGAAGAGATTGCGTGGATGAATCAGCCCGCCAGCCTTGAGCTGACCTTACCGCCACTGGCGGGCGTTATTTTAACTAGGGATTAAGTTTGAAAATTTTATTTGTTTGCAGCGAAGCTTATCCGTTAATCAAGACCGGCGGCCTCGGGGACGTAGGCGGCGCCCTGCCCCGTGCGCTGTTAAAACGCGGCGCTCAAGTGCGCCTGCTGCTGCCTGCCTATGGCGCCGTGATGAGCAAAGCCAAAGACGCTGGCCTAAAACTACTGCTTGAGTTTGAATGTGACGGCGCGCCGGTAAAGCTGTGGCAAACCCGCCTGCCGGGCAGCCGTGTGGTAACCTGGCTGGTGGATATCGCTGAGTTTTCCGCTCGCGATGGCGGCCCCTATGGCGACCATACCGGCGCCGACTGGCACGACAACGCCTGGCGCTTTTACCTGTTTAGTCGTGTCGCCGAGCTGATTTCCACCGCTCAGTTAAGCCTCGATTTTACTCCCGAGATAACCCATTGCCACGATTGGCAAACCGGCCTGGTGCCCGCCCTGTTAAGCCGCCATACCAAGCGCCCGGCCACGGTATTTACCATTCACAATCTGGCCTATGGCGGTATTTTTAACTACGAAACCTTTGCCTCGTTGCGCCTGCCCGAAGACTGGTGGCACCACGAAAAGCTCGAGTTTTGGGGGAATTTTTCCTACTTAAAAGCCGGCCTGGTCTACGCTGACAAAATTACCACCGTCAGCCCCAGCTACGCCGAAGAAATACAAACACCTGAGTTTGGCCAGGGGCTAGAGGGCTTGTTATCCCACCGCAAGGCCGATTTACTGGGTTTAATTAACGGCATTGATACGCAAACCTGGAACCCAGGCAGCGATGCTTTTATACCCAGCAAATACACCCGCCGCAGCTTAAAACGCCGCATGGCAAATAAACTTGCGCTGCAGCAAGAACGAAAACTGCCAGTAAACGAAAACATTCCCCTGTTCGGATTTGTCGGCCGCCTAGTTGAGCAAAAAGGTGTCAGCCTGATACTGGAAGCCATCAAGCCACTACTCGCTGCAGGCGAGTGTCAACTTGTAGCCGTAGGCACCGGCCAGCGTGAATACGAACAGGGCCTATTAGCGCTACAGGAAGAATTTCCCGACGCAGTAGCTGTCACCATCGGCTACAGCGAACCGCTTTCTCACTGGGTAGAAGCCGCCTGCGATATTTTCCTAATGCCCTCGCTGTTCGAGCCCTGCGGCCTAAACCAAATGTACAGCCAGCGCTATGGCGCACTGCCCATATGCCACTATGTGGGCGGATTGCGCGATACCGTCGTCAACTTTTGCCAACCCCAGCTAGACGCCTACTTAAACGGCAGCTTAAGCGTTAGCGACATAGATGAAACCGGCTTTTTATTTCGCGAACCCAGCGCCGAGGCTTTAGCCCAATGCATCCACCGCGCCCTCGCCTGCTACCAACAGCCAGAGTTGTGGCAAGCGCTACAGCTCAACGCCATGCATAAGGACTTTAGCTGGCAACAGTGTTGTGAAGGGTATATGGAGCTTTATCGGGAATTGCTGGAGGAATAATGGCCGGCTCTGTACGGCTAGTGCGCCGTGTCTCGAACGCTTCGAACGTCCATATTACATAAATCAAAAGGCTCACCTTCTCTAGAGCCCCATGCCACTGACGGGGACTTTTGATATGCGCGAGTTGTCGCGCGGGCAAGTCACTTTTCTTTGTTTGGGCAAAGCAAACTAACGAAAAGAAAGCCCACCCCGGCTACCAGCCCTGCGGGTTTCCTCTCTCCAACCGATTTTAGAAGGCCGTATCGACACGCCTTCCCTGGCGTGGCGATACTTGCGTACACGTCCATGCGTACTTACCCCCTAAAATAGGTTTCTACTCGGCTGTATGCAGGGGGATTGAAAGCGGCGCTTCGTAGCTAAGCTGGATACCAAGCTGTAGTTTCTATTTACCCACGGAGGTCGGTTCGAAACAATTCAAAACCGAAGAATCCTGTCACGTTTTCACTTCACAACGTTGAAATCCACCATGGCCGAAAACGTCGGGTATTTGTCATTCCAGCCATATATCCTTATGCTACTGTACTGCGTTAATGACAGGACAGATTCATGCAGATAGGTTTTCTATTATTTGACGGTTTTCAGACCATGGATATCGCGGGGCCGCTAGATGCACTGGACTTAGCGAATCAGTGGTTGGCGGAGCAGCGTGAGCCTCCACTATTTGAGCTGAAGTTTATCTCCCAGGCGAACAAGAAGCTTACCAGCGAACCCGGACTAACTTATGTCGCGGACATTAGTTTAAACGATGTAGAGACCTTAGATTGGTTAATCATCCCCGGCGGTAAAGGCACCCGCGAGTTGATGAATCAACCCGAAACTTTGCGAAAAATCATCGAACTGAGTACCAAAGCATCGAGGGTCATATCGATCTGTACTGGAGCCTATATTCTTGCCGCGACCGGACTAATAGACGGGCAGTCATGTTGCTCCCACTGGCGTTTTATCGATGATTTAGCGCAACGCTTTCCCAAGGTAAAATTTGATTCAAACTCTTTATACACAGTTCACGATAAGTATTTATCGTCAGGGGGCTTATCCACAGGTATCGATTTAACCCTATGGTTGATTGAGCAGGAACTGGGCAAGCAAGCGGCTCAATATGTGGCAAGAAATCTAGTGGTCTATTTACGCCGCAGTGGCGACCAGTCCCAATTCTCGTCAGCGCTTAGCGTACAGTCAATGGACTCTCGGTTTTCAAAACTCCAGGACTGGCTAATGGATAACCTGAACAAAGCCATCACTATTGAAGACATGGCAGACCAAGTGGCATTAAGCCCAAGGCAGTTCCGACGGGTCTTCAGCGAGCAAATTCAGCTATCACCCAAAGAGTATCTTGACCAAATCCGACTAGATCGAGGGCGTAACCTACTACTCAGCACTCATATGCAAATAGAAGATATTGCGCGACAAACAGGCTTCTCCGACAGTGACGTGTTTCGTCGGAGATTTAAAAAGCAATTCGACATTACCCCCGGGGAATACCGCAAACACTTTTGTTAAAAATAGAAAAAGGACTACAGTATGTTTTTTGCAGTAAAGCAATCCATGGCTCTTGTTTTTCTTCTCACTTGGTGCATTTGTGCCGCAGCCGAGCCCCCGCACGGCGACAGACAGCATAATTCGCACGACTCAGCCGCTAATAACATAGAAACGGTGGGCATTTTAATATACCCCGGCGTGCAGATCATTGACTTCACCGGCCCCTGGGAGGTGTTTGGCCACGCCGGCTACAAGGTCGCGACGGTGAGTAAAGAGGGGAAGACCTTGAGTACCTCAATGAACATGACCGTAGTGCCCGATTACAGCTTTGAAACAGCCCCGCAATTTGATGCCCTACTGATTCCTGGCGGCCATCACCACAATGCCTACGATGAGTCGACCTACAACTGGATTAAAAAACACGCTGAATCTGGTAAGACGATACTGTCTGTATGCACGGGATCATTTATTCTGGCTGAAGCCGGTTTACTAAAAGAACAAAAGGCGACCACTTTTTTCAAATTACTTGACCCTTTTGCAGAGAATTATCCTGAAACCCAGGTTATCCGCGATCAAAGATTTGTGGATAGCGGAAAAATCATCACCTCGGCTGGGCTCTCATCCGGCATAGATGCCGCCCTACATTTAGTGGCTAAAGATCAGGGACAGCGCGCCGCCCAAACCCTTGCCATGCACATTGAATACGACTGGGAGCCCGAGCAAGGCTTTGTGCGTGGAAAAATGGCCGACCGTTATATGCCGCATTTTTCATTACCTATCCCCGAAGCATTCACATTCCACCGCGAATATGCCTATGGTGACGAAAGTCATTGGTATGAGTCCTACATTGTGACGTTGGCGACATCCGACAATATAAAGCAGAAAACTGTCGATCTGGTCGAAGAACAAATGGCGGCCCTGAACGACTGGAAGCCACACCCCAAAAGCGACAGCATCTGGATCAAGCACTCCGAAGGCAAAGAGTGGCGCGTTTCCATGCAATACACCCCAATTACCAAAGATCAAAGCCTGCGCTATGATCTATCACTCGAGGAAGTAACAGACCAGTAATAAAAGTCAGGGGGAAATCTTGGCGCTTCTTATGCATCATGAATCGGAACAGTTTCAGTCAAGATTTTCCGGTCCTGTTCACGATTCTGTCCTTCGGCTGCGTAATTGAAAGTCAAACACCTGGCCCCTGCTCCCTTTGACCCTGGCTCCCTTAAAGTTAAGCCTTGCCACCAAGATTCTTTGATGCTAGTCATTGGAACGCTTTATTTATGCGAAACGCCACAAAAATAAATAGGCAACCAAAAACCATGGAGGTTAAATGTGGTCTCCGAATGCCGGCCTCTAACGATGCCTGCGCGTGATTTCTTGGGTTCACATAGATCTCTATATACTCTCCGACTCTATAACTTCGAGTTGGGCCAGAAAAACCAAAACCCACAAAGGAGGAAGTATACTCCCTCCCCGCAATCTCATAGGAGTAGCTAAACCGCCCTCCAGAGCCGCTATTGCTTAAATGGCGAGTAACGGACACAACAGAAACTCCCTTGTCATATGCCCCCTGAACTTTCGCCTGAATCGAGTGCCACGAACTAGCTTTAGCACTATTAAAACCGTTCCAAAGCGAACTCCCAACCAGAAACAAACCAGCCACCAGCGGTAATCCAATTAGCAATAGCTTGATAAATTTTAATTTAGTATTCATAGCATCCGTGGAGCCGAGTTAAAATAGACAAAGCCGAGCACCTACGCAATTTTTTGAATGACGCACAAGACCTGTAGTCAGGCTGTATATATTGCAGGCACTTAACACTATACATGTCAGTTTTAGGGTCTGCCGCGAGAATTTCTACGCAGTTGGTTATGTATTTCCAATTACGACGAACACTATTGATGACAACAACCCAAGAATAATAAGACCAAAACCCACATACGAATAACCCTTTGAGCTTTTACGCTGCCTAATCCACTTTAAGCGAAGGTAGTTATGAGCGAATAGCGATATTGAAGCGCCGAACCATAGACATGCCACAAAATACGCTTCATACGCATGAAACCAGATATACTTTGATCGACCAGGGAAAACCGACTTGCCATCCACAGCGAGAAAATATACAGCAAAGATAAAAATAGCAATTGGTAGTAGCAGACCCAACGCTGCTATCTGCAACTTTTCGAACCTATATAATCTTCTTTTTCTTTAATAAATATTCGAAGAGATCGAAGTGTGCGGAGTCAATGAGCTCTCCGGTACAGCGATTTCGATCGTCGAGGCGCCGTCTTAAGTTTTCGACTTGAAAATCGCGCCTAAACTGCTCAGTACCGAGCGCGGTTGCTCTATTTATTGTATCTCGGTTGCTTTGTAGCTCCCATCGAGGAAGCTTGTATTTGATAGGTTTTGGTAAATAGCTTACTACCCAGTTAAGCAGCGCCCCCAAACTAACCACTCTGACACCATTGATCACTCGTATGTCCTTCGGCTGCAACGATTCAAAATCAAAGACCTGGCCCCGGCTCCTCTTCTTACGGAGCTCGGGTGATTAATTGATTACCCTTGCACCACAATTCTTCTCTTTCAGAGGGAGTTTGCTTAGACATACAATGGTTGTTCAATTATCGAGAATAAGTCTGTTCACATTAAATTTAGCAACGGTATTAATGGCTGTATAACATATCGCCCCGTAGTCAGTGAGTGTCCCCAAGTTGTGGGTTAGATAGCCGTCCATACCCGATTAGGCGCCACCGAGGCTACCCCACGTTAGCACTGCGACCGCTGCCAAGGCGACCCAACCAGGGTGCCGACCACAGGTCCCGATGAAGGCGAACGTTGCACCACCCAAAATCAACGACTCTGACCCCATTGATCCCAAGCAAAAGCAGTCTGGAACATCGATCAATGGGCGAAGTAGCCTGTCACGCACTGGGCATAATGCTGCGAGGAAAGCTCTTTTTATGCCCGGCATGGTTGCCAAGCGCTTCAACCCCGTCATCATTGCAGCATCAAGAAGGATTGAGGCAAGAGGGCTGACTCCTAAAGCGATTATTGGCGTCAGCATGAGGAAGCTGGTTCACATGATCTACGGTGTCGTGAAGTCAGGAACCCATTTTAATGCGAAAATTCCACTTTCAGGTCTTGATCTTCAAAAGGGTATCTGACCCGATTGATCGCCTTTTGGCAAGCCCCGATTTTAGCAAAAAACGCCTTGTTTTTAGAGTTTTTCTACAGCCTCAACGCCACAAGAACCGGCGGTGCGACCATCCGATTGCTTTTCTTGTTATATGCTTTTTAGATTCAACGTTCATGGCCATATTAATTTCCTAGGCCCTCTAGGTTTGTTTTTATTAAACCAAAGACCATATGATCATCACTTAATGATTGAGAAAAACAATTACGGGCATCCTGGAAATTATTAATAGCCTTGTTTTTTTGTCCAACCGCCTGATGATATAGTCCTAGGTGATAGAGGATGTTTCCTTTGGCCTCAAGATCAAAAGTATAATTGTCTGCCACTCTAAGCATTGCAGGCTCTATTGATGAGAGCGCGTCATGTTCATCATATAAGTCCAGTAAATCCTGGCAAACCGTCGGATTTCTTGGGGCTAGTTCGAAGAAATCATCGACGGCTTTATCTAGCTTGGCCTCAGCTGCATTTGATATAAGACTCAGCTCAATATTTCCCTTTAGTGCCCCATAACTCGTTGGTAATATTTCAATACTTTTATTAAACTTTTCCTCTGCCTGCTCATACTCTTTAAGCCTCATTAATGTTTTGCCCTGCTCAATTAATATCTCGGCCTTTTCCACTTGGTCCTCGCTATTGGCTAAGTGATAGTCAAGTTCACTTAGCCTAGCCCGACTTACACTATCAGTATCAACATTGAAAGGCAGGGCTCTAGATATTATGTGCTGGAGCTTCTTAATGTTTTTTTCTCTAAGTTCTTCAGGAGTAAAGAGAACGCAGAAAAATATAGACTCCCCAAAATCTATAAAGCCAGTGTATTCTACTGTTGGGTATTCCTCTATTTCTATTGTTCTTAGTAATGTCTTGTACTTCTCTCTCTTGACGGTCTTTTGATAATTAATTTTTGCCTTTGGAAAATTCTTCAGCGTTTCAGACTCATGTAATGCTATGAATGAATCTAAATCACATATTTCCTCATTCTTACTGAAAATATTTAGATACATCCATTCATTTCGATTTCCGGCCTCTTCAAATGTAAGGCCTCGCTGATAAAGAGTTGCTAGAACGCCATCTCTTCTCTCTGCATCAATGACCCAGCCGAAAGGTGCAGGCAATATAACACCATGCCTTCCGCTATAAGGAAGCGCTCCGAATCCTTGAAATCGCTTTAGCTCATCAAAATTTAGAATGTCGAGCTCAACACGTGAAGGGTCATTATGGGCTCTAGCTATTGCAGCTTTTGAATATCCCTTTTGAGCAACTAGCAGGCCTTTATCTGCACCTACGTCTTGCATCATGCCTATAAAAGACTCTACTTCTTTTACATCGATAACTTCCGAAAAAAACTTTGCGTCCACCATTATTCTAATATTTTCGCCGGCAACAAAATCTTCTACCAGCATATCTATCTGTCTATCTACCTTTGAATATCTCCCTCGAACTTTGGCATCATGGGTGATATCAGCATCAGGATACATTTCCTGAAACTGCTGATGTATTTCCTTTTCATAGTCTTTCCAATTCACCTGAGGTTATTCCTATTCCTACTGATGCTTTTTACGTGCCATTTTGGACACCTCCATATAGGGCAAATATAACTATACAGGGTGTCTACTTTTTATGGGTAACTTGGGTGCATAACGCCACGCTCTGCGGAAAATTTGTAGCGCAGCGTAACATTTGTCCAGCAGCATCGCCTTGTTAAACGATTACTGGCAATTGTATCGAGCGCTAATCGTAACTCTTGTTTCTTTACATGGTCTTTGCGGAACTCCAGCTCGATGATAAATATTGGCGTGAAACAAGACTAGCCTGCCGGGTTTAACTGAAACGCATACCTTTGAATCCTTACTTGAATCAAAGAAAATAATTTCTCCACCCCAATCATGATGCCAATAACTATTTACAAAATATAGCGCAGAAATGACATCTGGATTCTCACAATCTTGATGAGTGAACGTATTACAGCCAAAGCGTAAATAATTTCCTAGCACCTTGTAACATACATATCGTTTGCCAAAAGCCTCAGAGATAGAATTCAAAATTGATTTCCCAAGATTCGTTAAAGAGAAATCCTTCTCCTCTAAATCAAACATGATTTCTCTAAACTTATTAGACTTTTCATTTGAGCAGCCAAGTATTGATACATCCGCCCTAATTAAGGCCTGATGAAGGTTTTCAACTTTATCCGTATCAGCTAATACATCAAAGATAAAAATATTACCGTCATCTATTGAATGCTTGCTTACTAACTTATGCTTCATTCCAACAGAACCTCAGATTAAGTGTTACTCGCATTTCTGGGCATGTTCGAAGAGGCAATCCAGGTCTATGAAGAGTATCATTCATAAACGCCACAACTCTACCTGGCTTCGGGCTGACTGTGATTTTGGCTTCATATTCTTCATCAAAAAATAGCAGTTCACCTCCCCAATTAGAGTCCCATTCAGTGTTTAAAAAACATAACATCGAAATTCCTTTTCCACTTTTGCGCTCATCCCTATGTGTAAAAGTAGCGTCTCCATACTGGAAGGCATTGCAAAACCCCCTTTCAAGCCAAACATCTTCGCAGCTGCATATTTCTTGAGCTATTTTTTTAAAAGTTGGATAAAGAGAGTGCTCTTTAAAGTCTTCAACATCTAGCTCAAACTGCAAATAGTCGCAAGGAACATCTCCTGCCAGCTTATGTAGCTTTTGATCATTTATTCTCCATGCTTTGTATGGAGCAGCAGTCAAAGCTAGTGAAAGTTTAGAAAAGGATTCATAATCAATAGCTCCATCAACAACCAAAACAGGGTTGTTGATGGAAATTGAGTCATTCCTTTCGACTATCTCAATACTCATGCCTAGTTAAAACCCTGAGTCTTTCATTTTCTTTAAGAGTTGAATGGGTTCTAAACCACCATTACCAAGCTTTGATACGGCATCTTCGAGAGCGGATAATTTCTGAGTGGATACATCTAGTTTTTTGCTAGCAGAAGTTGAATCTAATGCAACAATTCTTGAGTTTAAGACAATTTGGTCACGCCCTATAACATGAATAGCTACATGAGTAATACCATCATCCAATTCAATGTCTTTTAGAGCCCAAGAGACTGGCCTTCCCTGAAAATCCGAAGGCGATTCAATACTACCAACCATTTTGAGAGGCAGAGTGATATGGATTACATTATCGGATTCCATGGTGATAGTGCTAGGGGTTGAAACCTTCGCTTTATCCGCCTGATATAGTGCGTTTGGGACGAAAGCAAAGGCAGATATATCAATACCTTTATTACCTGGAAGTAACGATCCTTGCGGTTGGAAAAACGGAACGAAATTTCCTTCACTACCTAATTGATCTTCATTGTTCATGTTTATATCTCCTTTTAGTTTCATAGGTGGTCGATAAATCATGACCGTTTAACGCCCTTCAACAACGGCGCCGGCTCAGCCGGCGTCCGATTGCTTGAAATTGTTACGTGTTGACGGGCACAAACTCATGTTCTATTAAATCAATTATGGAGGCCACAGTTACAGTGCTTATGCTCAAAACTTTTGCGCCTCCCTTTTTTCCTTGCTCCACATCAAATCCGTGGTTTTCAAGGAACTCCTTGATGTCTTCGTAGACGTCTTTACTGCGACCAATAGATAGATGGTGCTTACCGGACTTCCTAGCATTTACATAGTATGTGAGCTGCTTTTCATCACTGAAAAATGTTGGTCCGGCAATACGCGAACTTGACCTCAACGGCTTAGAGAGAAAGTCTAAAATTTCACCAAGTAATATGTGGTCAGTCTTTTGCTTGCTCTCCACTTCTTTTTGCATAACGCTCTTTGTATAGGGATCATTACTCTGCTCGATGGGCACTTCTCTGGCACCGATAAGATTCATAATCGGATGCATGCGTTCTACCAGTGAGTCATCTCGGTCCACAAACCACTCACCTTCGATGCGACTATCATCCAGCAGCATATGCAGAGCAGTCTCAACTGCTCTGGCATCACTATGCTCCCAGGCAGCAATGCACTGAGCCTTTATTGGCGACTTGGTATTGCTGATCTGTTGCAACCGAGAACTAAGAGTTGCATTCCCTGCTCCAGTAACACCCACCTTCTTATATGGAATGTCAACATTGCCGCCAATATCTATGTGGCGCATTACGTAGATGATATTCTGCATTACTTAAAAGTTACTCCAATTTCGCAGAAACACGTAACATTTGTAGATCGCGCATGCGCGTTATCATTCCCTGAAACAGAATTAGGAATTGTACGCAGGCTTATGATTTATAAACTATTTAACCAATTTCTTGGACTTGGGAAGGAGAGGCAAAGTGAGCTTGCGCATAACGCCCAACACCGGCCTTATTATCTGTCAGGCTGTTGCAAAGCTACCTACGTTGCCGCTGCGGCGTTAAAAATAGCTTCAAACTGCTCATTTACTAAATGTAAACTCCGCGTTTTCACCGATTTTTGCCTTGCATCGGCTGCCTCGCCTACGTTTTTCAACGGCCTGTTCACCTTCCCAGTTGGTTAAGTGTCTGACTATAAACGTTTTTTAAATTAATGAAAACCGCAAAGCGAGCCAGCTTTGCAGGCAATACGTGCACTTTAGGCGGTAGCGGTCAAATATACCTGTATAAAAAGTCGCGCCTTAAAGGTGAGATAGAAAACCTCAGCCAACTACGAAGCACCGCTCTTAGAATCCCCTGCATCCAGCCGAGCGAAGGCCTATTTTAGGGCGGTAAGTATGCATGGACGCGTACGCAAGCATCGCCACGCCAGGGACGGCGTGTCGATGCAGCCCCCTAAAATCGGCCGTAGCGAGGGCACCCAACGGGCTGAATGCCGGGGTGGGCTTTCTTTTCGTTAGTTTTCTTTGCCCAAACAAAGAAAAGTGACTCGCCCGCCCGGCGACCCGGGCAAACAAAAAGTTACCGCCTCCGGCGGCGCAATTTGTCTAGACACCGGTTCAAGGCCGATGATGATAAAACAGCGGCAGCTCAATGACTCGCGCCAGCGAAACCTAAACCCCCGCTCCCCCCACATAATCCCTAGCAAACTGCCAAGCCACCCTGCCGCTCCGCGACCCACGGGTCATACTCCAACGCAAAGCCGCCGCACGAACCTCATCACTCCACTGCCCGCCTAAGTACTCCACCCAATACTCACAGGCGGCAAAGTACTCGTCCTGGCGAAACGGATAAAAAGTGAGCAAAAGTCCAAAACGCTCCGACAGCGATGTTTTCTCTTCCATGCTGTCGCCGGGGCGAATTTCTCCGTCCACCTGCTCGGTTTCCAGGTTATCGCTCATTTTGTGGGGCAGCAAATGGCGGCGGTTACTGGTGGCGTAAAACAGGATATTGTCACCCGGAGCGCGGATAGAGCCATCCAGAGCTGACTTGAGGGCCTTGTAGTGGTGCTCGCCCTCTTCGAACGATAAGTCATCGCAAAACACAATAAAGCGTTCGGGCCGTTTTGCCAAAATAGTCAGTAGCTGGCCCAGGTCTTTTAAGTCTGGCTTGTCGATTTCAATCAGCTTGATGGCGTTTTTGTGCTGATACCAGCAGGCTTTAATCAGCGTGGATTTACCCGTGCCCCGCGAGCCGGTTAGGAGAATATTATTGGCGGGTTTACCCGCTGCATACTGGGCGGTGTTACGCAAGATGGCTTGTTTCTGCCGGTCGACGTTTTGCAGCGCATCGAGGGGAATATGGTGCGGGTTGTCGACGGCTTCCAGGTAGCCACCGCGGGGATGAGAGCACCAGTAGAAGGCGTCGGCATCCCACTGGGTTTGTGGTGGCAGTGGCGGAATAAAGTGATCCAGGCGATCCAGCAGACGATCAACTTTGGATAAAACATCGGACAACTCGGCCATAGGGCTCTCCTGGAGGGCGCGAAAACAAGGCGCTCACAATAGCAAGTGAAGCGGGAAAATCAAGCGCTCTGCACCTGTGAGATTTACTGAATTTTGATCTATAGTGTGGTTAGAATTTGAGGCCGAGCACTTATGCAGTTTACTCCCCAGGAAAAATCGTTAATTACTCAGACACTACAGCAACGCTGCGACTGGCTAGCCAAGAAACTCAGTCAGATGGATACAGGCGAAGCCAAGCAACAGGCGCAGACCGTCAAGCAGGAGTTGGACGCTATTATTCAGAAAGTCTCCCGCGCCGAAGCCGCCGCAGACACGACTACGGCGCTGGCGGCCGAGGATTTACGAATACTGGTGGTAGATGACGACGAGGCGGTGACCCAGTTGCTGGCCACCATGCTAGAGGGCCTGGGCTTTTGCAATATTGATATCGCCCACGACGGCCAAGCCGCGATTAAGTTTATGTACGACACGCCTCTGCCCTATCACCTGATTTTGTCGGACTGGAATATGCCGATTAAGAGTGGCCTGGAAGTACATGCGGCAATGCAGGCCTCAGACAGGTACACCAACTCGGTGTTTGTGATGACCACCGCCGTTACTCAAGCGAGCCAAATTCGCGAGGCGATTGAGCGCGGGGTCAGCGATTATTTGGCCAAACCCCTGTCGGGCGAGGCGCTGGAGCGCAAGTTAAAGCGGCTGTTTCCGGGCGTAATCTAGGCCTGCATGGATAAACCTCAGTGTTTGGTATCTGGGCCACCGGCGCTGTGCAGAATGCTTATTTAGTCGTGCAAGGCTGCACTCCGGCGGCACCTTTACCTTTGCGCGGTGCTCGCGATGCCTTTGTGCGGTGCTCGCGATGCTGAGAGAGCTCCCCTACTCTTTCTTATTCTGCGCCAAAAGCTCATCCACCGATTTTTGCAGCTGAATAAGCTGGGCTTCAAGCTCGGAGCGGGCGGGCTGCTCGCCCTCTTCTTCGATTTGGCGGGCGCGATTTTCCGACTCAATCACATTGACCACAATGCCGATAATCATATTCAAAAAGGCAAAGGCGGTTAAAAAGATAAAACTGACGTAGAACATCCAGCTGAGCGGATACTCGGCCATGGTTTCGTACATAACGTCGGTCCAATCCTCGAACGTCATAATACGAAACAAGGTCAGCATACTGATGGCAATATCACCCCAGAGCACCTCGTTAACCTCGGCAAAAAAGAAGCTGCCCACGGCGCCGTAGATATAAAAAATAATAAACATTAAAAGCGCCACATACCCCAGCTGCGGCAAGGCTTTAATCAGCGAGCTGAGCAGCATCCGCAGCTCGGGGATAATGGACACCATCCGCAGCACCCGGAACACGCGAATTAAGCGCCCTACCAGTGCCATCTCGCTGTCTTCGATAGGCACCAGGCTGATCACTACGATAAGAGTGTCGAATATATTCCAGCCGGATTTAAAAAAGTCGCGCTTGCGCGGCTCACCGATAAAGCGAATGGTGATTTCAAACAGAAAAAACAGCGTGATTAACCAATCAAGGACCACGATGACCTGCGACAGCAGCGGCGGAATATCGTAAGTTTTGGCACCGATAACCAGCGCCGAAAACACAATAATGGACACCACAAAAAGCTCAAAGGCTTTGTTGCTGCGCAGGCGATGAAACTTCGCCTGGACACTGTTGGGGTCGAAATGCAGTTCGGACAAATCAGAATGACCGCTCACAGGTTAGCCCTACTGGTAAATACAATGCTGAGAAAACAGACGCGCGTCGGCGTCGGACCATTCGCCATCCGGTGTTGCCATCATGGCCTCACACCAGGCCTCTGAGCCTGGCTCGGCGTCGGCATCCGGCACCAAAGTGGCGTTGCTGCCACTGATTTGCGGGACCACCGCCAGCGGCTCTTTGGGGGCAGTTGATTCACTCTGTGGCGCTGCGGCAGGCTCAGGGGCTGGAGCGGGTGTAGTCGCCAAAATATACAGCCCCACCGCCAGGGTACAGACGCCAATAATGGTCGCCACTAAGGCGATAACAAGTGATTTATTCATGGGTGTTTACTTCGCATCGCCGGCGGTGAGCCAGCGCGCCAAATCAGAGGCGTAGTAGGTAATAATCAAGTTGGCGCCAGCGCGCTTGAACGCCAGCATGGTTTCCAGCACTATGGCTTTTTCATCGATAACCCCGGCGGCCGCTGCCGCTTTGATCATCGCGTATTCACCGCTAACGTGATAAACCGCAAGCGGCAAAGCGCTGTGCGCGCGAATATCGGCAATAACATCCAGATAGGCAATGCCGGGTTTTACCATTAGCAAGTCCGCCCCTTCGACTTCGTCTTCCAGCGACTCGGCCAAGGCTTCGCGGCCGTTGGCCGGGTCCATCTGATAGGTATTGCGGCTGCCCTTAAAGGTGCTGTCTACCGCATCGCGAAACGGGCCGTAAAAAGCCGAGGCAAATTTGGTGGAATAGGACATTACCGGAATATGGCTAAAGCCACTGCTGTCCAGCGCCTCGCGAATAGCGCTGATCATGCCGTCCATCATGCCAGAGGGCGCGATCATATCGACCCCGGCGCGGGCGCAGGTGACCACCTGTTTTTGCAGGTTTTTAAGAGTTTTGTCGTTGTCTACGTCGTGATTGCACACCACACCGCAGTGGCCGTGGCTGGTGTACTCGCAAAAGCAGTTATCGCTAATGATCAGCATCTCGGGCACAGCGGCCTTGGCAATGCGAATCATGCGTGCCAGTAAACCGTCTTCGCGCCAGGTATCCGAGCCTATGTCGTCTTTGTTATCGGACACGCCAAACAAGAGTACCGCTTTAATACCCAATTGCCAGGCATTTTGCACGGCGTCTGCCAGCTGGTCTTCCGGGTAGCGCACTACTCCGGGCATGCTGTCGATGGTGACCGGCTCGCTGATGCCTTCCTGCACAAAAATAGGCAGAATCAAATCATCAATACTGAGCTGGTTTTCGCGCACCAAATCGCGAATGGCCGGGGTGCGACGGCGGCGGCGAAAACGAATAGCTTGGTTCATAAATCAGGCTCTTAAGTAATCTTCATGGCTCCACTGGCACTGGACGAACATATCGCCAGAGCCGGGCACGTGAAAGTTGCGGCTGCTCTCCCAGCTAAAGGTGTGGGTGCCGTAGAGTTCAGTTTCAAGGTGGACGGTGGCTGAGACCCAGTACATTTGACTGAGCAAGCCTTCAAATTGCTCTATCCACTGGTTCCATTCGTATTCGACCGCTTTATAAGAGGCGCCGAAATGCATCACCTCGGTTTGATAATTGGTGCTTAGCACACGCTGCTCGGGGATGGAGAACATCTCCTGACAGAGAAATGGCCACTGCTCGGCCCGGGGCAACGCCAGCATGGCCTCGCGATTGACCCGCAGCCGATCGCCCTGCCCGGTACCAACAATGCTGTCTTTGATGCAACCGTAGACAATCGATTCCTGATCCATTGAGCTCACCTATTGGTTTAAATTTACGCGCCGTATTTGTCTAACAACTGAAGCAGAGCTGCTTCATCGAGCACCTCAACGCCCAGTTGCTCGGCTTTTGCAAGCTTGGAGCCCGCACCTGGGCCGGCCACCACAAACGCGGTTTTTTTCGACACACTGCCCGCTACCTTGGCGCCCAGGGCGCGCAGTTTATCCCCCGCTTCGTCGCGGGTCATGGCCTCTAAGGTGCCAGTGAGTACGCAGGTTTGCCCTGCTAGAGGCTGTTGCGCTGCTGCGGCTGACGCATCCGGGCTAGCGGCGGACTTTTCGGGCCAGTGCACGCCTAGCGCTTGTAGCCTTTGAATGATATCCAAGTTCTCGGGCTCAATAAAAAAGTCGCGCACAAAACGCGCCACTACCGGGCCGATATCATCGACCTCTTGCAATGCCTGTTCGTCGGCTTCGCTGAGCGCCTGTAAGGTGCCGAAGTGATCCGCCAAATTGCGCGCGGTGGCCTCGCCCACTTCGCGAATACCCAGGGCGTAGATAAAACGCTCGAAGCTGACCTGTTTGGATTTTTCCAGCGCGGCGATTAAGTTCTCGGCCGACTTGGGGCCCATGCGCTCAAGCTCGGCGACGGCTTGCGCCTCTAGGGTAAAGAGATCAGCTACCGTGGTAATCAAGCCCTTATCGACCAGCTGCTCCACCAGCTTATCGCCCAGGCCATCTACATCCATGGCTTTACGGGAGGCAAAGTGAATGATCGCCTCTTTGCGCTGGGCCGGGCAAATAAGGCCGCCCTCGCAGCGAATCGCCGCTTCGCCCGGCACTTGCACCGCCGGTGAGTCGCATATGGGGCAGCGCTCGGGAAATTCAATAAGTTGTGCGTCGGCCGGGCGGCGCTCTTGCACCACGCCGACAATTTGCGGAATAACATCGCCAGCACGGCGCACAATAACCGTATCGCCAACCCGCGCATCCAAACGGGCAATTTCATCGCGGTTGTGTAGGGTGGCATTGGAAACGGTGACGCCGCCCACAAACACGGGCTTTAAGCGCGCTACCGGGGTGATAGTACCCGTGCGTCCCACCTGAAATTCCACCGCTTGTAGCTCGGTCATCTCTTCCTGCGCGGGAAACTTAAAGGCGATAGCCCAACGCGGCGCGCGCGAGACAAAACCGAGCTTTTCCTGGGTGGCGATATCGTTGACTTTGAACACCACGCCATCAATTTCGTAGCTGAGTGAGGCGCGCTTTTCGCCCAGTTGACGATGGTACTCGATGCACTGCTCAATCGAACGGGCGGCAATCATTTCACGATTGATTTTAAAACCCCATTGATTCAGCAGATGCAGAATATCCGTGTGCCGGGGCGGCAGCTCCATCCCCTGATGCACGCCTACGCTGTAGGCGCATAGCTCTAACGGGCGTTTTGCCGTAATGCGTGAATCCAATTGGCGCAAGCTGCCAGCGGCGGCATTGCGCGGGTTAACAAACACCTTTTCGCCCGCCTCGGCGGCGCGCTTATTTAACGCCGCAAAGCCATCGCTGGGCATGTAAATTTCACCGCGCACTTCCAGCCGCGCGGGAAAGTTATCGCCGCGCAGTTGCAGTGGTACCGAGCGAATGGTGCGTACATTTTCGGTAATGTCTTCACCATTGGTGCCATCGCCACGGGTGGCCGCACGCACCAGCTTGCCCTGCTCATAGAGAATGCTGATGGCAATACCGTCGAGTTTAGGCTCGCAGGCGTATTCGATATCGGCGGTTGCTTTTAGCCGATCTTTAAGCCGCTGATCAAATGCCCTAAGGTCATCGTCGCTAAAGGCATTATCCAGCGACAGCATGGGCATTTCATGGCGCACAGAGACGAAGCTGTCCAGGGGCGCAGTGCCCACACGCTGGGTGGGCGAGTCGGCGCTGGCCAGTTCGGGGTATTGCTGCTCTAAACCCTTTAGCTCGCTTAACAGCCGGTCGTATTCAGCATCGGGAATGCTGGGTTCATCAAGGGCGTAGTAACGGTAGTTGTGGTCGTCGATTTGCTCGCGCAGCTGCTGCACACGGCTGCGCACTTTCGGGGAAACAGAGTCTTGCGACACTGGGTGCCTCGTCTTAATGTCGGGTAGAGGAATCAGGCGCCGGCGCGGGACAGCCGCTTACGCTCGTATTCGGCGATGCGCTGACGGCAGTGCTCCATGGTCTGGCGAGTCATTACACTGCGGTTTTCGTCTTTAAGTTCGCCGCCCAAGCCGTCGGCAATAGCCCAGGCGGTATCGCGCATAATATCGAAAGCTTTAATGCTATCGACCCGCAACGGCAGAGTCAGAAACAGACTGATACCCGGGGTTTGAAAGCTGGCCATATTGTCCAGATCAAAAGTGCCGGGCTTGACCATATTGGCAAGACTGAACAGTACCGGTCCCTCGCCATTTTCACGTGCGTGACGGTGGAATATATTCATCTCACCGTAGCGCATACCCACCTGCAGCAGAGCGTCTAACAGCATTTCGCCGGCGAACATCTGCCCTTCGCGAGCCATGACGTTAATAATAATAACTTCGTCTGGGGCAGCCGGTGGTGCTTCGCTGTCATTTTCCGAGTATACGGGTTCTGGCTCGGCGGCTGGCTCGTCCGGCTGTTCATCGATGGCCGAGAAAGATGGCTCCTGGCGGCTTTGCGGCTCGGCGTATGGGCTGCGGTTATGGGGCTGCTGCTCTTCCGGTTCGGTGGCACTGAAGCTAGGCTCCAGACGCTCTTCGTGGCGGGGCTCCGGGGTTTCGTTTTGCTCTTCTACCGACTCCATCAGCATGGGCACGGACTCATCCAGGTTCAGCGTGACCTGCTGCGGGATGGTGTCGCGCTCACGGCTGTGTTGGTGCTGCGCCGGTGTGGGGGTATCGAGAATTTCACGCTTGGCAACCACCCGCGCGCCGCCGTTGGGAAGCTCACTGGTGTAGGGCTCGTCATCGGGTTCAGGGGTGGATTCAAACTGCCGTGCGCGCTTGGAAACCCTGATACTGTCGCGTTTGGATGCGCGCATTCGGCGCCAGCCATCCAGCAGGATACCGACGATTAACAGAACGACTATGACCGTTAACCAATCTTTAAACATGATGCGTATTCCAATTCCCGAAAATTCGTTGATTACACGGCGGCCAGTTCGGCTGCCTCGTCGACGTCTACTGTTACCAGGCGGGATACACCCGGCTCATGCATAGTAACCCCCATCAACTGATGCGCCATTTCCATGGCGATCTTGTTGTGGGTGATATAAATAAATTGTACCTGGGCGGACATCTCTTCCACCATGCGCGCGTAGCGGCCCACGTTGGCATCGTCCAGCGGCGCGTCCACCTCATCCAGCATACAGAAAGGGGCCGGGTTGAGGCGGAAAATAGAAAATACCAGCGCAATCGCCGTAAGCGCTTTTTCCCCGCCGGACAACAGATGGATGGTGCTGTTACGTTTGCCCGGTGGGCGCGCCATAATCGCAATACCGGTATCGAGCATATCTTCGCCGGTGAGTTCCAGATACGCGTGCCCGCCGCCAAAGACTTTGGGGAACAGCTCCTGCAAGCCACCGTTCACCTGATCAAAGGTCTCTTTAAACCGGGTACGTGTTTCCCGGTCAATTTTCTTGATGGCGTTTTCCAGGGTTTCCAGCGCTTCCATTAAGTCTTCGTTTTGCGCATCCAGATAATTTTTGCGCTCGGACTCGGACTTGTACTCTTCGATGGCCGCCAGGTTAATGGCGCCCAAACGGGAAATCCGATTAGCCAGCTGTTCCAGCTCGGCTTCCAGCGGCGCCATTTGCGCATCTTCCGGAGTGTTATCCAGCAGTGTCTGCAAATCGAAATTGTCTTCTGCCAATTGCTCGGCCAGGGTGCGGCGCTGAACTTCAAAAGTTTGTGCCTGCAGGCGCTCTTGCTCAAGATGCGAGCGCACCGCCTGCACTTCCTGCTCGGCGCGGTTGCGCGACTGCTCTACTTCTCGCAGCTCGTGCTCCACCGCTTCCAGCGCACGGCGTGATTCGTTTAACTCTTCTTCCACACTGACGCGTTTGGCCAGCAGCGCTTCCAACTCCAGTTTGTTTTCTTCCGCCGGATCGCGGTTTTCCGCCATGGATTCGGCCAACTGTTCACGCCGCTCGGCAAGCCCCTCGCTTTGCTCCTGCAATCGAGCAATGCTCAGTTTGATGCTATCGATTTGCGTATTCAACGACGAGGCGCGCATTTGCAGCTCGTGCGCCTTGTCTTTATCGTGCCGTGCTTTTTGTCGCGCGCCGTCCAGCTTGCCGCGAATATCGTCGCGCCTTGCCAGCAGGTTTTCCCGCTCTTCGGTATCGGCCTCCATGGCTTCAATCGCGTCGCTCAGAATCACCCGAGCCTCGGCCAGTTGCTCGGCCTCCTGCTCCATCTGCTCGCGGGCTTCGCGAATTTCGCTCTCGAGTCGGGATTTACGCATGCCCAACTGTTCAATTTGCACCTGCTTAGCGCTGATGCTGGAGCGCAGCTCGCCGTGGCGGCTGTTGAGCCCGTCGAGTTCACGGCGCAGATTTTCGCGCTCTTGTTCTTGGGCTTTGATCGCTTCGCGGTTTTGCTCGCGCTTTTCCGATAACTCGTTGACCAGTGCCTCGGTGGTTTCGATCTCGGCGCTGAGCTCTTCGAGCTCTTGGCGGCGGGCAATCACACCGGCGCTGGCGTCAGTGTCGCGAGCAACTTTAATCCAGTGGGCGCTTAGCCAAATGCCATCGCGCGTGACCACTGTGTCGCCACCGGCCAGTTGCGTGCGCAGCGCCAGTGCCTGGCTGAGATCTTCCGCGACATGCACACCGGCCAACACCCCTGCGGCATCCCACTCGGCGCTGACGTAATCGGCCAACAGCGGGCCTTTACCCGAGGTTGCGGGGGCGGCTTTGGCGCTGGCATCAAGCAGAACCAGCTCACCCTGACTGAGGCTTTCTAAGGTGGCGGCCACTTGGTCTGTGCCGTCTACGCATACGGCCTGCAGAGTCGAACCCAGTACGGTCTCCAGGGCTTTATCCCAGCCGTCGCTGACACTGACTTGCTCGGCAAGGCGCGGCGCGTCGGTCAGTGATTGGCTTTCCAGCCACTGGGTGACAGCCTTGTTTTTCTCGCCCAGTGCTGCTTGCTGCAAGGCTTCGAGGGAGGCATGGCGGCCGCGCATGCTCTGCAACTTGCTGCGCGTGGTGTCCAGCTCATCGCCTATGTCTCGCCCGGCATTGCGCGCCTGCTCAAGCTCGTCCGACAGGCTCTCGCTGCGTTCGCGCCGAGTTTCCATATCCACTTCCAGCTCGGCCAGCTCTTCGCGGGCGATGGCCAGGTCTTCGTCCTCGACGGCATTTTCGCCCAGGCTTTTCTTTTCATCGTTGAGCTTTTCTACCCGTGACAGCAGCCGGGTTTGCACCTGCTCTAAATGCTGGATACGAGATTGCTGCACTTCGGCGCGCTGGCGCGGCTCGGCGGCGCGCTGGTTAAAGCTGTCCCAGTCGCTCTGCCAGGCTTGCATAAGCTCTTCGGCCTCGTGCAGTAGGTCGCCTGAGCTTTGCTCGGCTGCTTCAACCATTTCCAGTTCCGGCTCAATTTCCAGCAATTCGGCCTGCCATTGCTGTTCGCGATCGGTGTCTTGCTCTAACCGCTCGCGGGCTTCGCGAACTTCGCGCTCGGTGCGCTCAAGATCGGTTTGCAGCTGACGGTTGCGCTCTTCGGCGTGTTTGATGCTTTGTTCAATGCGCGCTATATCAGCGCCAATGGCGTAGTAGCGTCCCTGAACCTCGTGAAATCTATCCCCCAGCTCAGAATGCTGCGTGCGGTACTTTTCAATCTGGGTGTCTTTGTTCACCTGCCCGGTGACAAAGGACTCCATTTTCAGTTCCAGCTCGCGGATCGCATCCTGTTTGGCTTTCGCCTGCTGGTCGAGATCGCGGTACTTGAGCGCCTGCACCTGAGCCTTCAAGGTGCGCTCTTGCTTTTTATACTCGGTGTATTTTTCCGCCGCCTGAGCCTGGCGTTCGAGGCGCGCCAGCTGACGCTCCAGCTCGTCGCGAATATCGGTTAAGCGCTCCAGGTTCTCCTGAGTGCGGCGCATGCGGTTTTCGGTATCGCGGCGGCGCTCTTTGTATTTGGAAATGCCGGCGGCTTCTTCAATATACACCCGCAGCTCTTCAGGTTTGGCTTCAATCAAACGGGAGATCATGCCCTGTTCGATAATGGCGTAGCTGCGCGGCCCAAGGCCAGTGCCTAAAAAGATGTCGGTAATATCACGGCGACGACATTTGGCGCCGTTGAGAAAGTAAACGTTTTGCCCGTCGCGGCTGACACGACGCTTGATGGAGATTTCGGTAAACGCAGCGTACTCGCCCACCAGCGAGCCGTCGCTGTTGTCGAATACCAGTTCGATGGAAGCCTGACCCACCGGCTTACGACCGCCGGAGCCGTTGAAAATAACATCGGTCATGGATTCGCCGCGCAGGTTTTTGGCGGAGGATTCGCCCATTACCCAGCGTACAGCATCGATAATATTGGATTTGCCACAACCGTTGGGGCCTACCACAGCGCAGAGGTTACTGGGAAAGTTGACGGTTGTCGGGTCGACAAACGACTTAAAGCCCGCCAATTTAATACACTTTAACCGCATAGGTCCTTGTCACTCGTTATGTGCCTTGCCGGCGAATATTTTGCGACAAATGTCTGGTAAGCGCCTGTACTCTATGACGCTTTAAACGCCACGGGGCAGCTCATTTGCCCGGATAAAGCAAAGAATTCTACACATTTGCCGAGGGCATTACACCTGCCCGACCGGCGTTTGTGACAAGTTTTTTGCCACTTTGGCGGGAGCGCGGCGGCGACTGAACAGGATTTAACCAGTGTGCGCAATTAGCCGCCGCTTTACGCTTACTTAGGGTCTGACAGTGTCGATGGTGATGGTCAGCTCATCTGGCAGGTTTGCCATATCCACCGGCGCAATACTGCCCTCCAGATCGCCGCTTGCGGGCATTGCCTGACCCGAGCGGGATAACCTGGCCACCAGTTCCACCTGTGCATTCTTACTCAAGCGATCGACACTGGTCATGGCCATAGATTCATCCAGAGTAACCGAGGTGGGAAACTCACCCGCTGGGCCGCGGTAAACCGCCAGCGGCATGGGGCTGCCTTGGTATTCGCGGGCGAACACAAACAGCGTCGCGTTGGCCGGCGCTTGCAGACCCTGCCCCAAAGCAACGTCCACCGTAACTTGCCAGGCCGATGACTCTGCCGAGTTCTGCTCCGACGAGGTGCTGTCCGTTGAGTTCACCCCGGCCTCGGCGCGGGCGCGCTCTACCCCGGCCAGCAGCGCCTGACGGCCGGAGGCACCAGGTGGGGTTAAGTCGGCTGCGCGCTGCCAGTGCTTGGCGGCCTCGGCGAAGTTGCGTTGCTCGAAGGCGCGAATACCAGCCAGGCCAAGGGCGGTGGTATCGTCGGGATCAACCTCCAGAGCCCGGTCGGTAAGAAAGCTCACCTCATCGCTCATGCGGTTGCCCTGCCCCAGGAATATTACTTGCGCCAGCTCTGAAGCACTGCCCGGCTCATTGGGAGCGCGCTGATAGACCTCGCGATAACCTTGCTCGGCGAGCGCAAAGTCGCCCAGCTGGCTGGCGTAATTACCCAATAGATACCAGTACTGAGTATTGTCCGGGTGTTTTTGCAGCCGCGTTTGCACCCGCTCAATCAGCTGCCGGATGCGCTGGGGATCGGGCGACTGACCTGCCTGCATAGCGAGAAAATTTTCTTCCATCACCTGCCGCTGCAATTGATTGAAAGCAATATCGCCGCTAGAGCCACGGGCAAAGTACAGCAGCGCGGCAGCCACCAGACTTAGCAGGGCCACCATCACCAACAACCACTTGCCACCGCTGGTGTAGCTGGCAGCGACGGCATTTTGATCAGCAAGCAGGTTTTTCTTTGCTTCCAGTTGCAGCTTATCAAACTGGCTTTGATCGATATCGCCCGCGTCCAGTTGCTGAGCCAGCTCTTGCTCGTGCTCGCGGTACAGCGCGATGTTTTCTTGCAGACGATCTTTGCTGGAGGCAGTATTCGGCGTGCGGACAAACAGCGGCCAGATAACGCAGGCAACAGCCACCAAACAAAGCGCAATAGCGCCGATAATAAAAACAGTCATTCGGATTTCTCGCGGCGAGTAGACGATTCGGTTTTGCTCTGTTGGTTGCCGGTCTCGGCGTTAGTCGCCAACAGCGCGTCGATGCGAGCCTGCTCGGCGGCGGACAACCCCTGGTCGCCAACTGGATCCGCTTTTGCCCGCTTGCGCACCATTGCCACTACAACGCCCACACCCACCAGCAGCAACACCAGCGGGAATGCCCACAAGATCGCCGTAGAGGCGTCAAACGGAGGCCGATAGAGAATGTAGTTACCGTAGCGGCGCACCATTTCGTCGACAATTTCCTTGTCACTGCGCCCGGCCTGAATTTGCTCGTACACTTCGCGGCGCAAATCCCCTGCCTGCATCGACTCCGAGTCGGCTATGTTCTGATTTTGACACTGGGGACAGCGCAGCTCTTTACCAAATTGTTCGAATCGGGCGCGGTCCGCCGGATCGTCAAACTGATAAATTTCTTCCGCCTGCACCTGGGCAAAAAACAACAGAAAAACAAAAACTAAGCGTGTCATATTGACCTCGATTATCATCGACTGGCGAGTATACCGGTAGCCTTAACCCGGTGCGAGCCCGACGCCGATTGCTGAACGCTTTTTAACCTTCGCGCAAGCGGTAATAAAAAATTTAAAAAAGTGGTTGACCTCAGGCGGTTTATCATTAGAATACGCAGCTCTTGAACGGAGGGGTGGTTAGCTCAGCTGGGAGAGCATCGCCCTTACAAGGCGAGGGTCACAGGTTCGATCCCTGTACCACCCACCAATTCAAGACTGCGGACCGGTAGTTCAGCTGGTTAGAATGCCGGCCTGTCACGCCGGAGGTCGCGGGTTCGAGTCCCGTCCGGTCCGCCACTATTCAGAAAAGGCTCCACACTGTGGGGCCTTTTTTATGTCTGTTTAAAATGCCCATGTCGGTCGCGGACGGGACGATGAACCCGCGAAGCGGTGTTCGACAAAATGGCAGGATAGTCATTTTGCACAGCGCGGATGCGCTGCCCGTAGGGCGAGGGCCACGGACGGCCCGAGTGTTTCCCGTCCGGTCCGCCATACATACAAAAGAGCCCTCGCGAATGCGGGGGCTTTTTGTATGTATTGTGGTTCGTGATGGGCGAGAGCTCGCGTTCGGGTTCGACCAATTCGCCGGGAGCGAATTGGCACAGCGCGCATGCGCTGCCCGCAGGGCGAGGGCCAGGACGGCCCGAGTGCTTCCCGTCCAATCTCCTCCCCCTTGTATTTATCGCCTAACTCTACGGTCTCTGAAGCTTAAGCCCCCCTACTGCCCTTCCAACTCCCGATACATTGGCCCCAGCGTTTCACTCCACACTTTGTCGTTCACCACACCAATATGGCGGTAGTGGATTACTCCATCTCCACCGACAAGATAGGTTTCGGGCGCGCCAGTCACGCCCAGGTCTAACCCAAGACGCCCTTCGTCGTCGTAAACGCTGAACAAATACGGATTGTGCAAGTCGCGCAGCCATTTCTGCGCCGCACTGCGCTCGTCTTTGTAGTTGACGCCGATAATTCGAATGCCCTGCTCTGCCAATTTGTTCAGATAGGGGTGCTCTGCCTTACAGGCAAAACACCAGGTAGCCCAAACATTTAACAATACCGGCTGATCGCCAATATTAGCTTCGGTAACAAACTCATCGGCATTGGCCACTTTGCTCAAGCGAAACTCGGGCACGGGGTTGCCAATTAACGCCGAAGGCATGGCGCTGGGGTCGAGCCGCAGGCCCACATAAAACAGCGGCAACAGAATCAGTAAAATAATGAGCGGTAAAAATAATTTAAAACGCCCCATGCTTACGCCTCCTGCACTCTGGCGGCAACCTCAGGCGCCTGTTTTGGTACGCGCTTGCGGTAGCGTTTATCGATGACCGCAAGAATACCGCCCGCTGCCATTAACAAAGCGCCCAGCCAAATCCAGCGTACAAAACGCATATAGTGAATGCGAACGGCCCAACTTTCGGCATTGATCTTATCGCCCAAGGCAACATAAACATCGCGGAAAAAGCCCGGGTCTAATGCCACTTCAGTCATAATCTGGCCGCTGGCAAAATAGCGCCGCTTTTGCGGCTTGAGCACCTGAATCACCTTTTCGTTTTTACTCATCACCACCACGGCTTGATCGGCCATATAGTTGGGGCCGCGAACTTGCTCAAGTTTTTCCAAGGTAAATTGATAGCCGGCTACGGTGACCGGTTGATTGAGGTTCATACGGACTTTTTGCTCGTCGGCGTAGTGACTGTTTAGACACACACCGAGCACTGTAACCGCAATACCAAGATGCGCGGTAATCATGCCCCAATAACTTAAGCTCAGTTTACGCAGCCCATTTACCCTACCTTCGCTGGCGCGGCTTTTACGCCACAGATCAAACAGTGTGGCAAGCGCCACCCAGCTACCGACAAAGACTGCAAAGGCCATTGTCAGCGTAAAATCACCCAGCAGTATTGGTACGGCAATACCAATCAACACACTTGCAACGGCTGGTGCGAGCAAAACTCTGCCGACTTTTTTCGTATCGGTTCGCTTCCAGCGGCTTTCTGGGGCAATACCCATCAGGAGACAAATGATGGTGATAAATGGCAGGAAGGTCATATTGAAGTAAGGCGCACCTACCGAATATTTACCCAATTTAAGCGCATCGGCCACCAGCGGAAACAGAGTGCCAAACAGAACGGTAATCATGGCGATAACTAACAAAATATTGTTAGCCAACAGCAAAGTTTCCCGCGACAGTAATTTAAACCCGGGCGCACTTTTCACTACCGGCGCGCGCAGCGCAAACAGCAGTAGCGAGCCGCCGGCAACCACCGCAAGAAACACCAGAATAAACAAACCGCGCTCCGGGTCGTTGGCAAACGCGTGTACCGAAGTGAGCACGCCAGAACGCACCAGGAAGGTTCCCAACAAGCTTAGCGAAAACGCAAAAATAGCCAGCAGGATTGTCCAGCTTTTAAACAGGCCGCGTTTTTCGGTAACCGCCAATGAATGTATCAGTGCGGTTCCCACCAGCCAGGGCATAAACGAAGCGTTTTCCACCGGGTCCCAAAACCACCAGCCGCCCCAGCCGAGTTCGTAGTAAGCCCACCAGCTTCCTAAAGCAATGCCCACGGTTAAAAACGCCCAGGCTACGGTTGCCCAGGGGCGCGACCAGCGCGCCCAGGCGGTATCCAGTTTTCCGGTTAACAAGGCGGCAATGGCAAAAGCAAAAACACTGCTGAACCCTACATAGCCCATATACAGTAACGGCGGATGAAATATCAGCCCCGGATCTTGCAGCAGCGGGTTTAAATCGGCGCCCTCTTGCGGCGGCAGTGGCAAAATCCGATCAAAGGGGTTGGAGGTAAACAGAATAAACATCAAAAAGCCGGTGGCGACAAACCCCATCACCGCCAGCACCCGGGCTTGCATATCCAAAGGCAAAGAGCGGCTGAATACCGCGATGGCAAAGGTCCAGCCCGAGAGGATAAAAATCCACAACAGTAGTGAGCCTTCGTGACCACCCCAGATCGCACTGAGTTTATATTTAACCGGCATCAGCGAGTTGGAGTGATTGGCCACATAGGAAACGGAAAAATCGTCTTGCAAGAATGCCCAGCCCAGCACCACAAACGCTGCGCCAATCATTACAAGCTGCCCGGTGGCCAGTGACCTGGCCGACAACATTAAGGTTTGGTTTAAACGGTAGGCGCCCCACATGGGCAACACAAACAGCGCGGCGCTTAATACCAACGCCAGAATTAACGCCAGGTGACCTAACTCAGGAATCATATTTGGCCTCTTCGCAGGTAGCCTGATGTTTTTCGCCGTTATTCATGGCCTCAGCCACTTCGGGCGGCATATAGTTTTCATCGTGCTTGGCGAGAACCTGGTCGGCGTAAAAAATGTTGTCGTCGCGCCAGATGCCATTAACCACAGCGGCCTCACCCTCGGCAAACAGGTCGGGCAAGATGCCTTCGTAGTTAACAGTCAGCCGACCGGCAGGATCGACCAATTCAAATTGCACCTGAAGCGAATCTTCGTCGCGCACCACGCTGCCTGGCTGCACACAACCACCTGCGCGCAGGCGCACATCGCGCGGCACTTCATCGGTGCTGAATTTTGCCGGCGGGTAAAACAAGTTGATGTTCTCGCGCAGGGCAAACACCAAAAGCCCAATGGCAATGGACGACAGCACCACCAGGGCGAGCACTATAAATAAACGCTGTTTGCGGACTGGATGCATACTCTTCACTACTCGGTAACGGTTGGACGCTTATGGCGTTGTTGCTGATACTGCTTGAGAGCCAGCTGCTGGGCGATTTTCCGCTTTTGGTTTTTCTGCAGCCACAGCGGGTGCAGCAACAGCGCGGTTAAAATCACCAGAGCAATAACAGTACAGCTCCAAACATAAATGCCGTGGCCGTCCATGGCGGCGAACTCTGCAATAGAGGAAAATTTAAACTTGGGCATATTGGCTAATCTTTTGTATTCGCGGTTTGCTTGCTTACCAGTTCTGCCACCCATTTGGTTCTTGCCTCACGGGCAAGTATCTCCTGACGGGTGTATAGAATCAGCGACAAGGTATAGAAACAGTAATAGGCAAGAATGCACAGCAGCAGCGGATACAACATGCTTGGGTGAATGCTGCTGGAGCCGGTGAATTTAATGCTGGCTGGCTGATGCAGGCTGTACCACCAGTCGACCGATTTATAGATAATCGGCACATTTACCGTGCCCACCAACGCCAAAATAGCACAGGCTTTATCGGCGGCATCGCGCACTGGGTAGACCCGCCCGAGCATGATGATGCTGAGATACAAAAACAGCAGGATCAGCATAAAAATATTGCGCGCATCCCACTCCCAAAAAGTTCCCCAGGTAGGGTAGCCCCAGAGCGAACCGGTAATGAGCGTAAGGGCGGTGAACGCGGCGCCAATGTAAGCGGCCGACTGCATCACCATAAACGGCAGCTTCATTTTCCAGATTAATCCGATACCGCCGGCAATGGCCATGAGGTAATAACCGGCCAAGGACAATACCGCCGCCGGCATGTGAATATAAATTATGCGGTAGCTATTGCCCTGTTTGGCATCCACGGGGGCAAACGCCAGCCCCCAGCTCAAGCCAAGCAACAGCAATGCAATGCTAAGCGGTGCGAACCATGTCAGCCAGCGGCTGGTATTGTCGTAAAACCAGCGCGGCGAGCCCAATTTGTGAAACCATTGCCAAGCCAAAATTTATACCCTCGTTGTTATTGATTGGCGGATATTTTTAACGCGCCGGCAATGGCCGCCGGCATAACAATAAGCGCCATGGCTAACCCCGCGCCCAGCAGTGCCAGTTCACGCTGGTAACCAAAACCTGCCACAGCACTGCTGACGCAATTGGCGCCGATGATCAGCACAGGCAAGTACAGCGGCATGACTACCAAGGTTAGAATCAGGCCGCCGGAGTTCAGGCATACGGTCAGTGCCGCACCCAAGGCGCCAATCAGACTCATAATCGCGGTGCCCAATAGTAGGGATAACACCAGTGCAATGTAACCCCCGTCGGGCAATGCCAGCATTATTCCCAGCAGCGGCGAGATAAGCGCCAAAGGCAAACCGGTGGTGAGCCAATAAGCGGTCACCTTGCCAAGTACCGTGAGAAATAAAGGCTGGGCCGAAAGCTGGAACTGAACCAGGCTGCCGTCTTCATAATCACTGCGAAACAAGGAGTCCAGCGACAGCAAAGTCGCTAACAGCGCCATAATCCACAGCATACCCGGGGCGATACTGCCCAACAGCTGGCGGGAAGGATCAACCCCCAGGGGCAATAGCGTTATGGTGATCAGGTAAAACACCAGCGGATTAATCATGTCGCTGCGCTGGCGCCAAATCAGCTTGAGATCGCGCGATACGATAGTGCGCCAACTGCTACGAGCGACTTGCGGTAATTCAGACATAGGCATAGGCCTCATCTGGCTGAAATTCCGACAAATCGAGAGTGTTCAGGTCATCCAAAGCCAGCGCCTGGTGTGACGTAAGAATCGTGATGCCACCGCGCTCGGCGTGCTCGCGAAGCAGCTGCTGTAAGCGCCCCACCCCCTCTTTATCGATGGCGGTGAAAGGCTCATCCAGAATCCATAGCGGTGAATCGCTGAGATACAACTGAGCCAGCGCCACCCGCCGCTTTTGACCGGCCGACAAACTGCCACAACTGGTATCGTGGTAGGCTTCCAGATCAACTTGCGCCAGGGCGCTGGCAAGCGCGGCCGACGTAGGGCACTGGCCGCGCAACTGGGCCAACCATTGCACATTTTCGGCCACAGTTAAGGCCGCTTTTACCGGCGCCTGGTGGCCCAAATAAAACATGCTGCGGTAATAATCGCGGTTGCCGCTGATTGCCTCACCACCCCAGGTGATAGTGCCACTGCTGGGAGTCATCAGCCCGGCTAGCGTGTGCAGCAAGGTGGTTTTACCCGCGCCGTTAAAACCCAGCACCTGCAACACGCTGCCAGCACAACAGTTATACTGCAACTGAGTAAAAAGTACCCGGTCGTCCCGCACACAGGTCAGGTCATGTAGCCTAAGTTCGATCTGGGCTGGGTCTTGCCACTGCGACATCGGGACACTCAATGATTATGGCCTGCGGCCGAAAACAATTAGCCAATGGCCAAAGAAAACGTTGCGCGGCGATTATATAGCCACAAGCACTAAAAGTTTACCCAAATCCGGGTTAAATGACGTAAACAGCACCCCTACAGGACGAATATGCCGATAGATTTCACCCAGCTGTATACGGGAATGGGCGCAAAAACTGCCGCGCGCACTGCGGGTGCTAGCCCACAAGCCAATAGTGCGCTGGCTCAGCTGCGGCTGACACCGGGAGAGGCCGTCAGCGCCGAGGTGCTGAATGTAAAATCCATTAAACCCGAGCACCAGCAGTGGCTCAGCCGCGAGCAGCCGGCGAGTTTACCCCCCGCCAATACCAGGCCCGGCGACGCACGGGCCGCGTTGCGCTTAGCCACACTGCTGATAAAAGGCCAGAGTTTACCTGTCATCACACGCGAAGCTCTGCAGCCGGGGCAACAAGTTGCTGTAGCGTTAACCAGTAATCGCCAGCTCAGCCTCAGGCCAGAGACAAGCGCAGCGACGCCCCGGCCAGAATCCACGGGCAATAACCGTCCAGCAGTGGCGGCCGAGGTATTAAACCAGGCGCTACGGGAAATACTGCCGCGCCAGGCGGGCCCAAGTGTCGAGCCGCTCGCTGCAGCACTGGCCCGCGTGTTGCAAAAGCTACCGCAGCCTCCGGGCACGCAGCCGTTAACACAGTCGCTCCAGCAGCTCGCCAAAGCGCCTGTTGCATTGCGACCCGGGGTCCCACTTGAACCTGTGCAATTAAAATCGGCGCTGGAGCAGAGCGGCAGTTTATTCGAAAGGCATTTGGCAAACGCCAAAAGCAAAGGCCCGGAGGCGGTGCAGCAGGTAATCAGTACCGACCGCAAAGCCACCCTGCTCCATCTCGCCAAACAAGTGACTGCGCAATTACCCGCGGCGGCACAAGCAACAGCGCCTGGACTGAAAATTCCAGCGACACAGGCGGCCTTACGCCCCAGAGAAGCGGCCGACGTAGCGGCTATTGTGCGTCTGCTCTCAGCAGGCTCAAACGCTCAGGGCGTTAATAGCCATGGCGCCCAAGCGCAACTCTCCAGCCCCGTCAGTCCCACTGCAGTCAATCCCGCGCAGGGCAAAACACCAGCCGGCAGCTTACCTGCCGGCATGGATAGCTTGAGCATTAAAGGCGGCGAACTCAATTTAAGCCAGCTGTTACTAAACAGTCAGCATATCCCTCGCGAGACCTCCGAATCCAGAGCGCTGCGCACTCAATTACTGCTGCTCACCCATCAGCTGACGCTCAACAGTTTGGCCCGTATTCGCCAACAGCAATTGCAGCCCGAGGCCAGCCGCGCAAGAACCGGCGAAGCAGCGCCGGGGATCAATGTGCATTTTGAGCTGCCAATACGCTTAGATCAGGGGGTTTACCCGGCGAAAATCGCCATTCAGGAACAGCCCGAGCCCGGCGAAGAAAAACCATCAGCCCAAAAGGGTAAACGCTGGCAGGTGACCTTGGCGCTACAAACTCCAGAAGCCGGTGACATATACGCGCGCCTGGCCTACATCAATGCGAGTCTGGATATCGTCATCTGGGGCGAAAACCAGCAGCTACTGAAACAGGCCAAGACAAAATTTAGCGACTACCTAAAGCCGATGGCAGCGGCCGGACTTGAGGTGAACAGTGTACAGTTTCGCGAAGGCGTGCCAACCGCCGAAGGCAACACACTCGCTTACAATCTGGTGGATATCAGTACATGAGCAATACCGCTGAGCTACAGGAACTGCAAAAGGCCGTCGCCCTCTATTACGATGGCAAAAACAGCCCGGTCATTAGCGCCAAGGGTACCGGAGATCTGGCGGCGCAAATCATCGAACTGGCGCAGGAGTATGACGTTCCTCTGTGTGACAACCCATCTCTGGTGGACTTTTTGGTCACCTTGGAGCTCGGCGATGAAATTCCGGAAAAGCTTTATCTAGCCGTGGCCTACATTATTGCTTTTGCCTACGAGCTTAAAGGAGAAGCGCCACAGAGCTAACTACTGGCTACTCTGCGGCGGGTAGCGATACTGAATCAGGACATCGAATGCCTGATTATCAGAGTCGGTTAAATTGGAACGCCCGGCATAGCCGGAAAGGCGCTTGTCAGAGTCAAAAGCGAGATAGATGGGGTCGAGAAACATGGCGAAAAACCGATTGTTTAACTCCATTTTCAAATACGTATAGTTTGACTGACGTTGTGTAAAGGGTGTTGCAGCAAAATCCACCGTTATCGCGCGCAGGCTAATATTTTTTAACCGACCTGGAAAGGCAAACGAAAACTCCAACCCCTGCTCCAGCTCGGTGAAATGCTGCTGAATCATGGCGACAAACCCAGCATCAATTACTTGCCTTTCGGCAAGGTCCACCCGACCGCTTTCTTGCTCTCCTGCTGCCGACTTGCTTAAAGCAATCTCACCGTCGATATTTTTAGCCTCGAGAATCAGCTCAAATCTCAGATCCTCAAAGCGAAAGTCGGGAGCCGTTTCGCTGTTGCTATAGTTCAGGGTTTTACGAGCAATGAGTTCTTGTTCGGGAGAGAAATACAACACCCTATGGTGAGCGTTGCCATCATCGTAATATTGTTCGCGATAAACAAGCTCGTCGCGATCATCCAGCTTATAGGCCTCTCCGATAGCGTAAGGATCGCTTTCACCACGAGCGAATACGCTGAGAAGAAGAGCCGTTAAAAAAGCAAGCATATGCGCGAAGCGATACATACAATGACCTCAGGCTTTTGCAGCAACTTTCAGAGAATCCGTAATGGCTTTGTGCAGCGGCAAGACTGTCAGCCACAAGGCAGCGATCACCAGCGCCCCCACCGGGCCTAGGTAGCCCCAGCTTACCCCGCTTAAGGCGACGCCGGCACTGTAGGACAAAGCCGCTGCGACGGCGCCCAGCAGACTCGCCAACCAAAACCGCGAATAGATGATCCAGAGTGAGTGGCGTAGCGTCATGCCCAGCATAAACCACAGGCAAGCCAGCCATAGAGGTTGCAGCTCGGAGCTGTAGCGCAACACGTCTGCTTGCAACAGCGCAGTGTCGTGCACAAAGCCCAAAATCAAGGCGATAACTACCGCAAACATATCCTCTCGACGCTGCTTACTAAGATAAAAATGTAGCATTGCAAATACAAAGGTATAAGCTAATGCCCAGCCGAGCGGCGCGAGCAGGCAGATAAACCACCCAGCCTGAAAAGCCACCGCATTGGCGATGGTGAAACTGTAGTGATTAGCCATGACGATAATCGGGGCCCGCGAACAAAAACTGGCCCGTACCGATACTGCGTTCCACGAAACCACCCTCGCAATAACACAAGTAATATTCCCACAGACGAATAAAACGATCATCAAAGCCCTGCTCACGAACCTGGGGCAACTGCTGCAAGAAGCGCTCGCGCCAGCACTTCAAGGTTTTGGCGTAATCGAGGCCGATATCTTCAAAACTCAGCAGATTGAGCTTGGTCACATCGCCCATCAAGGCAAGCACTTTACTCACTGAGGGTAAACCACCGCCAGGGAAAATGTAGCGTTGAATAAAGTCCACTGAATTTTTTGCCATTTCATAACGCTGGTCGGCAATGGTAATGGCCTGGAGAAGCATCAATCCGTCGTCTTTTATTAATCCGGAGCAGACTTCGAAGTACTTGGGATAGTGCTCATAGCCCACGGCCTCGATCATCTCTACCGACACAAGCTTGTCGTATTGCCCCTGCAGATCGCGATAGTCATCGAACAGCAAAGTAATCTTGTCGTTTAGCCCCAGTGCGGCAACTTTTTGTTTGGCATACTCATACTGTTCCGCCGAAATGGTGGTGGTAGTCACCTTACAGCCGTAGTGCTGCGCCGCATAAATGGCCATTCCGCCCCACCCGGTGCCAATTTCCAACAAATGATCGGAAGGTTTCAGTTCGAGCTTTTCACAAATGGTGTGCAGCTTATGTTCGGCGGCTTGCTCAAGGCTCGCACTGGCATCGGGAAAAATAGCCGACGAGTACATTAACTTTTCATCCAAAAACAAAGAGAAAAAATCGTTACCCAAGTCATAGTGGGCACTGATATTACGCCGGGCACCCTCTTTTGAATTTCGTTTGAAATAGGCAAAAAGGCGCAAGATCATTTTACTCAGGCGCGACTGCCCCTGGTCCATTGCATCCAGCGCATCCATATTGCGCACAAATATACGCACCACACTGGTCAGATTAGGAGTCGACCAGTAGCCCGACATATAGGCCTCACCCGAGCCCACAGAGCCGGAGAAAGCCACATCGGCGTAGGCGGCTGGATCGTGAACATGAATATCCGCCACCAGCTCAGCGGATTGAGGCCGCTCACCAAAGGTGTAGCAATCATCATGTTCATGAATACGCAAACAGCCGTGCCGTAGTTTTTTCAGTGTTTTCAGCACCAGCTTCTTGGCCACCTGTTCGCGATAGCTAAAGGTCCTGGATCTGTGGGCGCTGAAGCCGGCGATACCTTTGCGTGTGGACGATTCAGTCACAATGTTTCTCCTCTGCCAAATCCGAGCCCGGGTGGTTGTACACTGGCACCCGCTTTAACCACAGTTTTAGTGCCTGCCAGTAAATAGCGATCGGCACTTTGATGCTATTGTAGGGTGTACGCCATAGAATGCGATTCAGATGTGCGGCACTCCATGATTCTTTGCTAAGCGTCAGGGTCGCGTCCATGTGCTTGACGCCCTGCTTGTGATTTTCCATGTGCACACTGAGCTTTTCACCCGGCCGGCTGCTAAACCAGTGATAATCCATTGCCAAGGGGTTAAACGGAGATACATGAAATTTCTTGGAAAATCTCACATCATTCGCTCTTTGTTTCTCATCCATTGGAACAAGATAACAATGCCGCTCATTCCAAGGGGTGTTATTCACCTCAGCAACAATCGCCATCAAACGGGAATTTTGATAAACGTAATAAAGACTGACAGGATTAAAACAAAACCCCCAGAGTCGCAAATTAGCCAACAAAAACACTTTGCAGGGAGCGTCGGTGTCGATCACAGCTTGCGCCTTCTGCAAAACCACGTCTTTTAAGTTCTGACTGACCGGCGCCATATAGTCCTCGCGGCGAAAGCAGCCAAGATTGCTTTTATTGAACGACCAAAGACGGCTTTGCGAAAACAGCTCTGGCAGAGCATCTAAGTCCATAAAAAATAAATGCTGCCGATAACTAAATTCATGCTTTTTAGGTGTGAAACGTCTATGCCTTACCCACCCGCTGTAAATAGCACTTTCAGGGTTTGGGGTGCTCACAGGGACACTCCAAAATCTTTCGCGACTCGCAGTGCAGACACCACGCCATCTTCGTGAAATCCATTGTGCCAGTAGGCGCCACAATAATGGGTATGGTTTTGTGCGCTAATCTCCCGCCAACGGGCTTTTGCTGCAACACTTTGCTGGGTAAAAACAGGGTGGGCGTAGTCGTACTCCCCGTATATTTTATTAGGGTCGATACGATCACCCGGGTTTACGGTAACGCAAAAGGTTTGCTCTGCCGCAAGCCTTTGCAATATGTTCATATTGTACGTCAGTAAGGTCGCATCATTATCATTCTTGGGGATACAGTAATTCCAGCTCGCCCAAGCACTATGGCGCTTTGGCAATAGCGATTGATCACTGTGCAAGACAACACGATTGTCTTTGTAGGGAATGCTGCCCAGTATCGAATTTTCTTGCGCGCTGGCATCACCTAGCATGGCGAGAGCCTGATCACTGTGGCAGGCGAACACGACTTCATCGAATTCATCGATACGGCCGTCCTGGTGCTGGATTAAAATGCGGTTGGCCTCGCGAGTAACCGTTTGAATGCGGGCATCGGTAACAATTGCGTCTTTAAACGGTTGAACTAATGGGGCCAGGTATGCGTGCGAGCCTCCCACTAAGGTATACCACTGAGGTTGATCGGTAATCGTAAGTAGACCGTGATTGTGGAAAAATCGAATAAAGAATTCCAGAGGCATTTGCGCCGCTGTTTCGGTGCCCGATGACCAAATCGCCGACACCATGGGAAACAGGTAGAAATTGATAAACTGGCTGCTGTAGCCCTCCCTTGCCACGAAATCCGCAAGCGTAAGGCTGGAATCAATCGCCTCGCGACGGAAGAGCTCGGTGCACTGGCGGTTAAATTTGACGATATCGGTAAGCATTTGCCAGTGCGTCGGCTTAAATACATTTCGCTTTTGCGCAAACAATCCCTGTATTGATGTGCCTGCATATTCATAACCGGTGGTTTCACAACTAACGCTGAAACCCATATCGGTCTTCTGCCCTGCCACACCCAGCTCTTGCATCAATTTAATAAAGTTTGGGTAGGTTCTGTCGTTGTAGACAATAAAACCGGTATCAATCCAGTAGTCACCCTCGTCCGTTGCTACCTTTTTGGTTGCTGTGTGACCGCCAATTTCGCTGGCTTTCTCGAACACAGTGACATTGTGATGCCGGCTGAGCAGATAAGCACAACAAAGTCCACTAACCCCCGCACCAATAACGGCGATATTCTTTTTCTGTTCACTCATTAAGTGCGCACCATTTTTTGCAGCAACTTTAGTTGGAGTCCGGTTGGCAAGCGGCCGATAATGCCCAACGCGCAAGACAGCTGCCAGGGAAACTTATACAGATAACGCCGCTGTGCAATGGCTTTTAGCACATGTGCGGCCGCTTCATCAGCCTCCATTAGAAAAGGCATAGAAAAGTTATTCTGCGCGGTTAAGGGTGTCTTAATAAACCCGGGCTTAATAATGGTGACATCAATACCCCGGCGGTAAACATCGACCCTAAGGCTGGACAAGAAATAGTCGACCGCTGCCTTAGAGGCACCATAAGCCTCTGCCCTGGACAGAGGAGCCTCGGTCACTAAGCTGGAGATACCGACAATGTGAGGAGCATTTTCTGAATCGGCCAAAAGCCCCATACAGGCATTGAGCACATTGATGGACCCTTGAAGGTTCACTTCAATGACACGCTTGCACAGCGCTGCCTCGACCTTACCCGGGTCCAGATATTCACAGGTACCCGCATTCAAAATCAGGGTATCGATTCCTTTTATCTGCGACGCGACACGCTCTACGCTTTCTATATCAGTGATGTCGGCTTTTAACGTTGTCAACTGCAGCCCGAATTGATTTTTCAAGCTTTCCAATGGGCTGACATCTCTCGCCACGGCGTAAACATCACAGCCCTGAGCCAAAAGCTGCTTAACACAGGCCAGCCCCAGGCCTTTGCTGCCACCGGTGATCAGCACGCGACGACCGGCTAACGGATGTGAACTCATAAACTGACCTCTTTGTCTTTCGCCTCGGCAAACCGCTCGATAGCTTGCTTGCGGCTGAGCTTTACATCAACCAGAGGCTTCGGGTAGCCCTCTGCGCCCTCGCCTCGGTGCACACCTTTAGCTTTGACGCCATTAAATTCTGGTAATTGCGAGCAAATGAACTCCGCCTTTGGGTCATAACGTTCAGATTGGGTAATAGGGTTCATGATGCGGAAATACGGCGCCGCATCGGTACCGGTTGAGGCACTCCACTGCCAACCACCGTTGTTCGCACAAAAGTCCGCATCAATTAACTGCTGCATAAAATAGCGTTCTCCCCAGCGCCAATCGATAGCCAGGTTTTTGCAAAGAAACATTGCCACAATCATGCGCAGACGGTTGTGCATCCAACCGGTTGTGTTTAGCTGCACCATCGCGGCATCAACAATGGGCACGCCAGTTTTTCCTTCACACCAGGCGTTGAAAACACTCTCTTTGTAACTCCAGCTGACCTGATCGGTATAGGCTTGAAGTGGCTTGTAGCGACATACCTCGGGGAACGCAGCCGCTACATGCATATAAAACTCACGCCAAATAAGCTCGTTGACCCATACGGAGATACCGGGGGCTGCACTCCAGTGCTCATCGCTGGCAAGGCTGGCAGCCGTTAGGCACTGTTTAGGGCTGAGGCTGCCAACCGCTAAGTAGGGTGAGAGGCCAGAGGTTCCGGCCATGGCGGGAAAGTCGCGGCGTTCATGATAGGTATGAATATCCTCGGCGCAGAATTTCTTCAGCTGCTTCAGCGCGGCCTGTTCACCCGGAGCCCAATAATCACTGAGTGGCTCCAGCTCAAGCCCCTTAAAACAATTCTCCAGCGCCGACTCGTCCACATTCCCCTTGCGGTTGCCCTTGGGCGGGGAATAAACGTCGAGCCGCATCTCGGCCACCAATTTTTTCCAGGCCTTACTAAACGGTGTAAACACCTTATAGGTATCGCCCTGCTGGGTATGAAGTGCTCCTGGCGGCACCAGACATCGGTCATGGTAGCGCTTGAAATCGATATCAGCTTTTTCGCAGGCGTGCTTGGTGGCGCGGTCGCGCTGAATCTCATCCAGCGGGTATTCGGCATTGCAGGTTACCTTGCCGATATTATGCTTTTGGCAGTGGTTCACAATCGCAGTGGGAATGTCTTTCGCTTTAGCGACGCGCAGTAAATCAAGTTTGATTCCACTGGCGGCCAGATCGATTTGCAACTCTCGTAGGGTCTCGCGCACAAACCACAACTTTCTCGCCCCCACCGGATGGGAGGTGATAAATTCGTCGCACAGTACATAGACTGCCTGCACCTGAGGTTTTGTGGCATCCTCCTGATCTTGCAACGCATAGTGAAGTGCGGGGTTGTCGTGGACACGCAGGTCGTTGCGAAACCAAACCAGTGAGTGCATCAGTGCTCCAAACGCTGACGAATTTTACGAACAATGGCACCGACTACAGGGACGTGTTCGTAGAGCATATTACCGAGATCGTAATAGTCGCGATGGCTAAAAATCTCGCGATTAGAATGCTGCAAATAGGAAACGCCCGGCACGCTGATTGACGCACCGGAGCTTAAGCGCGGATGAGAAAAAGTCATCACCCAAGTGAGACTGCTGTGGAATACATCGCCTTTGGGCTGGGTAACCACCTGCTCGAAGTGAAACTCACAAGCATTCAGACCTTCGGCCATAGCAGAAAAGTAAGATTTAAGCGCATCGCGACCGTTAATTTGTGTCACCGGATCGGTGAAAACGACATTGTCATGGTATAGAGAAACGATCTCGCCGATGCTCTCGCTGTTAAAGCTCTGATAACTGAGCATAAGGCGGTCGATCAGTGTGTTATCCGCGTTCATTTGCAACTACCCGATCAATAAATACTACGTAAAAGGTACGCTCAGAAGCCCGGTTCGGATCACTACACATTGCGTAAGCCCAGTTTCTCCGGGTGTGGTGACCAAAAGCTCTGGCGCTGTAAATAGGGGTCGTCCACTTTCAGCAAATGATGCTTTAGCAGAGTCATAGGCACCACAAGCGGTACATAGCCTAAGCGGTAGTTTTCAATCAAATCGCCCAGCTCGGCTTTTTCACTGGTATCCAGTTGATTCTTCAAATAACCGCGCAAGTGCATTAGCGCGTTCGTGTTACCTTTGCGAGTTGCCTTGTGCCCCAGGGCGTACATAAATTCGCCGATAAAATCATTGCAAATGTCATCAATAGGCCGGCTTTTCAAATTGGCCAATAATCGACCAATGGTTTTATAGCTCTCGGGATGATGAGCCATTACTTGGTATTTGTAACGCGAGTAAAAATCAATCAGGCCTTTTGCACTGGGTGATGGCTCAACATTAACTCGCCAATCGTAATACGCGTAAACACGAGTAATAAAATTTTCTCGCAAGCCGGCATCATTCAAGCGCCCCGCTTCTTCGACGGGCAGTAAGGGTAACTTATCAATAATTTGCTGAGCGTAAAGCCCGCGACCGTCTTTGTCTTTGGGGTAACCATTGGCGCCATAGCGTTTCATATCATACACACCGCAGCTGGGCGAGTTTTGCATGAAAATGTAGCCGCACAAATGGCTGAGTTCGCCGGCCATTTTGCGACCATAGTCTGCCAATGGCTCTGTCACATCGATACTGGGGTCGTCATTTTGTTGTACCCGTGTACCTTTATCAGTGGCCACCAGGCGGATGGGTTTACGCGGGGTACCCAACCCGATTGCCACTTCGGGGCAAACCGGGTAGTACTCGAAGTATTGGCTCAGCTGGTCGGTAATATAACGTGATCGCTTGTGCCCACCGTCGTAGCGCACTGTTTCGCCAAGCAAACACTGACTGACTCCTACGGGTATTTTTTCTAGCGCCATACTTAACTGCTCCACTGCCGGCTGCGAATATTTATCGTCAAGCAAACCCCTGACTCTGGCAAGGTTATTCGCTGTCATCGAAAGTATAGATCACCGGACTAAAACGAAAACAGCCAGCGCTGAGGCTGGCTGTTGGAGGGAGCGAGGAGAGCTTGTTAGTACGACGGTAAGGGGATATCCGCAAACAGCTCTTCAAGCTCGACGCGCGAATGACAAGCGTAGGCCTGATCGATGACCTCACGGGTTAGGTGGGGTGCGAACTGCTGAATAAAGTCGTACATAAAGCCTCGGAGGAAAGTACCGCGGCGAAAACCGATTTTGGTAATACTGGTATCGAACAAGTGGCTCGCATCCAGCGCTACCAAGTCATCGTCCAGCTCCTCATCGAAAGCCATGTGGGCAATAATGCCAATACCGAGGCCCAGGCGCACGTAGGTTTTTATGACATCGGCATCGGCAGCGGTAAACACCACCTTAGGGGCCAGGCCTTTGCTGATAAATGCCTCGTCGAGCTTAGAGCGTCCGGTAAAACCAAACACATAGGTAACAATGGGGTGTTTGGCCACCTCCTCCAGGGTGAGCTCGGGCAAATTAGCCAAGGGGTGGCTTTTCGGTACCACGATGCAGCGATTCCAGCGATAGCAAGGCATCATTACCAGATCGCTGAACAGCTCAAGCGCCTCGGTAGCGATGGCAAAATCTACCGTACCGTCGGCTGCCATCTCGGATATCTGCATGGGTGTACCCTGGTGCATATGCAGCGACACCTCGGGATACTGCTCAATAAAGCCTTCAATCACCTTAGGCAGCGCATAGCGCGCCTGTGTATGGGTGGTGGCAATCGACAGACTGCCCTTGCGCTCATTACTGAACTCCTGGGCAACCTGTTTAATGCTCTCGACTTTGCGCAGAATCTCGCCCGCGGTTTTCAGGATTGCCTCACCCGCAGGGGTAATTCGAGTCAGGTGCTTGCCACTGCGGGAAAAGATCTCCACACCCAGCTCATCTTCCAAGAGGCGGATCTGTTTACTGATGCCCGGCTGAGATGTGTACAAGCTCTGCGCCGTCGCGGATACATTCAGGTCGTGGTGCGCCACTTCCCATATATACCGGAGTTGTTGCAGCTTCATAAGCCCTCCAAATGGCCATTGAATTTCGTGTTATAAAAATATAGTTGATTATTCAGAGCAAGAATAGCCGAATTTCATATATCCACCAAATTAGTGGGATAAGAATCACTTTTAACCAGATTTTGGCTTGAATTCGGGTGAGTTCGCCACCCCGTGAGGGACGTGCCCGCTGGCCACATGCTCACTCGCCGATTCGATATGCGCCTCCTGGTCGTCAAAAAACACATCCGCGCCATAGGCTTTTAAGAAGGCACCTTTGGGTAAGCCACCCAAAAACAGCGATTCGTCAATACGAATTTTCCAGGCCCGCAGGGTGCGAATGACTCGCTCGTGGGCAGGCGCCGAGCGCGCCGTAACCAGTGCGGTGCGTATAGGGCAGTTATCGGCATCGCCAAACTCAGCCTGCAACTTGTGCAGCGCATCCAGAAAAGGCTTGAATGGGCCTCCGGGCAAGGGGGTTTTGGCCGCCGCCTTCTCACTTTCGGTAAACGCTGTGAGCCCCTGGCGCTTAAAAATCTTCTCCGCTTCATCGGAAAACAGCACCGCGTCGCCGTCAAAGGCAAAACGCAGCTCGTTGTCATTATAGTTACGGGTTTTGGGCGCAACCAAGGTGGCGGCCGCTATTCCATGGTCCAGCGCATCGCGAACATCGGACGCTTCGGTGGATAAAAATAAATGACAACCAAACGCACTGGCATAGCGATACGGGCTTTGGCCACCGCAAAAAGCCGCGCGGGTGATGTTCAGCTGGTAATGCTCGATGGAGTTAAACACCCTGAGGCCTGTGTCGGCGCTGTTGCGCGACAACAGAATGATTTCAACCCGCGGATCGCCCTGCTGCGAATCGTTCAGGCTCAGCAGTTTTTTGACCATCGGGAAGGCATCGCCGGGCTCCAGGGGTTCTTCCTCGTGCTCAATTTGATATTGGGCGTAGGCCTCAAGCCCCTTTTCGGTAAACACTCGATGGCTGTCGTCCAGATTGAACAGTGCCCGCGACGAAATAGCGATTACCAACTTGTCTCCAAATCCGCTTGCCATAATTAGTCCTCAGAGGCTCTTGGTGGCAATTTCGTTGCAGTCAGGCGAGAGACCTGGCGCGCTTTTTATGCGGCTCAACTCATCGCGCATGGCCTGCCCTCTCGTTGCGTCGAATCGACGCCAGCGAGTTAAGGGCGTCATAAGCCGTGCAGCAATTTGTGGGTTTTTCTTGTCCAGCGCAATAATCTGATCGGCTAAAAACCGATAGCCGGCGGCCGGGTCCTGGTCGGTGCCGCCATGAAAATTAACCGGATTGGCGTTACTGAACACGCCGATTACCGAGCGAATCTTGTTCGGGTTGGTGCCATCATAGGCCGGATGGTTGAGCAGCGCCTGCACCCGTGCCAGGCCACCCGGGCTGGCGTTACGTGCCTGCAGCGCCAACCAACTGTTAATGACCAAGGGCTCGTGCTGCCATTTTTGATAAAAGGCTTCCAGCTGCCGTTCGGCGAGTATTTTTACCCCGCTGGCATCGCAGTTGACGAGCGCGGTCAAGGCTGCAAGCTCATCGGTCATATTATTGGCCTGCTCTAACTGCTTCAGGCAAATATCCAGAACCTCTTGATTGGGATTAATCATCAGATAATCCAAGGCCGTGTTGCGAATCAGGCGCGCAGCGATATCTGCAGCCACCGGCCGGTAATCAAGGCTAGGGTCGAACGATTGCGCCCGCTGTAAAAGCTCTGCTTGTAAGTTATCGGCCACGAAAGCGGCTAAAAATCGCCTGGCAGCGTGAATCGCTAGCGGGTCGACCACCTGTTGCTGCTCGGCAATATAACCCTCACTGGGCAGGGTCAGCATATAGCCGAGCATCGCCTGGTCGAGCCCAGACTCTTGCAGCAATTCGCGATAAACCTGCAGCAGCCTTGTATCTGGAGAAAAGTCTTGCAGGTCGCCGCAGTGGTAGGCCTTAAGTGCATCTTCAATCACTGCCAGCGCCAGCTTTTGGCTGGCCTCGTAACGATTAAAGCCGTCGCTGTCATGCAGCGCCAACTTGACCAAATCGTCGCGACTGTACTGATAATTCAGCTTTACCGGCGCAGAAAAACCGCGCAATAGCGAGGGTACCGGTTTCTCGGGTAGGTCGGTAAAGACAAATTGCTGCTCGGCCTGGGTCAGCTCCAATACCCGATGGGTATTGTCAGCGGGCAAGTCCTCAGGTGTTTCATCTTTCAGCTTTAACGCCAGTTCGCCGGCATCGCCCAGCAAGCCCATCGCAATCGGAATATGAAACGGCTGTTTATCACTGCACTCCGGCGTGGGCGGAGTGTACTGGGAAATGCTCAGGGTGTATTCACGGGTATTCTCATCGTAACTATCGCTTACGCTAAGCTCGGGTGTACCCGCCTGGTTGTACCAGTTTTGGAACAGACTGAAATCGCGACCCGAGACATCGGCCAGCGCCTGCACGAAGTCCTCGGTTGTGACCGCCTGCCCGTCGTGGCGCTCGAAGTATAAATCGGTACCTTTGCGGAACAGCGCCGGGCCCAGCAAATTGGCCAGCATGCGCACCACTTCGCAGCCTTTTTCATACACGGTTAAGGTGTAAAAATTGGAGATCTCCATGTAGCTTGCGGGGCGAATGGGGTGCGCCATGGGGCCGGCATCTTCGGCGAACTGGTGCGTACGCAAAATAGCAACGTCCTCAACCCTTTTTACCGTGGGTGAGCCCATGTCCGCCGAGAACTCAGCGTCGCGGTAAACCGTGAACCCTTCTTTCAGGCTCAACTGAAACCAATCCCGGCAGGTGACGCGGTTGCCGGACCAGTTGTGAAAATATTCGTGCGCTACGACCCCTTCTACTCGTTGAAAGCCAGCGTCTGTGGTGGTTTCACGTTTGGCCAGTACGCAAGAGGTGTTAAAGATATTCAACCCCTTGTTTTCCATGGCGCCCATATTGAAGTCGTCCACCGCGACAATCATAAAAATATCCAGATCATACTCGCGGCCATAAACCTCTTCGTCCCAGCGCATGGCGTTTTTCAGCGAGGTCATGGCGTGATCGCACTTATCCAGATCTTTTGCTTCAACGTAGATTTTAAGCTCTACAGCACGGCCACTGGCGGTGGTAAAAGTATCTTCCACGGCACTTAAATTACCCGCAACCAGAGCAAATAGGTAACAAGGTTTTTTATGCGGATCGTGCCACAGCGCAAAGTGTCGTCCGCCCTCTAGTTCGCCGCTGTCGAGAAGGTTGCCGTTGGAGAGCAGCACCGGGCACTCGGTTTTGTCGGCACTGATACGAGTGGTGAAATCACTCATTACATCGGGCCGATCCAGATAATAGGTGATCTTGCGAAACCCCTCGGCCTCGCATTGGGTGCAGTAAATGGTGCGGGAGCGATAAAGCCCTTCTAATGACGAATTTTGCTCGGGACAAATACGCACCCGTGTTTGCAGCTGAAAGCGCGCCTCTGGATTCAGTAAGACCAGCCCGCCCTCTTCCACACGATACTGCGACGGATCGAGCGGCACGCCATCGACGGCGATATCGAGCAGCTCGAGCTGCTCGCCCGCCAACGCCAGCTCAGCGACCGCTGTGGTACCTGCGCGCACTAAATCGAGCTCTGCCTTTACAAAGGTTTCGCCCCGAAAGATTTCCACATCGAGATAGGTTTTTTCGATCTCGTAGGCCGGCGGTTGGTAATCTTTTAAATACACCGTACCGGGTTGCTGCAAAGATTCAGACATATTCATTGCGGTTACCTCACTGCCACTTCAGTGGCGTTTCAATATCTGAGTCATCGTCGGAGCTGCCACAATGACTGTGGGGCTGGGGTGGGATATAACCCGTGTGCTGCTCGGCCGGCAGGTGCTGATGCTCGTAGGCAATTACCGCCTGCATGCAAAGCTCTCGCTGCTCGCTCGTCAGTACGCGGCCGTCGGGCCATTTACCCAGCTCTACCGCTCGCTTCATGTTGGCGTATATTTCCGGCGTCAGACTCGCCAACAGTTGATTAAAATCACTCATAATACATTCTCAGTTTTACCGGCAAGCCCAAGTTTGCCCAACGCAAATACAGCGCCGCTGATCAAACCACCGAGGTGAGCACCATTGGCCACCCCGCCGGCCATAAAAAAATCCACCACGCCGAGCATACAAATACCCAGCCAGGCGAGCATAAAAATCAGAATACCTTTGGGCACGGCCAGCAGGGGCTCGGGCTTCAACCATTGGCATATACCGATATAGCCGACCATGGCATAAATTACGCCCGACATACCACCAAAAAGGCTTTGCGGTCCGGGCCAGAAATACTGCGCAAGATTACTGGCAACACCGGTTATCACAAAAAATACAACATAGAGGCCAGGCCCCATGCTCCATTCCAGCCGGCGCCCCAGCTCCCAGGTCCACAGTGCATTGAATACAATGTGAAATATTGAAAAATGCAGCAATGCCGGACTCAACAGGCGCCAGAACTGCTGGCTTTGGATTGTATCCTGCAGAGAACCCAGTATTAGCCCCTGCTGGGTCGGAATCACCGGTACAAAGGTGAGTTGCGCGACAAAGGCGCGCAGTGGCGCGAATTCAACACAGGCAAAGCCAAAGATACTGGCGAGAATCAATGCCACCGTAACGGGAGCGCGCACTAGGCTTTGCCAAAACTCCTGCCGCTCGGGGGGCGTCTGTGCCACCGATGCTGAGTCAGAACTTGGTTTGGACGGAACCCGCCCCTCCTCCCAGGCCTGGATAAATTCACTCACAGGCTCCACCAGCTCTGCTTGCGGTACTTGCAAAACTTGCGCGCCAGACAATTCGACAATTCGGTGAGGAATTCCCCGCTCGGCCAAAGCCGCATTCAGGGGGGCTAAATCATGCTGCAGGGAAAACTGCTTGACGTTACTCCAGGACACTCAGGCTCCAGCATCAATAATCTATACATCCAGGGCTTGGCGCCCTAGGGATCGACATACACCCAGACAAAGTTATCTGGACTAAGGCGTGGCTTGCCGTCGTGACGGTAGGCGACCAACCGGCCAAACCTCACGGCGCCGTAATCCAGACAAGCGATATTGGGGGCGACTGGAGAGGGCTTGCCACTCAGCCAATAGTGCCCCAAAAACAGCGGCGGCTGGCGGCTATCATACACCACCAATCGCGGGTTTAGGGCCGGATCGAGCGGCAAGCTGCCAAGATCGGGGGGAAGCGGATCGGGCTGAAACGCCAAGTCGGCATAAGACTCAGGCACAGGAGGCCAGAATCGTGCACGAAAACTGGTCCGCTGACAGCCATCGGCTGACAGCATGCTCGCTTGATTAGGCAGCGGCAGATCGATTCCGGAGGTGAGGCGCTTGATAGCCCGCGCCTCATCACTGCCGGGATCAGCCAGGGCCCGCCACTGATCGGTGGAAATCCAATCGCTATCACGCTTCTCAATAATCTGTGCATCCCAGCAGGCGTGTACCACCCGCATATGCTCATTCGCCAAATATAGCGGTAGCCGCGATATCCATTGCAAATGATCGCGCCAGTCGTCGCTGTGGTTGGCAAACTGCTCCAGGGTTTCAGCCACAATGGCGGTGTTGCGAGGCGTGTGGGGCCGCAGATAATTGCCGGGGGCCGTCGGATGCGCAGTGCAATAACAGTAGGCATGCACCTCGTGATTGCCCAGGATCAGGTAGGCAGCCCCCGCTTCTACCATGTCCCGCACCAGCGCCAGGGCTTCGCGGATACGAGGGCCGCGATCGACGATATCGCCGACGAAAACGACTTTGCGGCTTCGGTGGCGGTAGACACCCTGCTGCTTGCTGTAGCCCAACTTTATTAACAAGCGCTCGAGCGTTAGCGCACAGCCGTGAATATCGCCAATGATATCAACCCTGGCGGCATCATGATCGAGGTTGTACAACACCTGTTGAGTCATGACTTATCCAGCAGGTGTCCTCCCCAACCGAGCTTAGAGCGGCAGCGCTCGTAAAAATTATGGTTCAAAGGGTGGATCAATTGCAGACGCTGGGGTTTCTTACGGATGATAATCTGGTCGCCGCCGCACACCGAATCGTGAGTCTGACCATCACAGGTAACCTGGGGCACGGCGTTATTGCCCTCACCCACAAATATGCGAACCACGCTGTCACCGGCTACCACCATCGGACGACTGCTGAGGGTATGCGGATTCATAGGGACCAGCACCAGGGCATCGAGCTTGGGGTGCATAATCGGGCCGCCGCCACTCAGCGCGTAGGCCGTCGAGCCCGTGGGGGTGGAGACGATCATGCCGTCAGAGCGCTGTGAGGTTACAAAATGATCGTCCACATAGAGCTCAAACTCCAACATGCGGATAAACTCACCTGGATGCAGCACAACATCATTCAGGGCGTCACCGGTGCAGACGATCTCACCGTCTCGCTCTACACTCATATCCAGCAAAAAACGGCTCTCGCTGGTGAACTCGCCCGCCAGTACTTCAGCGACCTTTTGCTCGATGTCCTCTGGCACAATGTCGGTGAGAAACCCGAGCCTGCCGCGATTGATACCGAGCAGCGGCACATTGTAGTGCACCAGGTCACGAGCGCCGCTAAGCAAGCTACCGTCGCCGCCAATCACAATAGCCAGGTCACACCCGGTGCCCAGCTTATCCATGGTCGCGATAACGGCCTGCGGATAGCGCCGCGCAGCGTCGATGATCTCGGCGGTGCGCGCCTCAATTACAATTTGAAGCTGGCGCGAGCTGAGAAAACCAATCAACCGGTCGACACTGTACTTGGCCCGCTCGTTGTCCAGCCGGCCGATCAGGCCGATGGTGGCAAACTGTGTCATGATGGTCCTTTCGCAATGCAACAGGCCGCCATTATGCCTAACAGCCAGGCAAACGCCAATGACACCCGCTAACAATTGCGCACTGCAGTCGCTGCTGCCTCAACTGCGCTGTCGCCAGGTGCGCGAGCTGGCCTACGCCTGCTTTGGGCCGTCCCTTATGAGCTCACTAGGCGATGCTTCGGGCTGCTACGAGGCGGTGCTTGATAAATGTGCTGTCGAGAAGCTACTGGCGCTCGATCGCGACCCAAAGCCACTGCTGCACTTTATTGCCCAGGTGAGCAGCACCCGCCTCGGTGTATATTTTGAAACCCTGTGGCGTTTTTACTGGCTCACGTTTAGCGATGAACGGCTACTCGGTCACAATATTCAAGTAACTCGCACTGGCAAAACCCTGGGGGCGTTTGATTTTATTGTGCGCGCGAATCAGCAGCTGTCGCATATTGAAGCAGCGCTTAAGTTCTATCTTGGGTTCGGCTCAGATTTAACTCTGGCAGAGCAATGGCTGGGGCCGAACGCCAGCGATAACCTGGGCAAAAAGCTTCATCACATGCGCACCCACCAACTGCGCCTGGGCGAGAGCAACGAGGGGAAAGCATCCGTACAACTGCTGGCAAATTCGAGTATCAGCAGAACGCAATTTTTGCTAAAGGGATATTTATTTGCCCCCGCCCATGGCGCACCAGAGCTACCCCCGGGGGTCAGCTCTGAAGCGGTCCAGGGCCGCTGGTATTATTTAGATCAGTTGACTTACCACGTCACCCCAACGTTACCAACCGCTTACACAATTGTGCCTCGCAATCACTGGGTGGCACCTGTAATTCACCACAGGGCCCTGCAGCCTTTGAACAATCTTCAACTGTTGCGGGCGCTTAAAAGCCAGCTCACGCGCTTAGGCAAACCAAAAATGGTGGCCAAACTTGTTCAAATGGAAAATGGGGTATGGTACGAGTGGGAAAGATTTTTTGTAGTACCCGATCAATGGCCAGGCACCGCAAGTCCATCCCTTAACACATAGTTCTTATCCGTTTCCAAATAGCGATCGAAATCGGCGCGGTTAAAAAGCTCACTGCCATCGGCGAGCACTTTCACGTTAAAACCCTGTTCTCGCAGTAAGTGAGTGGCGGCGGTACTGCGCCGCCCGGTATCGCAATAACATATATAATCGACCCCCAAACGCAGCAGGCGCGATTTAATACCCAACAAGTGCAAGGGAATGTTAACCGCACCGGGTAAATGCCCCAGGGCATATTCTTCATCGGAGCGTACATCGACAATACTGGAGCTGGTCAAATCTCTTTGCTGTAGATGACTCAAGGTCGTAGACGGCACCTGCGCGCTGCGCAGCAAGCGAAAAAATCCCTGCTTGGGTAAACTCATTAAAACGCCATCGGTGAGCATACTGACCGTGGCGTTGCGTGGTGCATCGTTAACGAGCGCATCTTCGCCAAAGCACCGACCCGCCTCTATGAGCGCCACCTGCTCAATACCGGTTGCCCCTTGGCGGGTTACCTCGGCGCGTCCCTCTTTAATAAAAAAACACTTATCGCCTATTTCACCCTGGCGAATAATCACCTCACCAGCATCGACAACCTGAGCTGTCATTTCAGAGAAAATTTCCTCCACATTGAGCGGTGGCACTTTGTAAAACAAATTCGAATGCAATACCTGCATCATCCACTGCACGTCCTCATCCATATCGCGGTCGCGGGCAATAACACTGTGCAGATAATCTGCCACTTGACTCCAGGTAAGCAGCTTGTCCAGCTCTTCGCTGCGCAGCCGTAAAATGGCGCAATCGGTTGCCGCTGTGGCTTGAAAGCGCCGCGGCTTGTGATGCTTAAGCGGCATTATTTCGGATCGCCCTTTGAGCAGGGTTTCTCTGCCCTCGGCGTCCTCCAGTAATAAATCCCCGTAAAGTAGGTACAAGTGGCACTGATCGACCGAGCCACGATTAAACAGTACCTGCCCAGGGTATAGATACTCAGCCTTTGCCGATTGCAACAGGACATCCAGATGCTCTGGACTCATATCTTTGAGAGGCACCAACGATTTGGCTTGTTGCAAATCGATAGACACATCCAGATGTGGTGGTTTTATTATTTGCTCCATGATCACTACTCAACAACAAAGAGAATAGGTTGGCTCGGGCCACTTTATTTGCGCAGCAAAGCCACGCCGCCCCTGCAGACCGCCGCTGTGCACAACAATAATTCGCGAATTGCGTGGCCAGTAGCCCTGCGCTGCCAGCGACTCCACAGCGTAAAGCGCTTTTACCGTGTACACCGGGTCTAAGGGAATCTGGTGTTTTAGCTCAAAATCTCGCCAAAACTTCACCATTGGCTCGGGCAGCGCGCGACCATAGCCATTGCCAGCAAAACCCCACAGCAAACGCCAGTTACCCGCACCCATCGCCCTGCCTATGGCACTCGACCCAGCTGGCGCCTTTAATACGCTGACGCCCACACAACTAATACTGGGCGGCAGCGCCTGTGCAACACCTTTTAAAGTGCCCCCGGTGCCGACCGCCATACAGACAAACTCAGGCCTGGACGAGCCAAGCTTGGCGCCAATGGCTTGGCCAAGCACCGCGGCACCTTTCTCGCCGGCGCCGTTAGCGCCACCTTCAGGAATATAGTAATCGCCAGCGCCAAGATCATTCGGGCCCTGCTGACAAATACTCCGGTAATGATCGCGACTGACAAAAACCAGCTCCATCCCCACGCGCTCAGCATCCTGCAGGGTTTGACTAAGCTTACCGGGGCGCTCACCCCGAACCAGCGCTCGCGACAAGAAGCCGGCGTTACGCGCGGTGTGAGCCAGCGCGTAGAGGTGATTAGACCAGGCGCCGCCCGCCGTTACCAGTCGGGTAGCACCCGCTCGCTGAGCGGCTTTGAGGTTGTAAAACAGCTTGTAGAATTTATTGCCGCTGGCGTGTGGGTCGATTAAGTCATCGCGCCTGAGCAACACCTCTACCCCGCCTTTATCGCAGGCGGGTAACTCCAGGCGATGGTAGGGAACCTGCAGGGCGCGCCGCAGCAATTCTGTTTCGCTCTCGCAGGCACCCATCAGCTGCGTCCCGCCACGTAATTTGAGTTCTGGCTGCGGTGGTGTTCGCAGCGGTTGCTTTCACCGTCGTGAAAATCGGCCGGCTCAAGCACACGTTTCACGCCCTGACCACACTCTTCACCATCGCTGTTCACCGCCGTGCAGTATGGCGAATGGTGATGATCCAGCCAGAGCTTGTACGACTGCAAACTCAGGCCAGTGCGCTCGGCGGCAAACGCCACGGGGTCTGCCATATAATCCGGCACTTCGTCGGCGCTCAGAGTGAGTTGCCCGCAACCAGGGGCAAACACCACAAAGCTGATACCCGCCTTTTTCATCGGCGCTAACAACTGTACTGCGCCATGATTGAGCAGAGAGTCCCGCTCGCGCTGCAACACAGCCAGCTCTTCGCGCAAACTTTCCTCTTGCTGTTGGCGGTAGAATAGCTCCATTTCACGCATATCCAGCAGTTGCTGCATGTGCTCGGTTGACTCTTCCAGTTTCGCTTGCAGCTGTTCGGCAAATCCCGCCTCGAGCGCTTCAATTTCGGCGCCGCCATCTTGTTGCAGCGCGCGCAGTTTGTGTTCGTAGTATTCCCGCAACCCTTCTATCTTACCGTCTTTTAACGCCAGCTCGTGCTCGAGCTCTTGAATCCGGCTGCTGGCGTGTTTGACAGCTTCATCGGCATGATCAAGTCTTTGCTGATAGTTATCGAGGCGTATTTGATGCTCGCGTTTAAGGCCGTCGAGCTTTAATGCCATGCGATTTTTGAGCGTATTAATGCGCAGCCGCTGTTCTTTTAAGGTATGCGCCAGCCGGGTGCGCATGGTGGTAGCAAACTCCCGCTCCAGGTTAGCGCGTAAATTTTGCTGATCTGGCGCCGACTCTGTCTCTGCTTCGCGTTCACTGCGGGGAAAAACCAGCCCCAGGCGGTTAGCGGCAATGGCTTTTTTCATCAGCACAAAGCTGTTACGACCAGGCTCCATCACAGGATCCCAGAGCTTGGTTTTTTGCCAATCTATCGGGCATTGGCTGTAACAGGCTAGCGCAATCGGGCCGGCGCCCAGGTCGGGGCCTCGCGCGGCATTGTCCGCCAATGCCTGGAGCGGGACATTCCAGCGTTTGGCGATCATGCCTCCAGCTTCAAATTCAGCGAGAAAAAACACACACGCGGTAATGCGCAGAGACGGGTTAATACGCAGGTAAACCGCCGACATTTGGCGGTGGGCGAACTCCGGAATGGGTACAAAGCCATCCATAATGGCTTCAAACTCCGGGTACTGTAACTCACGGTCTATTTTGCCTTCATCGAAAACGATAACGGCTTCGACATTGATTGCCTGGCTGGACATGGCCGCCCCTTAGCTCTTATCCGTAATTCTGGCATTGCTATAGCGAAGCCAAAGTATAGGGATTTAGCGGTATGAAATCAGCAACTTGCGTAGTGGGGAGGGAAAGATCGATAAAATGTGGGAATCAGTTCAGCTTTTTCGGGATGGGGTTATAACCGTAAGGACTACACCTCTGCGTAGTCCTCACCGGTTTCATCATCTATTTCGTCAAAAGACACATCTAATAGCTCTTCCAGATAATCTTGCATACTCGTTCTCCTTGTTTATATCGCAAGTGGCGCTTTGCCTCTTGCCAGCGTTGTGGAGCGCTGAGTCCAGAATTCCACACCTGTGTGACAGTAATGTGATAATCGGGTTCGCCTAAAGCGCGGATTTTGTGAAGGCAGGCAAGGTTTAGGTACAAAGGGGGTTAGCGACTCGCGCCCGGAAAGAACAACGCACCCTTGGGGCGCCCCCAGGCCATATTGGCACCCCCTCCGAGGGCAAGTAGAAGATCGCTCAAAAATTCATCGCCCCGTCCGTGACCGACTTGGACATTTAAACGGGCATAAAAAAAGGCCCCACAGTGTGGAGCCTTTTCGTAATAGTGGCGGACCGGACGGGAAACACTCGGGCCGTCCTTGGCCCTCGCCCTGCGGACAGCGCATGCGCGCTGTGCAAAATGGCTATCCTGCCATTTTGTCGAACACCGCTTCGCGGGTTCATCGTCCCGTCCGTGACCGACATGGACATTTTAAACAGACATAAAAAAAGCCCCACATTGTGGAGCCTTTTCTGAATAGTGGCGGACCGGACGGGACTCGAACCCGCGACCTCCGGCGTGACAGGCCGGCATTCTAACCAGCTGAACTACCGGTCCGCATTCCTGATTTGGTGGGTGGTACAGGGATCGAACCTGTGACCCTCGCCTTGTAAGGGCGATGCTCTCCCAGCTGAGCTAACCACCCCCCGATCAGGTGGAACGCATTCTACCCAAAAGCTTTCCACTGTCAAACACTATTTCAAAAAAATTTAGCTAAGTGTTTAACTTATATACATTTATTGCGAATGTTGGGCAGTTTGTACAGCTTCTGATCCACCTCTCTTTATCTGCCATATTGCCACCGGTTATCGACGGGCTCAGTTCGGTGCTAGACTTTGACGCTTTGACGATATTCAGCGTAATTACGAAATGCAGTTAATCGCAGCTCTAACTTCAATTTTAATCCTGCTGGCGCAGCCTGTGTGGGCCGACACCACCGCGGTGTCTGAGCGAGATTGGCTGTGGGTTACCATTATTATTCTGCTGTTACTGCAGTCAGGGCTGATTATCGGTATGCAACGCAGCCGCCTGAAGCTCAAGCACGCGCGCCAGGCACTGTTTGAATCGCAAAAAGAGCTGGAGGCCAAGGTGAGCGACCGCACCGAGTCTCTGCACCGTACTAATGATCAGCTCTACGAGGAAATTGGACGCCACGAAGCCACCGAGCTGCTGCTACGTGAAACCCAGGAATACTTGCACAGTATTATTAACTCTATGCCCTCGGTCATTATCGGGGTCACCCACCGCGGGTTTATCACCCATTGGAACGCTGCGGCGAGCGAAAAGACCGGTATCGAGTCAGCCGATGCGCTCAATAAACACCTGCGTGATGTCTACCCCAGTCTGCCAGTGGACGGCGATATTATCAGCGACACCATTGAGGCGGGCATTCCCTACACCAGTCAAAACATCCAGGAAACTTACGCCGGCGAGCTGCACTACAGTGATCTGACCATCTACCCGCTGATTGCGGTTCAGGCTATTGGGGCCGTTATCCGCATCGACGACGTCACCATGCGGGTAAGGGTAGAAAACATGATGATTCAGAACGAGAAAATGCTGTCTCTGGGGGAGCTTGCCGCCGGTATGGCGCACGAGATCAACAACCCCCTAAGCACCATTTTGCACGGTGTACAAAATATCTACCGCCGAATTTCTCCATCTTTAGCTGCAAATAAAGAGGCGGCACAAAACCATAACCTCTCGCTCGAACAACTGATGGCGTACTTGGACGAGCGAAAAATATCCCAGTTTTTAGAAGATATTCGCGAAGCCGGCGAGCGCTCTGCAGATATTGTTACCAATATGCTGGATTTTTCGCGCTCCAGCGGGCAATCTCAAAGGCTCTTTGATCTCACCCACGTTATCCGCCACGGTGTAGAGCTGCTGGCAGCCGAGCGCGCGCAGCTGCCCGATATTCGCTTAGCGCTGGATAGCGCAGTACCACAAATAATGGGCAGCGCCGCCGAAATCCAGCAAGTGCTCCTTAATTTGGTGCGCAATGCCGCCCAGGCCATAGGCGATGACTTCGATAATTCAGACTGGATCAAAATCACCTTGCGGCAAACCGACGTCGACGCCATCTTGGAAGTCGAAGACAGTGGCCCGGGTATGGCCGAGGAAGTAGCACGACACATATTTGAGCCTTTTTTCACAACCAAAGAGATTGGTCAGGGCACAGGCCTTGGACTTTCGGTATCATATTTTATAGTGACGGAACACCATGGGGGCAGCATTGAAGTATCATCCACCCCCGGTGAAGGAACACGGTTTACGGTGAAACTGCCCAAGCAATCAGCCTCGGCAGGTTCAATTTCTCCACCTCCATTACTTCACTGAGTCGATAAGGGTTCTCTGGCATGTCACTATTTACTCCCCTGCGCCTTGGCGCTTTTTATTTCGCCGCTTGCACCTTGCTTAGCGCCTGCCAAACCAAACCGGTAGTGCCGCCGACCCAGTCCGAATTAGAAAACTATGCGGCCCAGGTTCAGCGCACTGCGGTAAACGATTTAACTGTGATACAGCAATGCGAAAACTTAGGTGGCAGTATTGGCATGCTCGCAGTCACTGCCCGAGACACCTGGGAGTTCAGCAATAGTCATTTACTAGCGGCGGCCGAGTCGCTCCAGGCGCACCAAAGCAAGGACATCGTTCACTGGCAAGACCAAGCCTACTCCCTGCAAACCCTGGCAATGGTGAAAGAGGCAAGTCAAAGCCGCGCCCAAAGCCTGAATCTTTCCCAGCGAGTTCCCAGCGCGCAAAAAGCGACCTGCGAGCGGGAACTGCGGCGTATTGAAACCACCTCCTACGCGGACATTGGCGCTGACCCAAGGCTAAGTCAGGCACTGTTGGCCAGCACCAGCAATACAACAGCAGACTTCGCCGGCGTTACCCAGATAGCCGATCAATTCAGCCCTTGGCCCGAGCCTGGACGCACCTACTTCACCCTCAAACAGTCGATTGATAAGGAATGCGAGGCCAATTCGCGTATAATGCCGCTGGTTAATCGTTGGCCCGACGAGGTCTATGCCTATTTTTGTGGCGACAAACCCATCTCCCTGATCGAGTGCCACTGGGTTGAATGCACCAGCCAGGCAGCCGGTCGCGCTAATTGAGACATTGAATGACACAGGCTTTAAACTCCGAAGCTTACGCAGAGCAGCTGCAGCAAAAAATCCAATATATTGAATCTCTGTTTGCGCAGTTTGCTCTGCCCGCACTCGAGGTGTTCGACTCTCCCGCTAGTGGTTTTCGCATGCGTGCCGAATTTAAAATTTGGCACGAAGGGACGCGCGCCGATTACGCCATGTACCGTCAGGGAGAATACAAAAAGCCCTACACCATTAAGGAGTTTCCACAGGGCTACGCTACCATCGGTAGGTTAATGCCACCGCTGCTAGAGGCAATTAACAACAGCGAACTGCTGCGCCGCAAATTATTCCAAGTGGAGTTTCTCACCACCTTGAGTGGCGAGGCGTTGGTCACTTTGATATACCACAAAAAGCTGGATGAGCAGTGGCGCCTGCAGGCCGAGAGACTACAGCAGCAACTTAACATCAAATTAATAGGACGCAGCCGCAAACAAAAATTGGTATTGAGCGAAGATTTTGTCACAGAAACGCTGAGCGTTAACGACCGCCTGTACCACTACCAACAAATTGAAAGCAGTTTTACACAGCCCAATGCCCGTGTGTGTGAAAAAATGCTCAGCTGGGCGGTAGGAAAAAGCGAAAACCTCGGCGGCGACTTACTAGAACTGTACTGCGGCAACGGCAACTTTACCCTGCCGCTATCGCAAAACTTCAACCGTGTTGTAGCGACTGAACTGGCGAAAAGCTCGGTCAATTCAGCCCAATACAATCTGGCACTTAACCAGATAGACAATGTATCCCTGGCTCGCATGTCCAGTGAAGAATTTTCCCAAGCTCTGGACAAAGTCCGCCCCTTTCGTCGCCTAAGCCACATTGATCTGGATGCCCACAACTTCAGCACCATTTTTGTCGATCCGCCGCGAGCGGGGCTAGATCCGCACACCACTGAAATATGCCAAAGGTTTGAGAACATCCTGTATATATCGTGCAACCCGGATACTCTCAAACGTGACCTCCAGGAGCTGACAAAAAGTCATTCGATTCAGGCTTTTGCACTGTTCGATCAGTTCCCGTTTACCCATCACATTGAATGCGGCGCACTACTGCAACGGCGATAATGTAAAGTTGGGAATAGAGTAAAACTAAAAGCGACGCCCTTTGATTCGCTGTGCAGCATCGAGGACAAACTCACTGTACTTACCCTCGTGCTGCTCGCGTTCTTTATCCAGGGCCAGCTTTTGCTTGGTAGGCAATTTTTTCCAGGCATCCAAAATTGGAATGTGCGCGGTAGCGTCACGCAGCTGATAAAACGCCGAAAACTCCTCGCGCACAGAGTCCTCTACCCCCAAGCTATCGAGCAGAACAGAAACTCGGATACTGGCCTCGGTCAGACTTATCTCATCCGTAACGACGGCCGCGGCAATCACCTGAATACTGTTATTCACCCGCTCGCGCTGTGCTCGCCCCTGCTCTTCCAGTTGTTCGAGCTGACTTTGTTGTCGCCGGCGCAGTTCGCGTAACTTAAGCAGATAGTAGAGAGCCACTACGCTCAGGATAAGCACGATAGCCAGAGCTACTAGCGAAATTACTAACATCAAATTACTCATCGGAAGTATCCACCTCGCTTTGCTCTTCGCCGCCCATATCCAACAGCGCTGGATCTATGGTCTTTTTGGTTTTGGCACCCAGGCGGCGAATGGTGTCCACCCGGCGCAGTAAGTTGCCGCGCCCAGAATGCAGCCGCTTGTGGGTTTTATCATAGGCATCGCGGGTTTTATCCAGTTGTTGGCCCAGCTGATCCAGCGCTTCAAGCACACCCACAAACTGATCGTGCAAACCACCCGCGTCTTTGGCGATCCGCTCAGCGTTGCGGTTTTGCTTTTCATAGCGCCAAATGTTTTCCACTGTACGCAAAATCGCCAGCAAGGTTGTTGGACTGGCGAGGATAATCTGGCGGTCGTACGCATCTTTGTACAGATTGGCATCGTGCTGCAGCGCAAGCATAAAAGCAGCTTCAATAGGAACAAAAATAAAGACAAAATCTAAGGCGCGCAGGCCAGGAAGATTCTCATAGTCCTTCGCACTTAAGCCTTTAATATGGTTGCGCACCGACTGGATATGAGCCTGCAAATATTTTTGTCGCTCACCTTCATCATCGCTGCTGCAGTAGCGCTCGTAATCAGTCAACGATACTTTGGCATCAATAACAATGTCCTTACCCTCGGGGAGTCTCACCACCACATCTGGCATCCGCCTAGCGCCGGTTTCACTGGTAAAGCTCAGCTGGGTTTCGTATTCGCGCCCTTTTTGTAATCCAGATTGTTCCAGCAAACGCTCTAGCACGATTTCACCCCAGCCACCCTGAGCCTTACTATTGCCCTTCAGTGCCTGGGCTAAATTGACGGCATCTTCGCCAATTTTATGGGCCTGTTTTTGCAACTCTTGAATCTGTCCGGACAGGCGGTTGCGCTCGGCATTTTCCTTCTCGTATACATCTTCAACCTTTTTGCGAAAGTCGGACAGTTGCGCTTTGAAGGGTGAGAGCGCGCCCTCCAATAGACTTTGGCTTGTGCTATTAAACTGTGCGCTTTTTTGTTCAAACAGTTTGTTGGCGGTAAGCTCAAACTCTTTCTTTAGCTCTTGCCGGGTCTGCTCCAGCAAGCTTTCCTGAGCTTTTAGTTTATCTCTTTCCGCCTCAAGCTGAGTGCTCAACTGCGAGCGCTGTTCACTCAAGCGAACAACCTGCGATTCCAACGCCTGCTGTTCTGACTTTAATGTTTCAAAATGGGTCAAGCGCTCCTTGAGACCAGAATTGAGCGACATCTGCTCGGATAGTTTGCGATTGAGCTCGTCCCGACTTTGCTCTAGCCGGGTAATATTCAGCTTTTGCTCCTGTAGCTCTGTCTCAGAGTGATCCAGCTGCGCTTCAAGCTGAGTTTTTTGCAGCTTGTGTTGATGCGCTTGATCCGTCAGCGCAGTATTCATTTCTGTCTCGCGCGCTCGCAGTTTGAATGCCGCATACACGGACACAACCAGTGCGCCCAACAAAGCGCTTGCCGCCGCTATCGATAACAGCGCAAGTGTCGATAGCGCTAATAACTCTTGAATCATTTTATTGTCCACTTGTGTGAGGCTTCACTTGGCTGTCGCCTCATCGATATACTAGAATCAGGCCTTGGGTGTGCCGCAGGCCAATGGTCTGTATGAGGCCTTGGCTAATATCCAACCATTAGAGACATAACAGCAGCATGGGCAAACCAGATCTGACGCTACAGGTTCGCCGTCTTTGTGCCGACGGCTACCGTTTGTACGATAGCAAAGAGTATCGATTGGCGTTGCGCTCATTCTACCAAGCCTGGCTTTTGATTCCCAAGCCCCAAAGCGAATACGCCGAAGCCGGCTGGGTGCTCACAGCCATTGGCGACACCTACTTCAAGCTGCAGCAATTTGAGCAAGGTGCCGAATCTCTCACTTCAGCTCTCTATTGCCCCGATGCCGACAAAAGTCCATTTCTACAATTAAGGTTAGGCCAGTGCCTGTTTGAGTTGGGACGCATCCCGGAGGCACGCAAGTATTTGCTTCATGCATATCACGCTAGCTCCAGTCTTTTTGATAATGAACCACCAAGCTACAGTGCAGCCATCGCTGATTTGATCCCGCAACATGACTAAGCAAGCAAATGTTCCTCATGTACTGGTGTTTGACTCCGGTGTTGGCGGGCTGAGTGTTTATCAGCATATACAACAGTTGATTCCAGCGGCCAGCCTGAGCTATTTATCAGACAACGGCGGGTTTCCCTACGGCGAGAAAAGCGATCAAGTTTTAATCTGCCGCTGTTTACATGTTATTGAGCACTACTTGCAAAACGCCGTAACCCAGCCCGACGTTATTGTAATTGCCTGCAACACAGCCAGTACGCTCGCGTTACCACAACTACGCCAGCGTTTACGCCAGCCTATTGTGGGCGTTGTTCCGGCCGTTAAGCCAGCGGCAGCGCTCTCTGCGAATAATTACATTGGGTTACTAGCGACACCTGGCACCATATACCGAGACTACACCCGAAATCTGATTCGTGAGTTCGCTAGGCATTGCCATGTAGTCACCAGCGGCTCGACCCAACTGGTTCATCTGGCGGAGAAAAAACTGTGCGGCGAGGCGGTATCCGAAGCGCAATTGGCAGCCTGCCTGGAAAAATTTATCGCCGCAAGCCCCGCCAACCCACACCCTGACGCTATGGACTGTCTGGTCCTGGCCTGTACCCATTTTCCGTTACTGAGTGAGGAGATTTCACGCCTGTTGGGGCCGGAGGTAAAATTATTGGACTCTGGCGAAGCGATTGCACGTCGCGTCGCCTATTGGCTGGACGAGCTTGGGTTTAATCTAAGCGATGTCGATCAAACCCCATCGGCGCACGCCTACTTTACTCAGAGCTCGAAAAGGCTCGACAAACTAGAAGCCGGGCTGCGCCACTATGGACTGCTCAGCTACTCGGTTCTAACCTCGCTTTTGCCGGTCGGCAAACAATAGTGCCATAAAGTCATCCACCGGCAGAGGTTTACTGTAGTAGTAACCCTGCCCAAAGTGACAACCGCAATTAGACAAAAAGGCGTGTTGCTCGGGCGTTTCCACCCCTTCGACCACCACTTTGTAATGCAGGCTTTTGGCCATGGCAACCACCAAGGAAGTAATCGCCCTATCCTCTTCGTCATCGGGCAAGTCCTGCACAAAGCTGCGATCCACCTTAAGGCTGTTAATCGGTAGGCGCTTAAGATAGCTGAGCGAAGAATAACCTGTACCAAAGTCATCAATCGCCAGACCGCAGCCTTTTTGCCGCAATTGCTCCAACATAGGAATAACATTAGCCACATCTTCCAGCAGCGTGCTTTCGGTTACCTCCAGCTCCAGCGACCCCGGAGATAAACCAGACTCCTGCAAGACCGCCTCTAGCATCTGTAAAAAACCAGCTTCACTGAGCTGACGCGCCGAGATATTCACTGACAATTTAAACTCCCGACCCAGCGCCTTTTGAATACCGCGCGCCTGATAGCAAGCAGTTTTAAGAACCCACTTACCAATAGGCACAATCAGCCCGGATTCCTCTGCTGCGGGAATAAAATCAGCGGGTGACACTAATCCCCGAGTGGGATGCTGCCAGCGAATTAATGCTTCGGCACCCACTATGCGACCACTGCCAAGATCCACCAAAGGCTGATAGTAGAGCATAAACTGGCCAAATTTCAGTGCCTGACGCATATCCCGCTCGATAGCCAAACGCTGTTCCACCGCCGCGTTCATGTCGGCGGTGTAAAACTGAAATACATTGCGCCCCTTATCCTTGGCCCGGTACATAGCAAGGTCGGCATTTTTCATTAATACATCCAGATTATCGCTATCATCCGGCGCCATGGTTATGCCAATACTCACCCCTGCAACAACCTCCTTGCCTTCCAACTCCAGCGGCTGGTTAAGTGCACGAATTAATTTGGTAGCCACCACATAGGCATATTGGGGGCTCTCTACTTCGTCCAGAAGCACCGCAAACTCATCCCCCCCGAGACGCGCAACACAGTCTTCTTCGCGTAGGTGGCTGCGCAGCCTGCCGCTTACCTCGATTAATAATTGATCGCCAGCCTCATGACCGAAGGTATCGTTAATTCTCTTAAAGTGGTCGAGATCGAGATAGAACAGAGCGATATGACTGCCGCTGCGCAAGCTGCGATTGAGCGCCGTGTGCAACTGCTTTTTAAACAGAATGCGGTTAGCAAGACCCGTTAAATGGTCGTAATAGGCGAGTTTTTCAACTTCACGTTGCTTTTCTTTTAAATCGCTAATGTCCTGACCGACGCAGACATAGTATTCAGGCTCTTGTTGGGTGCTGAGAATTGCCGTAACGGTTTGCATCAACCAGAAACTGCGACCGTCGGCTGTGCGAGCCAGATACTCGGCCTGCCACCGGGCCGACTCTTCAACATCTTGCCCCCGCTGCAGCTGCTCACGTAAGCGGCTGTTAATAGTCTCGGGACTAAGGCTGGCGCTATCGCTCAACAACAACGGGTTATCGGCTTGATATTCAGGACCGGCAACCTGCCAGTACTGCGAATTGGCATACACAATTTCCCAGCTCTTGTTGAGAATGACAACCAAGCTTGCGCTGTTTTCAATGGCCGCCATAAGTTGGCGCGACTCAGCACTGGCTTTATCCAGCAGCAATATCTTATCGTCTAAGCCGCGAATCAGATGGCGAATCTGATCCAGCATGTCATTAATCGCATTACTTAAACGACCTATTTCATCGCGCCCCATAGAGGGCAGACTGGTCTGCCAGTTGTCGCGGCTGACCTGGCCCGTTGCTTCGGCCAGCACGCTTATTCGCCGCACCACAAAGAGCCGGATACTGAAATACAACACCACAAACAAAAACACGCCCAGCATGGCGATATTGGCGTAGACACTCATCATTGACGAGCGAAAACTGGATGTAATCAACGACTGCGGGTAGTAAAAACTGATGTACCAGTCCATGTCTTTCAAGCGGGTAGCAACAATATTGACTCGCTCACCGTCGATACTGCGCGACTCAACATGCCCCAGCGGCACCTTGCGCTCTATTACCTCGCGCAAATATATTGAGTTGGAAGCCGGTAGAGATTCATTCTCATTGAGTATGGGATAGGAATCATCCCGGGTGTTGACACTCGCCTGCAGACGCGGCGCCTGCCTGCTGTGTAACACGACCTCCCCTTCAAGATTAAACAAGAACGCCTGAATGAGGTCGTTATCGGTATCCAGTGCACGCAGCTTGCCCATCAGATAACTGACATCAATATCACCGCCCATCACACCAATAAAACGCTCCTGCCAGTAAATAGGTATCACCAGTGAGGTCATCCAACGGTCCGTGTATGTGTCGAAATAGATGGGCGTCCACTCCGCACTGCGATCGGGGTTGTTAGCTGGTGTGGCAACGGTGTAAAAAATCTCTGTGGTCACATCGTGATCAGCGCGGTGGTTTTCAACAATCGTTTTCGGCCAGACGCGGCTTAAGCGCTGCTCACTGATAAAATAAAAAGCACTGAACAAGCTGGCCATGACCGGGCTGGTTTGCTCCCATGTTTCTTCCGAGGCCAGCAATAAACGCAAGGTATCTTCGCTCGGTGGAAAATCCTTGTGTATAAAAGCCCCGGAGTGAGGGGAAAGCACCCTGTAAGCCCCATCAGGAGCCGGGGCAAGCCTAGGTTGCGCGCTATAGTCGTGAGTGTTCAGTTGATAGGCAAACGCTTCTGCCGCCGCCTTCAGAGCATTTAAGCGGCCGCTCAGCTCGTCTTCCAAGTAACGGCTATAGCGACTGGAGAGCGCCTGTAAGCGCGAATCGTATAAGGTCTGAATACGGCGAGATTCAGAGTACCCCACCCGCACAGCGCCAAGGATGCCACTTAAAATGACAAACCCGATCACAATAATCAGCAACTTTGCATTGAGGGAACGCATATCCGCGCAGCTTCACTCCGTGTTATTTACACTTCACTATACACCAGATTCACGGATTACAGGCCTCGCTAGCTTGCCCCATTCCCGTGCAAAACCGTAAACTGCGGCGCTTACTTGAAGGAGTTGTGTATGTCGGCGGTGTTATTTGCAATTGAGCCTCTGGTAGATCGTCTAAGTGGCGGCCAATTACTGCTTACCGCCAACAATCGTCAGCGCAATCAGATATTACGTGCTTACCACCAATATCAGCACCGCCAGGCAAAACTGAACAGCTGGCCCGAGCCGCGAGTGTACGCGCTCAATCAGTGGCTGGAACGTCAGTGGGAGCGGTTTCAATTCCAACACTCAGACTCCCCTAAAGCCCTGTTAAACCGCTGGCAAACCAGCCTGCTATGGGAGCAGGTAATCACCGACAGCCTCGGTGCCGAGCAACTTATGCAGGCGCGTCAGCTTGCCAGCAAAGCAGAAACAGCCCGGGTGGCGCTGCAAGCGTGGCGTTGCCCGCTGACTCAGCTCGAGCAATGGCCCACCGCCGAGCCCCGATTCATCGAATGGTACCAGGCATTCCATCAGCAACTCGATAAGCACCTGCTCATTACCCGCGAAGGTGTACAAGAGAGGCTTTTAAGTGCGCTGCAAAGTGGCGAACTAAAACCGACTGCCAACGCCAGTGTGTATGGCTTTGACGATATTCCGCCATTGACTCAAGCCCTACTGGAACTTGCTCTGCCAAATGCAGAAACTGTAGCCGACCCGAGTAGCGATAACATACAAACGCTCACCAGCGAAGCCGACAGCGAAAGCGAGATTCGCCGCGCGGCACTCTGGGCGGACGACATTTTGGCAAAGGAGCCAGAAGCGGTTATTGGCATTATCGTGCCCGAGCTCGGCCGCGAGCGCGAATTGGTAGAACGCATTTTTACCGAGGTCTTTAATCCACTGACACCCCAACCAAGCCAGCCCCGTCAGGTAGCCCCCTTTAACTTTTCTGCCGGCACGCCGCTGGGGCAGGCTCCAGTTATCAAAGCGGCGCTGGAGCTGGTGGCGCTGCACTGTCGCCCCATCACCACAGATGCGGCTGCAAGGCTGCTGGACTCGCTATTTTGGGGCAATTACCAAGAGGAAAAGCCCATACGGGCTAAGGCGATCGCAAGCTTGCGACGCCTTGCTAAGCGCGAACTGAAAAGCTCAGAAATTCGCAAAGTGTGCCGAGGTTTAATCGAGCGCAGCGAGAGCGACGTGCAATTGGCAAAGCGCCTGGAAATGGCCATGGATATCGAGCGTCAGGCCCGCTTTAAATTAACGATCAGTGATTGGGTGGAGAAAATCACCCACCTGCTAGAACAACTCGGCTGGCCCGGCGAACGACGTCTGGATAGTGTTGAATATCAACAGGTCGCACTTTGGCACGAGACACTGTTTGAGCAGACCAAGTTGGCGCAGCTACAAGCACCTTTGAGCTTAAGCGAAGCTCTAAGCTTACTGCAAAGACAGTTGGAGCAAACGCCTTTTCAACCGCAAACGCCCGACTCGCCAATTCAGATACTAGGTTTGCTGGAAGCCTCCGGTCTACAATTTACCCACGCCTGGGTTATGGGCATGCATCAGCAGGCCTGGCCGCCCGCGGCCAAACCTAACCCTCTGTTGCCGGTGGGCCTGCAGCGCGATTGGCAGATGCCGCGCGCCAGCGCAGAACGCGAGTTGCTTTACGCCGAGCGCTTAACCAAACGACTACGCCAATGCGCCGCCACAGTTGTGTTTAGCTACCCCAAGGCCGATGGCGATCGCCATTTACTATCCAGCGCGCTAATACAGGATATACCCGCCGTAAGCCCGCAGCAGCTAAGTCATGGCTCACAATCACTGACGCAAGATAACTACCAACGGCTGTGCGAGAGCACCTCTCTCGAATGGCTCGACTGCGAATTTGGCCCCCCACTCGATAGCAGTAAACTGCCCGGCGGCAGCGGCATGTTTAGCGCCCAGGCCAAGTGCCCTTTCTCAGCCTTTGCCCGTTACAGGCTGGGCGCCTACGCCTTTGACCCGCCTAGGTTTGGTTTTTCTGCGGCAGATAGAGGCAATTTGTTGCATCTCATTCTCGCCGAGCTGTGGCAAGGCCTAAACAACCAGGCCGAACTCGTAGCCTTGGATGCAAATCACCTCAACCAGCGCGTTAATCAACTTGCACAAGAGTGCGTCAGCCACGCGGCACGCAAACGCCCCGAGATCTCCCCAGCCCTGCAGGCTTTGGAAAGCGAGAGACTAAGCGCACAAATTACTCAGTGGCTAGAATTCGAAAAGCTCAGGCCGGACTTTGCCATTGCCTGGCTGGAGCAACAAGTAACTGCCGAGTTTGCGGGCCTGCAATTCGATGTGCGCATTGACAGGATGGACACCCTGGACAGTGGCGAGCACCTGTTGATTGATTACAAAACCGGCAGCGCCAGCACCAACGCATGGAAGGAATTGCGCTTTACCGATCCGCAGCTGCCACTGTACGTCTGTGCCCTTACCGAACATAACATTACTGCCATCGCGCTCGTGAGCATCAACGCCAAAAACACGCAATTATCCGGCTGGGGCGATCAAACAGCACTGAATATTACCGGTATAGAGCCTCCGGAAAAGCAAAGCTGGCAACACCAATTGGATGCTTGGCAAAGTGCTTTACAGCAACTGGCCGCAGAGATTCGCCAGGGTTACGCCAGCACCCTGTATCGCAGCGTCGATGCGCAGCGCTACGACAACTGGTTAGCCCCGCTATCGCGAGTTGACGACGAGGCGCAGGTGCAGCGCTGGTTGAATCAGCCGGAGGCCGCAAAATGAGTCAGCTGCAACCTGTCGACAGCTCAGCGCGCGCGCAGGCCTTAAACCCAGAGCAATCTTTTGCCGTTAGTGCTCCGGCGGGCTCGGGCAAGACCGGGCTACTGACCCACCGCGTGCTTAAACTATTGCTTAACGTGGAAGCGCCCGAACAGGTATTGGCGATCACTTTCACCAATAAAGCCGCCAGTGAAATGCGCGAGCGTATTATCACTGCCTTGGAACATGCCGCCCACTGCCCAGAGCCAGAGGCTGGACACGAAAAAGCGCTGTGGCAGACGGCCTCCGCGCTGCTCGCCCACGACCGTAAACACAACTGGCAGCTGCTGAAGAATCCCAGCCGCCTGCGGGTTTTAACTATCGATGGATTATGCCGCGCCATTACGGCGCAACTGCCTTTTCACAGCGGCCTGGGGGAACTCCCAGACACCTTAGAAGATCCCCAAGCGGTGTATCGCGAGGCCGCCTACCGGCTGCTGCAAGCTGCAGGCGATGACACACCTCACGGTCAGGCTTTGATTCAGCTATGCCGCCATTTGGATAACCGCCTGGAAGCTCTGGCAGATTTGTTTGTGGACTTACTCAGCAAACGCGAACAGTGGTTAAGCCTGATTTTATCGGCATCGGACGCCGAAGCGCGGGATTATTTTGAAGCCGTGCTGGGCTCGATTATCCGCGAGCATTTAAGCCAGATTCGCTCCCACCTGCAGCCAGTTGCCAGTGATTTATGTCTGCTGTTAGACAGAGCCGGTACATTCTTGCGCGAACAGCAGCCCGACAACCCCTTTGCCGCATTTGCCGGTATAACCGAATTGCCCGCTCCCGAGCCTGAGCAGATAGAAAACTGGAACTTGCTGGCGAGCTTTTTACTGACCAATACCGGCAGCTTTCGCAAAAGCTTAAACGTAAAACAAGGCGTCCCCGCTGGAGCAGCCGGCAAAGAGAGCAAAGTACTCTACGGTGAAATAACAGCATTACTGCAAACCGAGAATTCGCAAGTCGCAACCACCCTTGATGAAATTCGTTCACTACCCAGCATCGGCTACAGTGACAGTGAGTGGGATATTTTGCAGTGCTTAACCCGCAGCTTGCCCCGCCTTGCCGCTGAGCTGTGGCTATGTTTTGCCGAACGCGGTGCCACCGACTTTACCGAAATCACCCTTGCCGCCCTGCAAGCGCTGGGCGAAGACGATGCCCCGAGCGAGATTGCGCTAAAGCTGGACTATCAAATCCGTCATATACTGGTCGATGAGTTTCAAGATACCTCACAACCTCAACTGCAACTGCTGGAAAAACTTACCGCGGGCTGGGAGCCCGGCGATGGCCGGACGTTGTTTATCGTTGGCGATGGCATGCAGTCCTGTTATGGCTTTCGTAACGCCAATGTAGGCCTGTTTTTACAGGCCCGAGCCAGCGGCATTGGCTCGGTGGACCTGACCCCGCTAGACTTGGAGGTGAATTTCCGCTCCCGCGCTACCGTTGTGGACTGGGTAAACAGCACCTTTCAACAGGCCTTTCCAACGCGGGACGATATATCTCGCGGCGCTGTCAGCTACAGCCCTTCGCAGGCCTTTAAACCGGCATCAGAGCACAGCGATGTACAGTTACTTGTTTGCGCCTACGACGAGCAACAAGAGCAAACTATTGATGACGCCCGCGCCAGCGAGGCGAATGCTATTGTCGAGATTATTAGAGAGGCGCTTGCGCAAAAACCCGACGACACAATTGCTGTGCTGGGACGAAACCGCGGCCACTTGAGCCTTATTATCGAAACCTTAAACCGCGAAGGTATCGCCTTTCAGGCGCAAGACATGGATTCGCTGGCAAGCCGCATGGTGATTGCTGACCTCTTCAGCCTGACCCGCGCCCTACTGCGCCCAGAGGACCGCACTGCCTGGCTCGCGGTACTGCGCGCCCCATGGACCGGGCTGGATTTACACGATCTGAGCGCACTGGTAGGCAACAGCGATTCCGAAAACCCCCTCAGCGAATATCGCGGTTTTGATTTTGTTTGGGCAAGGCTCTTCAACCCGAAAGCACTATCCGATCTCAGCACTGCAGGCCAAAAGCGCTGCGAGCGCCTTGCCGAGGTTTTTCAACAAGCGTTTGCGCACCGGCAGCGCAAGAGCCTGCGCACCTGGGTTTACGGTATTTGGTGTGCACTCGGCGCCCCGGCGGCCCTGTTAGC